>CALWGL010000126.1 GCA_944380025.1 uncultured Lachnospiraceae bacterium
AGCCGTTCGCTTTCGTCAAGCACTTTTTTCAACTTTTTTAGCTGAGGTTTTTTTGTTTTGCTGTTTTCCTTCAGCGGAGTTTTATTATAGCACTTTCTTCCTTTTTATGTCAATAACTTTTTTAATTTCTTTTTACCGGAAATTAACCAGCCGTTAACACCCGTCAGAAGGGCGAAAAAAAGGAATCTCAATCGCTCAAGATTCTTTTCTTCCCAAGCTATAACAAAGCTTCCCGTATCCTTTTGGTAAAGGAAACGGAGAAAGAGGGATTTGAACCCTCGCGCCGCTTGCGCGACCTACACCCTTAGCAGGGGCGCCTCTTCGGCCTCTTGAGTATTTCTCCGCAAACCGAACTGCCCTTTACCAATATGAATACGGACACGCCGCTTATCTGTGACGCATGAGTTATTATACATAAGCAAAAGCGGTTTGTCAATCACTTTTTGCTGCGCCGTTCTCAGGGCCGTTTCGCAGGCCGTTTCGCGTTTTTCGACGGATGCGCCGCGATCGCTTCGTCGATCCTTCTTTTTACTTCTTCTGCGATCTGTGTGGTCTTCATGTTCCGGTATTCTTCATAATATAAAGGCTTCAGGTAGTACAGCTGGACGGTGACGGGACGGATGCTGTTTTCATCAAAGGGAATGAAGGAATCGATCAGGGCGCAGGGGACGATGGGGCATCTGGCCTTCAGCGCGCTCTTAAAGGTACCTCCCTTGAATTCCAGGGTATGGTTTCCCTGTCTGCTCCGGGTTCCCTCCGGGAAGACCAGGAAATTTCTTCCTTTTTTCACTTCCTCTGCCATGGTCTGGATCACCTTCATGGACTGGCGGATATCTTCTCTGTCCATGACAAGGGAGCCAAGTGCCTTCCGTACCTGTTTGAGGAGGATAATGTCAGCCGCTTCCTTTTTAATAACGAAAGCAAAGGGACGCGGACAGGATTCGAGAAAAACCAGGACGTCGAACAGGCCCTGGTGGTTGGGAAACAGGATGAAGCCGTCCTTTTCCGGAAGGTTTTCCTGGCCGTGGGCGTCGATCGTGACTCTTCCGGCCCGGTTTGCCAGGATCGTCGTCCTTTTGATCCAGCGGAAGCTCTCCTCATAGCTGATGTCTTCCCGGGAAGCGCATCTGCAGATGTGATAAAAATAATAAAAAGCTTTGAAAATGAGGCGGAATACCATTAACGCGATTCTTTTCATAATATATCTTTTATTCCTTCCGGTACTGCTCCAGCGCGGTTTTGTAGAGGTCGTTTCCCTGGCTGTCCATCACAACGATCACAGGGAAATCTTTCACGGTCAGCTTCCGGACCGCTTCCGTTCCCAGGTCTTCGTAGGCGACGACCTCTGCTTGAAGGATGGATTTGGACAGGAGCGCGCCCGCTCCCCCTACGGCGGCAAAGTAGACGGCTCCGTTTCTTATGACCGCGTCTCTGACGGCATCGCTTCTTTTTCCCTTTCCGATCATGCCGCAAAGGCCAAGGTCCAGAAGAGCCGGCGTATACTTATCCATCCGGCTGGCTGTTGTCGGGCCGGCGGAGCCGATGGGCTGGCCTTCTCTGGCTGGAGAAGGCCCCATATAATATATCACGTTTCCGCTGATCTCAAAGGGCAGGGGCCGGCCTGCGTCCAGCGCCTCCTGCATTCTTTTATGGGCGGCGTCTCTTGCGGTATAAATAGTTCCCGTGAGGTATACGCAGTCTCCTGCCTTCAGACTGCGGGCTGTTTCCCTGTCAAAGGGGACCGTGCATCTTTTTTCCATATTTCCTCCCTGACGGAGCGTCTGTGCTCCGATCCTTCTTCCCGTTTCTGTTCTCAAAGTATGCAGGCCGCATGGCTTCTGTTCTCATCTCAAAGTATGCGGACCGCATGGCGGTTCACATGACAGCAGATATTCACGGCTACCGGAAGGCCTGCGATATGTGTCGGGTATGTATTGATATTGACCCCCAGCGCCGTCGTGGTCCCGCCCAGGCCGCCGGGGCCGATGCCGGAACGGTTGATCCGCTCAAGAAGCTCCTCTTCCATCGCGCGTACCCAGGGAATCTCAGAGCGCACATCCAGGGGCCGCGTCAGGGCCTGTTTTGCCATCAGCGCGCATTTTTCAAAGGTGCCGCCGATCCCGACGCCGACCACCATGGGCGGGCAGGCATTGGGTCCCGCATCCCGCACCGCCGTGAGAACGGCGTTCTTTACGCCCTCCTCTCCGTCCGCCGGCTTGAGCATGAAGATGCGGCTCATGTTTTCGCTGCCGAAGCCCTTGGGGGCCGTGGTGATCTTTACCCGGTCACCGGGGACGATGGAGTAATGAATGACTCCCGGCGTGTTATCGTTCGTATTTACGCGAAGAAGCGGGTCGGAAACCACGGATTTGCGCAGGCAGCCTTCCGTATAGCCTCTGCGTATGCCTTCATTGACGGCCTCCTCCAGAGCGCCGCCTTCCAGATGGACCTCCTGCCCCACCTCCAGAAAAACAACCGCCATCCCGGTATCCTGGCAGATCGGTATGGAGTCCTCTGCGGCGATCTGAAGGTTGCGGGAAAGCTGCTCCAGGACGCTCCTTCCCAGGGGCGCTTCCTCCTTCCGGCGGGCCTGCTCCAGCGCGTTTTCCATATCCTTTGTCAGAAACAGATTGGCTTCTATGCACATTTCCTTTACCGCGTCCGTGATCTGTGAAACCGGTATTGTCCTCATCCTTTTTTCCGCCTTTCCTGAAAATATCCTCCTGATCGGAAAGCATCCGTTTTGCTCATATGGCTTCATTATAAGACAGAATGGTTTCTTTTGTCACGATTATTCTGGATTTTCCTATACAAAAGTGATACTCTGGTTACTGTTCAGACAGGTCTGCGCATTTACTGCGCAGTCCGTACAAAAACGTGCAGGATGCTTCGGAACGGAGGTAAAAGGATGAAGGATTATGTGGAATATATCGCGGAGCAGGCGCAGAGGCTTCTGGCCATCGACAGCCCTTCGGGCTATACGAAAAACGCGGCGCAGTATCTGTGCGGCGTTTACCGAAAGCTCGGCTATGAGCCGCAGATCACGGTGAAGGGAGGGGTTCTGGTAAAGCTGTGCGAGGGAAGCGGGGCGGTCCCGGGAACAGAAGGAGCCGGATGCAAGGATCCGTCCTGCGGCCCCATCCTGCTGATGGCGCATACGGATACGCTTGGAGCCATGGTTTCCGGGATCACGCCCGATGGAAGGCTGAAGCTCACCCCTCTGGGCGGACTGAACCCCAACAATACGGAAGCGGAAAACTGCCGGATCATCACCAGAAAGGGAAAGGTTTATACGGGAACCTTCCAGCTTGCCAACGCTTCCATTCATGTAAACGGGGATTATAATGAGAAAAAAAGAAGCTACGACAGCATGGAGGTGCTGGTGGACGAGCCCGTAAAAAGCGCGGACGATGTGAAGCGGCTCGGGATCCTGACAGGCGATATCGTCTGCTTTGATCCGAGAACCACGGTCACTCCTTCCGGCTATATCAAAAGCCGTTTCCTGGACGATAAGCTGAGCACGGCGATCCTTCTGGGCTATGCGGCCTATCTGAAGGAAGAAGGGATCTCTCCGGAGCGGACTGTCTATGAGCATATCACGGTATTTGAGGAGGTGGGTCACGGCGCCTGCGCTTCCGTTCCGGAAGGGGTGACGGAGCTGCTTTCCGTGGACATGGGATGTGTGGGAGAAGGGCTTTCCTGCACAGAGCATCAGGTTTCCATCTGCTCCAAGGACAGCCATGGTCCGTATCACTATGATGTAGTCAGCGGGCTGATCGATGCGGCGGACAGAGCCGGCGTGGATTACGCCGTGGATGTCTATCCCCATTACGGCTCCGATGCGGACGCGGCCCTGGATGCGGGGATCGACGCCAGGCACGGGCTGATCGGTCCCGGCGTGTACGCCTCCCACGGCTATGAGCGTTCCCACAGAGACGGGATAAAGAATACCTTTGATCTGCTGAGGGCTTATCTCGGCTGATCCGGCAGAGCAGTAACACAAAAGCAGCCATATGGGCAGGGAATGCCTCCATATGGCTGCTTTTTCAGGGAAATCAGGCTGTTTCAGGCTCAGTCATTATTCAGGAAATCTTTCCCTGCGAAAAAAGGTACGTTACCATTCTGCCGAAGGCTGAATGGTAACGATTCTTTACATTAAGCGGATATCCTTGATGGAGCCGCTTTCCTGGAACAGCTCCCACTCTGCGATATTTACCGCATGGTCGCCGATCCGTTCCAGGTACTTGGCGATCAGCAGGACGTCCACGCAGGCGTCCACATCGGATACGCCCTCCTGCAGCCTTCTCACCAGATCATCCTTCACCTTGGAGAACAGCTCATCCACCACGTCGTCATGACGGATCACTTCATCCGCAGCCTTGCTGTCACGGTCCACGAAAGCGTCCACGGCGTCATGGACGATCTCCTTGGCAACACCCAGCATACCGGTGATGTGCCTGGAATAAAGGTCAAGCTCGCTTCCCTTCATGCGCAGCATCAGCTCCGCGATATCTGCGGTCTGGTCTCCGATGCGCTCGATGTCCGTCACCACCTTCAGGGCTGCGGAAATCATGCGCAGATCTCCCGCGATGGGCTGCTGTCTGGTGATCAGGGACAGGCACCTGGATTCGATATTTCTTTCCATATCATTGATGATCCTGTCGCCGCTGATGATCTTCATTTCCAGGTCTTCGTCCTTGCTGTCCACGGCGGACAGAAGCTGGTCGAAGGAAGCCTCAACGGCCTCTCCCATCTCCTTCACGCTTCTGCGCAGGCTGTCCAGCTCTTCCATATAATTTATTCTCATTGCCATTTTTTCCTCTCCTTATTCTCGATCAGCCAAACCGGCCGGTGATATAGTCCTCAGTTCTCTTATCCTTCGGCCTGGAGAAAATATTTCCGGTGGAATCCTTTTCCACCACTTCTCCCACGAGGAAAAACGCGGTATCGTCAGACACGCGGGCCGCCTGCTGCATGTTATGGGTGACGACCACGACCGTATATTTCTTTTTCAGCTCCTCCATCAGATCCTCGATCTTCAGAGTGGAAATGGGGTCGAGAGCGGAGGTGGGCTCGTCCATAAGAAGCACCTCGGGCTGCACGGCAAGAGCTCTCGCGATGCAGAGTCTCTGCTGCTGACCGCCGGAAAGGCCCAGAGCGGATTTTTTCAGGCGGTCCTTGACCTCGTCAAAGATGGCCGCGCCCTTGAGGCTTTCCTCCACGATCTGATCCAGCTGTGATTTATTTTTGATGCCATGGATCCTGGGGCCGTAGGCGATGTTGTCGTAGATGCTCATGGGGAAGGGATTGGGCTGCTGGAACACCATGCCCACTTTTTTACGCAGGAGGGTGGTATCCACCTTTTCATCATAGATGTTTTCCCCGTCGATGGTAACCTCTCCATCGATCTTCACGCCGTCGATCAGATCGTTCATGCGGTTCAGGGTCTTTAAGAAGGTGGACTTTCCGCATCCGGAGGGGCCGATGAAGGCCGTGATGGCATTGGGGCGGATGTCCATGTCGATGTCCTTCAGCGCATGGTTGGTTCCATAATATAAATTCAGCTTTCTGGTACTGATCTTTACGTTTTCCATTGCTTTCCCTTTCTGGTATCTCATTCTCTGGTTTCCACGTTAAACTTTTTGGACAGGTATTTGGTCAGCATATTGATCGCCAGCACAAATACGAGAAGTACGAGCGCGATGCCGAAGGACTCGTCATACTGGGCCTTCTGCATGCACAGATAAAGCTGGATGGTCAGCGTTCCGCCGGACTGGAAGATCTTGTCGAAGAAGCCGGCTGCGGTCTTGGGAAGGAGATAACCGCTTCCCGCGGTAAACAGAAGGGCCGCAGATTCTCCCACGATACGTCCCACTGCCAGGATGATGCCGGTGATGATGCCTGGCATGGCGGAGGGAAGCAGGATGGTGCGGATCATGTACCATTTGGTCGCGCCCATTCCAAGCGCGCCGCTTCTGTAGCTTTCCGGCACGGTCTTCAGCGCTTCCTGGGTGTTTCTGGTGATCAGAGGGAGCACCATCAGGGTCAGCGTAAAGGCGCCGGTCAGAATGGAATAGCCCAGATGCAGGGTGGTTCCGAAGAACACCATTCCGAACAGACCGAAGATGATGGAGGGGATGCCGGAAAGGATCTCGGTGGTGAACTCAATGGCGCGCACTACTTTTCCCGGCTTCGCATACTCGTTCAGGTAAATGGCGGAGCCCACGCCGATGGGCGTCGCAAACAGCAGGGTGATCAGGACGATATAAAGGGTATTCAGCAGGTTTCCCGCGATACCGAAGGTTCCTTTCAGGGTACTGGGAACCGTGGTGAGGAATTCCAGGCTGATGCTGGAAAAGCCTCTGATGAAGGTATAGCACATGATCCCCACGAGGAGCAGGATGGAAATGGACGCCGCCAGATAGATCAGC
The DNA here is from genome assembly GCA_944380025.1 of uncultured Lachnospiraceae bacterium. Classification (GTDB taxonomy): domain Bacteria; phylum Bacillota; class Clostridia; order Lachnospirales; family Lachnospiraceae; genus Eisenbergiella. The sequence goes on from CALWGL010000126.1 coordinate 6,432, forward strand.
ACCTTCAGGATCATGTCGGAGATTCTGACTCTTTTTACTAAAACGCTCTGGTTCATAAGCTCACCGCTTCCTTTCTCTCAGCCTCGCTCTTTTCAGGCGCGCTCTTCGCGGCCTCCTTTGCCAGCTTCGCGGCTCTCTTCTTTTCCTGAGCCTCCGGATCGCCGGATTTGAGGATGCTGGTCAGGCATACGTTGATGACCATGATGAATGCGAACAGCACCAGGCCGATGGTAAACAGCACCTGTCTGTGCAGGCCGGACGCATAGCCCATCTCGCTGACGATGGCCGTGGTCAGGAAACGGACGGAGTTGAACGGAAGCGGGAAGTTGACCGAGCTTCCGGATACCAGGGTGATGGCCATGGCCTCGCCGATGGCTCTTCCCACGCCCAGCACGATGGCGGTCACAATTCCGGATTTCGCGGCAGGAATCATCACCTTGAAAATGGTCTGAATATGGGAGGCTCCCAGCGCCAGAGATGCGGATTTATACTGAGGCGGAACCGCCTTCAGGGCGGATTCGCTGATATTGATCACGGTAGGGAGGATCATGATCGCCAGCACGATCACCGCGGAGATCAGATTCGCGCCGCCGGTGAACTGATGGGTCTCGGAGCCTTTGAAGATGGCCAGCTCCAGCTTATACATCAGGGGGTTCAGGATCATGATGCCCAGCAGGCCGTAGATCACGGAAGGGATTCCGGCAAGGAGCTCTACGGCGGGCTTTACGATCCCTGCCAGCTTCTTCGGGGCCACCTCCGCCAGGAAAACGGCGGTGAGGACGCCGATCGGCACGCCGATCAGAATGGCAAGGAAGGTTCCGATAATACTCGTCAGGATGATGAAAAGGATGCCGAAGGCAGGGTCCTCGGCCGTCGGCTCCCAGACTGTTCCGAAAAGGATCTCTCCCAGGCCGACCTTGAACAGGGCGGGAGTTCCGTTTACGATCATATATAATGTGATGGAGAAAACTGCCAGAATGGCAAAAAAAGCGCATACGGTGAAGATCACCTTCGCAGTCTTCTCAACCGCGCTTTTCGCGTGCTTGCCATGTATGATGGAAAGAGGTTCGTTCATGTTTTTACCTGTCCTTTACGTTGGAGGCTTACCCGTTTTGAGGCCCTGTTTTCACAGAGCCTCAAAGTAATCCGTATCAAGTGTATTCTGTTCTCAGACTCAGTCTACCGTGATAAGTCCTACGCTCTCAACCAGAGCCTTTCCTTCCTCGGAAGCAAGGTAGGTGAAGATCGCCTGAACCGCTTCGCTCTGCTCGGAAATCTCGCCGTTGGTAGCCATTACGAAAGGTCTGCTCAGCGCGTAGCTGCCGCCCTTGATGTTCTCAACAGTGGGCTCTACCTCGTCGATGGCAAGGGTCTTAACGGTGTCATCCAGAACATCCAGGGATACATATCCGATGGCTCCGGGAGTGGAAGCTACCTTGGCCATAACAGCGCCGGTGCTGTCCAGCTCGTTGGCATATGCGCACTGATCTTCGATCTCAAGCAGCTCCTCGAAAGCGCTTCTGGTGCCGGAACCCGCTTCTCTTCCCACTACAACGATGGGCTGATCAGCTCCGCCGACCTCGCTCCAGTTGGTGACCTCTCCCTTGTAGATGGAGGCCAGCTGATCCGCGCTCAGGCCCGCAACCTCGTTGGCGGTGTCGGCAACAACCGCGATACCGTCGATGGCAACGATGTTCTCCACGATGCCTGCTGCCTTCTCATCATCGGTCAGGTTTCTGGAAGCGTTTCCGATATCAACGCTGCCAGCGGTCACAGCTTCGATACCAGCGCCGGAACCGGTGAACTCAGCGGTAACGGTAACGCCGGGATAAGCTGCCATAAAGGACTCGGCAAGAGCATTTGCAAGCTTCTCCATGGAGGTGGAACCGGCCATGGAAACGGTGCCGCTCAGATCAGCGGGGATCTCGGCCGCCGCTTCGGTGGAAGCTTCTTCGGAAGCCGCTTCGGTGCTGGCTTCCTCCGTGCTGGCCTCCTCAGTGGAAGCCTCCTCAGCGGAAGCTGCCTCGCTGCTTACCGCTTCGCTGCTCTCTGCCGGTGCAGAGCTTTCCGTCGTCGTTTCTGCGGAACCACATCCTGCCAGGGCTGCCATAACAAGAGTAGCCGCCGCCGCAATTGCTACGAATTTCTTTTTCATAATTTTTCTCCTTTACACAAATCGTTTTCCCGTTTGCGATTGTTATCATAACGGTTCCGTGCAGAAGATAAAAGCAGGATATGGTTTGGTTTTTGTAAGGTTTATGTAAAACGGACAGGCCGACGGGCCGATCCGGGACGGACCGGTTTAATTAAAAGGAAAGGACTCCCAGATGCTCCAGCAGGATCTTGCAGCCCATGAGGATCAGGATGATCCCGCCCGCAAGCTCCGCTTTCGCCTTGAATCTCAGGCCAAACACATTTCCGATCTTCACGCCCGCGATCCCGAAAACAAAGGTGGTCACGCCGATGAAGGAAACGGCGGGAACGATATCCACGTTCAGGAAGGCAAAGGTCACGCCTATCGCCAGCGCGTCGATGCTGGTCGCCACCGCAAGAGGAACCATGGTCTTTACATCGAAGGAATCATTTTTTTCCTCTTCCTCCTCCTTTGC
>CALWGL010000127.1 GCA_944380025.1 uncultured Lachnospiraceae bacterium
CCCAGATAGCTCAGTTGGTAGAGCAGAGGACTGAAAATCCTCGTGTCACTGGTTCGATTCCGGTTCTGGGCATTTTTTTATGTCCTGCGGACGCATATCACAGAGAATATATTTTTGGAGCATTAGCTCAGTCGGTAGAGCACCTGACTTTTAATCAGGTTGTCGGGGGTTCGAATCCCCCATGCTTCAGTAAGATCGATCACATCAGGCTGAAAAAAAGAAGCCGGATGTGATTTTTTTTTGCCCAAAACGGAAGAAGTGTTATATAATCTGAGTACGGGCAATTGTTGCAGATGAAACAGTTGAGAATGAAAGGATTGCGATGAAACGAATTATTGGCTTTTATCTCCGGCCGTATTACGGGCGGATGGCAGTCGGATTTCTGATAAAATTTCTGGGAGCTATTATGGATCTGTTCATTCCGTGGATCCTGGCTTATGTGATCGATAACGTGATCCCGGCGGGAAGCCTGCGGCTGATCTTTCTGTGGGGCGGGATCATGTTTGTCTGCTCCATTCTCGCGGTTTCCTTCAATATCATCGCGAACAGGATGGCGTCCCGGGTGGCGAGCGACGCTACGCAGATCATCCGGCATGACCTGTTCGCAAAGACCATGTACCTGTCGGCGCGGCAGACAGATGCATTTACCAAGCCGTCTCTGATCTCCAGGCTGACTACGGACACCTATAATGTAAATCAGATGATCGGAAGGATACAGAGGCTGGGAGTGAGAGCGCCGATCCTTCTGATCGGAGGAGTCCTGTTCACCATGTCTCTGGATCCTGTGCTTTCCGGAGTGCTTCTTCTTGTGATGCCGGTGCTGGCCGCTGTTATGGTGACGGTTTCGAGAAAGGGGATGCCCATGTACCGAAAGCTGCAGAGCTGCGTGGACAGCTTTGTCTGTCTGGTGAGGGAGGATATTGCGGGGATCCGGGTGATCAAGGCGCTGTCCAAGATGGATTATGAGAAGGATAAGTTCGACCGGATCAATCGGATGGTGGTGACCTGCGAAAGGAATGCGGAAAGGACGATGGCGGTCCTGAACCCGGCGATGAACATGCTTCTGAATCTGGGACTTGTGGGAGTGATCATTGCCGGGGCTTTCCGGGTGAATGCGGGAACATCTGAGGTGGGAAAGATTCTGGCATTTATGACCTATTTTACGATTATCCTGAATGCCATGATGTCTATCTCCAGAATGTTCGTCATCATCAGCAAGGCTGTGGCATCTGCTGCAAGGATCGATCAGGTGCTTGCCTGCGGGGATGATCTGGAGCTGCTGGGGGAGAACGGCGCCGGTCCCGGAAAAAGCAAAACGGGTGTCGGGGAGGACGGCGCGCTTCCGGCCTGCGGCAGTACATTTCCGGAGGGAGACGGCATGCTTCAGGGGGAAAACTTCGGAAAGCTTTCAGGAGGCAGGGAAGCGGCGGAAGAAGGGAACGATGCGGATACGGATGAGATCGTATTCGAGCATGTCACTTTTTCCTACAATAAGAACGAAGCGAATCTGAAGGACATTTCCTTCACGGTCAAAAAGGGAGAAATGCTGGGGATCATCGGTTCCACAGGGTCCGGAAAGACCACGCTGGCATCGCTGCTGATGCGTCTTATGGATGCGGACGAGGGGCGCGTGCTGATCGCGGGGAGAGATGTGAGGAGCTTTGACAAGGAGGAACTTCGGAGCAGATTCGGCGTTGTGTTTCAGAATGATACCATCTTTGAGGACTCGATCTATGAAAATGTGCGGATGGGAAGACCGCTTGACGCAGAGGCGGTAGAGCGTGCGCTCCGTTATGCGCAGGCGGAAGAATTCGCAAGGGAAAAAGAGAGGAACGAGGGAGCCATGCTGGATATCCGCGGAGCAAATCTGAGCGGCGGCCAGAAGCAGAGAGTGCTGATCGCGAGGGCGCTGGCAGCCGGTCCGGAGATCCTGATCCTGGATGATTCCTCGAGTGCGCTGGATTACCGGACGGATGCTCTGCTGCGCAGACAGTTGAGGGAGCATTTCAGGAATACGACTACGATCCTGATCGCGCAGCGGATCAGCTCCGTGATGCATGCGGATCATATCCTGGTTCTGGAGGATGGGGAAATGATCGGCTACGGAACGCATGAAGAGCTGATGAAAAGCTGTGAGGTCTACAGGGAGATCAGCCGGTCGCAGACCGGGGATATGGCATGCTGAAGGCAGGAGACGGAAAATGAAGACAGAAGGTAAAAAAGGAACGCTTCTGAGGCTGGGAGGCTATCTGATGCGTTATAAGTGGCACCTGGCCGGAGCGATGGCGCTCACGGTGGGAAGCAATCTGTTCGCCCTGATCGGGCCGCTGCTTTCCGGATACGCGGTGGATGCCATCGAGCCCGGCGCGGGGAAGGTCATTTTTGGAAGAGTTTTTTATTATGCGGCCTGGATGGCGGGTTTTTATGTGGTATCCTCTGTCTTTTCCTATCTTCTTCAGGTGCTGATGATCACGATCAGCCGGAAGGTGGTCTATCAGATGAGAAAAGATGTGTTTGAGAAGCTTCTTTCACTTCCGGTACGTTATTTTGACGTGCATCAGGGAGGGGATATCATCAGCCGGATCTCCTATGATATCGATACGGTGAACATGTCTCTGTCTGAGGATGTGGTGCAGCTTCTGACGACCGTGATCACGGTGAGCGGAGCCTTTTTCATGATGCTGATGATCTCGCCCAGACTGGTGCTGATCTTTGCTTTTACCATGCCGCTTTCCATGTGTATCACCCGTTATCTCACGGGGAAGACCAGGCCGCTTTTCCGGGCAAGGTCGGCTTCGCTGGGAGAGCTGAACGGTTTTGCGGAGGAGATGGTTTCGGGGCAGAGGACGCTGAAGGCATATTGTCAGGAGGAAAATACCATCGGGCGTTTTGAGGAAAAGAATGAGAAAGCCATGCAGGCATATTACCGGGCGGAGTATTATGGAAGCATTGTGGGGCCGATGGTGAATTTTATCAATAATCTTTCCCTTTCCCTGATCAGTGTGTTCGGAGCGGTCCTGTATCTGTTCGGGAGTATGAGCATGGGAGATATTTCTTCGTTCGTGCTGTATTCCAGGAAATTTTCGGGGCCGATCAACGAAGCGGCAAATATCATCAGTGATCTGCAGTCTTCCATGGCGGCCGCAGAGCGGGTGTTCCGGCTTCTGGATGAGGCGGAGGAGGAAGCTGATGTGCCGGAGGCGAAGGAACTGGTTCAGACGAAGGGGGAGGTGGAGCTGAAGCATGTAAAATTTGGTTATAATCCTGCTAAAACTATCATTCATGACTTGAGTTTCCACGTAAAACCCGGTAAAATGATAGCGATCGTAGGTCCGACGGGAGCGGGAAAAACGACACTGATCAATCTGCTCATGCGGTTTTATGACGCGGACGGCGGGTTCATTGCCGTGGACGGGGAGAAGATCCGGTCGCTGAAGAGGGACAGTCTGCGCCGGGCCTATGCGATGGTACTGCAGGATACCTGGCTGTTTACGGGAACGATCTATGAGAATCTTGCCTATGGAAGTCTGGAGGGAGACGCCGGAAGGCAGGAGGAGCAGGTACGTGCCGCGGCGAAGGAAGCGGGGATCGACGGTTTTATCCGGAGGCTTCCGGAAGGGTACCGGACGGTACTGTCGGATGAGGGGACCAATATTTCCAAAGGGCAGAAGCAGCTTCTTACGATCGCCAGAGCCATGCTGCTTCCGGCAGCCATGCTGATCCTGGATGAGGCGACTTCGGATGTGGATACGCGGACGGAGATGAAGATCCAGGATGCGATGAGAAAGCTGATGGAGGATAAGACCTGTTTTATCATCGCGCACCGGCTGTCCACGATCCGGAACGCGGATCATATCCTGGTGGTGAACGACGGTGATGTGGTTCAGCAGGGAACCCATGAACAGCTTCTGCAGCAGGAGGGACTTTACCGGCAGATGTATCTGGCTCAGTTTGAATAAAAGGCAGAAAAGGAGCAGCAGGAAAGGGGGCGCCGGCGCTGATCGATCCTGCTGCTCTGTTTTTTTGCAGAGGAGCACCTCCTTATGCTATAATAGGAAAGGCGGATCGTATGGTCAGTGAAAATGGAGACAGGACCTGCGGCGGGGAAGCCGGAGGCCTGATCGGGCGGCTGGAGCGGTACGGGAATTCGGCGTATTATCCCTTCCATATGCCCGGCCATAAGAGAAATATGCCGGAAGAGGCCGGTCCTGTGCTGGGTTCCGCGGCGCGGCTGGATATTACGGAGATCGAAGGTTTTGATGATCTGCACCGGCCGGAGGGCGTTCTGCTTGAGGCGCAGAGGCAGGCGGCGGAGGTGTTCGGCGCCGACGAGACTTTTTTTCTGGTAAACGGTTCCACGGCAGGGATCCTGACCGCCGTATCCGCGGCTGTAAAGAAGGGCGGAAAGCTTCTGATGGCGAGAAACTGCCATAAGTCGGCTTATCACGCTGCTTTTCTGCGGGAACTGCAGCCGGTTTTCCTGTATCCGCAGGTTCTGGAGGGCGGCGTGGCAGATGCCATCGCGCCGGAACAGGTGGAAAAGGCGCTCTCCTGCTGCCCGGATATCCAGGCGGTGCTGATCACGTCGCCAACCTATGACGGGGTGGTGTCGGATGTGGAGGCCATTGCGGGGATCGTCCACCGTGCGGGCGCGGTTCTGATCGTGGACAGCGCTCATGGCGCCCATTTCGGGTTCGCGCCGGGACAGCCGGAAAGCCCGGTGAGGCTCGGTGCCGATCTGGTGGTGCAGAGCCTGCATAAAACGCTGCCTGCCCTGACGCAGACGGCGCTTCTGCACCGGAACGGGGAGAGAGTGTCTTCCGAAGCGGTCCGGCGGTTTGAACGGATCTATCAGACGAGCAGTCCTTCCTACCTGATGATGGGAAGCATGGATTTCTGCACGGGCCTTCTGAAAAAACAGGGAAGACAGATCTTTGCGGATTTTGAAAAGAGGCTGGATGGCCTGTATGAGAGGCTTTCCGGGCTTCGGGTCCTGCGCTGCCTGAGCGCGGCGCTTCCCGGACAGGGGCGTATGAAAGCGTTTGACCGGGGAAAACTTCTGATATCGGCCTCAAACGGAAAAATTAGCGGAAATTTACTTTACAAAGAGCTTTTGAGACGTTATTATCTTCAGATGGAGATGGTCTGCGACACGTATGTGACGGCCATTCTGACGCCGTGGGACACGCAGGAGGGATTCAGCCGGCTGGCGGAAGCGCTGGAGGAGATCGACAGAGAGCTGTCCTCCGCAGGGCCTGCAGACAGCGCTCCAGAATGGCAGAGGACAGGATCAGGAACAGACAGAAGCGGCGGACCGCGCTGTGCGTGTGAAGCCGAAGGCGCAGATGTCCTGCGGCACTGGCCGCGCACGGCATCCGCCATGCCGCTGTGGGAAGCGGAGGAAGCGCCGAAGACTGCTGTGCGGCTTTCGGATGCGGCAGGAAAAATTTCAGGAACTTATGTGAACCTCTATCCGCCGGGAATCCCGCTGATCATCCCGGGTGAGCTGATCACGGAGGAGATCATTAAGTTGATAAACAGGTACGTCCGGCTTGGGCTGAACGTACAGGGAGTGGAAAAGCCGGACGGCGGCGGGTTTTCCGCTTCGGAACGCATTATGGATATCATAACAGGACGGAGGAAGTGAATATGAGAAAAACCAAAATGATCTGTACGATCGGACCCGCTTCTCAGAGCGAGGAAATGGTAAGAGAGATCATCCTTGCGGGGATGAATGTGGCGCGCTGCAATTTTTCCCATGGAGACCATGCGGAGCAGGGCGCAAAATTCGATACGATCCGCAAGGTGAGCCGGGAGCTGAACATGCCGGTGGCCATTCTCCTTGATACCAAGGGACCGGAGATCCGGCTGAGGGATTTTGAGGGCGGAAAGACGCAGCTTGTGGCGGGGCAGAAGTTCACTCTGACCACAAACGAGATCATGGGAACCAATGAGATCGCTGCCATTTCCTATAAGAATCTGGTGAACGATGTCAGCGCAGGTTCCAGGATCCTGATCGACGACGGTCTGATCGAGATGATCGTGGAGGAGGTCACGGATACGGATATCGTCTGCCGCGTGGTAAACGGCGGCCCGGTTTCCAACCACAAGGGCGTGAACGTGCCCGGTGCGGATCTGTCCATGCCTTATATCGGCGAATCGGACATGAGCGATATCCTGTTCGGCATTGAAAAGGGTTTTGACATCATCGCCGCAAGCTTCGTGCGCAAGAAAGAGGATGTGCTGGAGATCCGCAGGATCCTGGAGGAGCACAACTCCCATATGATGATCATTTCCAAGATCGAGAGCCTGCAGGGCATTAAGAACATGGATGAGATCATTGCGGTTTCCGACGGCATCATGGTGGCCAGAGGCGATCTTGGTGTGGAGGTTCCGCTGGAGGAGGTGCCGATCCTGCAGAAGGAGATGATCAAGAAGGCTGTCGCGGCGGGCAAGCAGGTGGTGACCGCCACGCAGATGCTGGAATCCATGATCCACAATCCCCGTCCGACCAGAGCGGAGGCGACGGATATCGCCAACGCGATCTACGACGGAACCACGGCCATCATGCTTTCCGGAGAAAGCGCGAACGGAGATTATCCTGTTGAGGCGGTAAAGACCATGGCCAGGATCGCGGAAAGAGCCGAGCAGGATATCGATTTTGAAGGACGCCTGAAAAAGCGCGCGGTTCCGGACGACGGAGACACGACGACGGCGATCTCCCACGCGACCTGCACGCTGGCTGCGGACCTGAAGGTGAAGGCGATCATCACGGTTACCATGTCCGGCTTTACTGCGGCAATGATCTCCAGATTCAAGCCCAGCTGCCCGATTATCGGATGCGCGGTGAAGCGTCTGGTATGGCGTCAGCTCAACCTGCAGTGGGGCGTTCAGCCGCTTCTGATCCACGAGGAGAATACCACGGAGGATCTGTTCAACGAGGCGGTCACGGCAGCGCTGAACGCGGGATACATCCAGCACGGAGACAAGGTGATCATCACCGCAGGCGTGCCTCTCGGCATTTCCGGAAAGACCAACCAGCTCAGGGTGGTTGAGGTTTAAGACAGGAAGGACGGCCGTCCGGGACGGCTGCATATGATACAGGAGAAGAAAAAAGAACGGCCCGGCAGGGCCGTTCTTTGAAAAAAGGGGAAAAATAAGGAGGGGAATATGGCAAAGTATGTGATGGCTCTGGATCAGGGGACGACCAGCTCCCGCTGTATCCTGTTTGACCGGGCCGGACACGTATGCTCTTCGGCGCAGAAGGAATTTACGCAGATCTATCCCAGGCCGGGCTGGGTAGAGCATGATCCGCTGGAGATCTGGTCTTCCCAGCTCAGCGTGGCTGTGGAGGCTCTGGGGAAGATCGGGGCGGAGCCGTCTGATATCGCGGCGATCGGGATCACGAATCAGAGGGAAACGACGATCTGTTTTTCCCGGAAGACGGGCAGACCGGTCTATAACGCCATCTGCTGGCAGTGCCGCAGGACAGCGGATGAGATCGACCGGCTGAAGGAGGAAGGCTTTGATGCGCTGATCCGGGAGCGGACCGGACTGATCCCGGATGCCTATTTTTCCGGAACGAAGATCAAGTGGATCCTGGACCATGTACAGGGAGCCAGACAGATGGCGGAGGAGGGAGAGCTGCTGTTCGGTACGGTGGACACCTGGCTGATCTGGAATCTGACGAAAGGGAAGGTCTTTGTCACGGATTACACCAACGCTTCCCGCACCATGCTGTTTGATATTCACAAAAAGCAGTGGGACGAGGATATCCTGAAGAGACTGGGAATCCCGAAAAGCATGCTTCCCGAGGTGAAGCCGTCCAGCTGTGTGTACGGTCATACGGAGGAATCCGTGATCGGAGGAACGATTCCCATCGCGGGAGCGGCGGGCGATCAGCAGGCGGCTCTGTTCGGCCAGTGCTGTTTTGAAGCGGGCGAGGCAAAGAACACTTATGGAACAGGGTGTTTTCTTCTGATGAATACGGGAGAAACGCCGGTGCGGTCGGAAAACGGGCTTCTCACCACCATCGCCGCGGGCACAGAGGGAGAGCTTCAGTACGCGCTGGAAGGCAGCGTCTTTGTGGCGGGGGCTGCGATCCAGTGGCTGCGGGACGAGCTGCGCATGATCAAAAGCGCGCCGCAGTCGGAGGAATATGCTTCCGCGGTGGACGATACGGACGGGGTGTATGTGGTTCCGGCCTTTACCGGTCTGGGCGCTCCCTACTGGAATTCCTATGCCAGAGGAATGATCGTGGGCCTGACCAGAGGAACGGCCAAGGAGCATTTCATCCGTGCCACGCTGGAGTCTCTGGCCTATCAGACCCAGGATGTGCTGGAGGCCATGGAAAAGGATTCCGGCATCCGGCTGAAAAACCTCCGCGTGGACGGCGGAGCCAGCGCCAATGATTTCCTCATGCAGTTCCAGGCGGATATCATGGACAAGAAGGTGCTGCGTCCTGCGTGCATTGAGACCACGGCTCTGGGCGCCGCCTATCTGGCGGGCATCGCGGTGGGCTTCTGGAGAGATAAGGAGGATGTGCGCAGGAATTGGTCTCTGGAGAGGACATTCTCTCCCTTCATGCCGAAGGAGAAGCGGGAAGAGAAGCTGAGGGGCTGGAAACGCGCGGTACGATGCGCGGTCAGCTATGCGGACGGGGATTAGGAAGCAATGGGAAAGATTTTTTACATCGCGGGAAAAAGCTGTTCCGGCAAGGATACCATATACCGCAGGCTGCTGAAGGAAGGCACAGGGGACGGACCCCTTTATACGGCCGTTCCCTACACCACCCGGCCCATGCGGGACGGGGAGCAGAACGGCAGGGAGTATTTTTTTACGGATGAGGCGGAACTGGAGCGTCTGCGGGAGCAGGGGAAGGTCATCGAAGAAAGAAAATATATGACCTGGTACGGACCCTGGTATTATTTTACGGCGGACGACGGACAGATCGATCTGGACAGGAAAAACTATGTGATGATCGGTACGCTGGAATCCTTCCT
>CALWGL010000128.1 GCA_944380025.1 uncultured Lachnospiraceae bacterium
GCCGCTCTGCCGATGTCCTCTCTCACCCTGGTATCCGCTTCCATCACGCGGACGGTCATCGGGAAATCCAGCTCCAGCCTGTCTCCGTCCTGCCAGGTGCGGGAAAGATAGAGATAGCCGTCCTTCACCGTACCCGCGGCCTCCCCGCTCTTTCCGTTCACCGTCCAGCCCTGGCACCAGCCGGGGATCCGGAAGGCCAGCGTAAAGTCCGCCGCCGTATCCAGCCTCAGCTCCACCGTCACCTTTCCGTCCCAGGGGAAAGCGGACGCGACGCGCAGATCCGCCTTCTTTCCGCCGAAATCGCACTCCAGCGTGCTTCCCATGTACAGATGGAAGTAAAGCGTATCTTCGGACTGCGTATAGGCGTAAGTGGAAATGGAGCTCACCAGTCTGGCAATATTGGGCGGGCAGCAGGCGCAGCCGAACCATTTCTGGCGGACGGGCTTCACATGAAATTTCCTTTCGTCCTTATGGCAGGCCTCCGGCAGGCTTTCCAGCGGATTCACGTAGAAAAAGCTCTTTCCGTCCAGCGCCATGCCGCTTAAAACCCCGTTGTAAAGCGCCTTTTCCATCACGTCCGCATAGCGGCTGTCCGCTTTGATCTGCAGCATCCTTCTCGCGAAAAACACCAGGCCGATGGAAGCGCAGGTTTCCGCATAGGCCAGATCATTGGGGAGGTCGTAGTTAAAGGAGAATGCCTCTCCCAGGTTGGTCGCTCCGATGCCTCCCGTGATGTACATTTTCTTTCCCGTCATGTTGTCCCAGAGCTTCTCACAGGCCGCATACAGGCTCTCGTCTCCCGTGAGTCTCGCCACATCCGCCATGCCGGAATACAGGTAGACCGCGCGCACCGCATGTCCCACCGCCTCATCCTGCTGCCGCACCGGAAGATGGGCCTGGTTGTAGGCATAGCGCTCCTCTGCCTCCTCTCCCTTCTTCACCCGGTCAGGCTGCTCTTCATCAAAATAGTAGGGTCTGGTCCCTCTCTGATCCACAAAGAAACGGCTCAGCTCCAGATATTTTTTCTCCCCGGTCTGCTCGTACAGACGCACCAGCGCCATCTCCGCGATCTCATGTCCGGGATAGCCCTTCTTTTTCCCTTCCTCCGGGCCGAAGCAGGAGGAAATATAATCCGCATACCGCTCCGCGGCCTTCAGCAGCTTATCCTTGCCGGTCGCCTGATAGTAGGCCACAGCCCCTTCGGTCAGATGGCCGAAGCAGTACAGCTCGTGATTGTCCTTCAGATTGGTGAAGATCTGATCCTGATCATTGATGATATAATAGGTGTCCAGATAGCCGTTCTCCAGCTGGGCCGCGCAGACGATATCGATGGCTTCATCCGCCGTCGCCTCCAGCTGCGGATCCGGATGCTGGGTCAGGGAATAGCCCACCGCCTCGATCCATTTGGAAAAATCGCTGTCCTGGAACAGGCAGCCGTAAAAGCGGTCCTCCAGATGATCCATATCCTCCGGGAGCGGCTGAAACTCCAGCGGCCACTTCACAGGCCGGTAAGCGTCCCCCTCTTCCCTTCTCTTCCGGTTCAGCTTTCCCGCCACCCTAAAGTTTCTCATGGAAAAACTGGGATCCGCATCCGGGATCCGGTCGTTGAGCGCCTCCCACTGATAGGGGATCACTTCCTTCCTCACCAGCTCCATCTCGTTTTTCCAGAAATCGTCCGTCACCTGCACCTTTCTTAAAGAAAGCGGGCTGCTGTACTCCTTCTGATTCATGACTTCCTCCTTCTGCCCCGCCGGGCCTTCTGAATATCCGTACCAGGGCGGCGGCTTTCTCCGCCGTCTGTTTTCCTCTGCATGCCCTTATCTTAACAGGAAGCCGCCTTCGTTTCCATTGATATTCTGGAAAGGAGCATGTATAATATGGAAAAACCAGAGTGAAAGGAAAATCAAAAATGAGCGTATATCTGCAGCTGATGCAGGAGCGGCGGATCAGCTCCGCCAACTATATCACCATGATCCATCCCACGCTGCACCCCGACCGGGTGCTTTCGGAGCACGATTTTCTCTATATGCTGGACGGAACCTGGGAGATCGGCGAAGAGCTTCCGGCAGCCGCGTCCCGTCCCGGAGAGGTCCCCGTCCGGGATACCTTCCAGCTCCGGTCGGACGATCTTCTGATCCTTCCCGCAGGGAGGCATCATTTCGGCATTACCCCCTGCTCTCCCCATAACCGCCACATGTATATTCACGCAATCCCGTTGGAAGCGGAAAGGACGGCCAATCCCCTCTTTTCCGGTTCTTCCGGGGAAGCCGCTTCTTTTCTTCCGGATATCCTCCCGACCCCTTCGGAGGGTGCGAAAGAACGCCCCGCCGTCTTTTCCAGCCTGATCCACTGTCAGGGCGCCCCCCGCGTCCGGACTCTTTTCGAAGAGATCATTTTGGAAAACTGGGGCGCATCCCCCCTGAAGGAGCAGAAGCTCTCCCTTCTTTTCAACCTGCTTCTCTGCGCACTACTGGAACAGCAGGAAAAAGGGAAAAGTCCCTCCGGCACGGACACGCTGACAGCGGAGGTCTGCCGTCTCATCCAGGCCACGCCCCAGACCTTTTTTACGGCAAAGGAGCTGGCGGACCGTTTTTACGTCTGCGAGCGCACGCTGACCAATCATTTCAAACGGGTCTTCGGAAAGACCCTCTACGCCTATCAGATGGAGGTCAAGCTGGAAATGGTCCGGCAGTTCCTCCTGACCCAGCCGGGCGTCAAGCTGCATGAAACCGCCCTGAACTTCGGCTTCTGCGACGAATTTCATTTGAGCAGGTCCTTTCGCCGCAGATACGGCGTTTCTCCGGACAGATACCGGAAGGATCCGGGCGCAGGCAGGACGCTTCCGGCCGGGAAAACAGGGGAAATCGGTTGAAAATCGCCCCGCGGGAGTTGACTTGCCGGCCTTTCCCCTTTAGAATAGGGTTGTTTTGCAGAAATTTTCAGCCACAGGAGGGTAACGGATGATAACCATAGGTGTGATGTGCGCGGGAATTGCAGTGGGAAAATTTTTCTTTCCGGAACGATTCAGAAAGGCAAATGAGCTTCTTCAGGTTCTCTGCACGGCGCTTCTGATCTTCTCCATGGGAGTGACCCTTGGAAGAAAAGAGGATCTGTTCGACGATCTTCTGTCTCTGGGACTGGAGAGTCTTCTGTTCTTCGCCCTTCCCACCGCCGCTTCCATTTTTCTTGTCGTTCTCCTCACCCGGAGCTTTCCGGGCAGGAAAAGAGGGCCGGAGCAGGCCTTTCGCCGGGGAATGAGCAAGAAGGAACCCTCCGGAAAAAAAGGGCGCGATCTTACGGTTCTGATCGCGCTCTTCTCCCTTTCCTTCGGCGTCGTCTGCGGCGCGGCCGGGGCGGCCCGCCTTTTTCTTTTCTGCCTGACCTCCCATAAGGATCTGATCCTGTATCTGCTCATGTTTTCCGTGGGCATCAGCATCGGCCTGCACCACGGGCTGATCCGCAGCATCCGGCAGTATCACCTGCGGATCTTCATCCTTCCCGCCGGGGTCATTCTCGGCTCCCTTCTGGGCGGCGCCGTCTGCGGCCTGATCACCGGCCGCTCCGTTTTCGAGGGAGCGGCTGTGGCGGGCGGCCTGGGCTGGTACAGCCTGGCCGGCGTCACGCTGGAAAATCTGATCGACGTACAGACGGGAAGCATCGCCTTTTTAAGCAATCTGATGCGGGAGCTTTTCTCCTTTTTCAGCATCCCGTTTTTATCCCGGAAAAACTACTACGCCTGCATCGCCGCGGCCGGGGCCACCAGCGAGGACACCACCCTGCCGCTGATGATCCGCTATACCAGCGAGGAGACCGTGATCCTTTCCGTATTAAACGGCGCGATCTGCTCCGCCTTCGTGCCGGTGCTGCTCTCACTGTGCTTCTGGCTGTCCGGGCTGTAATGCCGCCTTCAGATCAGCCCCACCAGCTCCGGAAGCTTTCCATCCTTTAAAAACACGGGGATCACCTCGAGAGGCGCGTCCACGGCGACCGTACGTCCTCCCTCATACACCTTCCCGTCATGCACGCAGGTCCACTCTGCTCCGGCGGGCAGATATACCTCCCGCTTCGTCTGGCCCTCATAAAGGACCGGGGCGACCAGGATGTCGCTTCCGAACATGTACTGCTCTCTCATATCCCAGCAGCATTCCTGCTCTGGGAATTCATAGAACATGGGACGCATCACGGGCCGTCCCAGCTCATGCGCTTCCTCCATCATCCTTCTGGTATAAGGCCGCATGGCCTCCCGGAACCGGATATATTTCGCGAGGGTCTCCGTATTTTCCTCGCCGAAGCTCCAGATCTCATTTCCCGCTCCCGTGGGATTGAGCCGCTCGCCCGCCTTATTGTAAAGCGGCGTTGCGGGAACCCGGTCCCCGTGCAGGCGCATCACCGGGCAGAAGCAGCCCCACTCAAACCAGCGCACCAGCAGCTGGCGGAAAGCCGGATCGTCCGGATTGCCGCCGGAAAAGCCTCCGATGTCCGTGGTCCACCAGGAAATCCCCGCGATCCCCATATTCAGTCCGGCGCAGACCTGTCTGCGAAGCGTCTCCCAGTCGGAATGGATGTCTCCGCTCCAGACCAGAGCGCCGTAGCGCTGGCTTCCCGCCCAGGCACAGCGCAGCAGGCTTACCACACGGTCCTCTCCCGCCGCCTTAAGGCCCTCATAAAAGGTCCTGGCGTAGGACTGGGGATAGATATTTCCCACCTGAGCCGCCGGCCCCTGGAAATAGCGGTAATTGTCAAAATCATATCCGGTAAACTCCGGCTCCGCCTCGTCCAGCCAGAAGACCCGGATGCCCTTGTCATAATAATTCTTTCTGCACTTGTTCCAGACGTATTCCCGGGCGCGGGGATTGGTGGCGTCAAAGAAGGTGCTGTTTCCGTTGTAGAGCATGGCCACATCCACGCCCTTGTCCGCCTTCACCAGAAGGCCCTGCTGCTTCATCTCCTGATAGTTCTCGCTGCGAAGATCCACCTGCGGCCATACGGAAACCATCAGCTCCATGCCCATTTCCTTCAGTTCCTTCGTCATGGCCTCCGGATCCGGGAAAAACTCCTCGTCGAAGCGGTAATCGCCCATTCTGGGCCAGTGGAAAAAGTCGCAGACGATCACGTCCACCGGAACTCCTCTTCTCTTATACTCCCGCGCCACGTTCAGAAGCTCCTCCTGATTCCAGTAGCGCAGCTTGCACTGCCAGAAGCCAAGGCCGTACTCCGGCATCTCGGGAGCGGTTCCCACCGCTCTTCCATAGGCCTGCTCGATCTCGTCCGGCGTATCCCCCGCCGTGATCCAGTAATCCATCTGCTTCGTGCTTTCCGCATACCATTCCGTGGTGTTGGAAGCGAAGCTCACCCGGCCGATCGCCGGATTATGCCACAGAAAACCGTATCCCAGGTCGGAAAGCACGAAAGGCACGCTGGCCTGGGAATTGCGGTGCGCCAGCTCCAGGTTGCAGTTTTTCACATTCAGGATATCCTGCTGATACTGCCCCATGCCGTACAGCTTCTCCTTCGGGTTGGAGGCAAAGGTCACCGTCAGCCGGTAATCCCCGCCGATGATAGGCTTGAAAAAGCGGTTCTTCTTATCCAGAGCGCCTCCCCTTCCCGCCTCCTTCAACAGAAGCTCCCCCTTCTGATTGTAGAAGGCGATATCGCAGGAATGGCTCCAGGAATCCACAGTAAGCTCCGCCGTGATCTTCCCGTTTGTGATGCGGGAGACATATTCTCCCACCTCGATCCGTCCTTCTGTCTCTTCCGGGGCAAGCAGAGCATAATCCGTATCCTCCACCTCACCCAGCACGGTGGAACGCACGCGGAAGCTGTTCCTTCCCCAGGGCATCACGGAAAGCACCTCTCCGTCCCAGCGGTAGACTAACGCCTTCCCCTCCTGACTCATGGTGTTCATAGTCCTCTCCTTTCCGCCGCCGTCGGGCGGCATAACGTTTGCTGTCATTATATTTATTTTTTTCTTCCGTTTCCTTCCTGAAATTGACTTATTTTTTCCGGATCCTGACCTTTTCTGAATTTCTGCGGAGTCGTATGATAATATTTCCCGAATGCCGTGGTGAAATGGCTCAGGCTGCCGAAGCCCACGTCCATCGCGATCTTTCCCACAGCATCGTCCGTTTCCAGCAGGAGCCTGCCCGCCCGCTGCAGCCGCACCCGCTGCACGTATTCCACAAAGGTCATATGAAAATTTTTCCGGAAAAACCGGCACAGATAGCCCTCACTCAGAGAAAGATAGTCCGCCAGCTCCCCAAGGCGCAGCCTTCCCGTATATCGTTCCTCCACATACTGCACGATGCTGCGGATCATACGGCTCTTTTCCTCCCGGCTTTTTCCCTCCGTCAGAAGCGCTCCCTCCGCCTCCCCGGGGCAGAGCCGGAGCATGCCGTAAACCGCCTCCAGCAGCCAGGCCCTTGTCAGAAGCTCATAGCCCTTCTCCTTCTTCTGAAACACGTCAAAAAGACGGTTCAGAAGAACAGACAGGGCGGACAGCTCCTCCCGCTCCTTCGTCTGTCCTTCTTCGCCGCCGTTCTTTAACAGAAGATACCTGCTTTTTCCTTCCAGAAGGAACGGGCGAAGATATTCCTGTTCGATCCGGTCATTTCCGATGCCGGCAAGAAAGCTGTAGTCAAACACCGCCGCCCGGAATTCCAGGCTGCCCTCCAGCCGGTCATGGGAGCCGTGCAGGGTATTCGGCCGAATCAAAAGCACGTCTCCCGCTTCCAGAAAAAGCCGCTCTCCCTCCACCTGAAAGCCGGTTTTTCCGCGGAGCACGAAAAAAATCTCTATTTCCGGATGCCAGTGATAGAAAAGAGGAATCTGCGTCCCTTCCGGAAGCTTTGTCTCATATACGTTTACCGGAAACAGGAAGTCTCCGTGCCGCGCCTTTTCCCGTAAAGGCCTTGCCTGCGTCATTCTTCTGTACCGTTTGCCTTTTCCCTGTCAAGAAGCGCCATCAGCGCCTCGTCGCTTTCGTCGATCCACACGTCCTCTTCTTCCGCCGTCAGTCCCAGGAACTCCCGGAGCGTACGGGGATCGTCGCTTCCGTTCCATTCTTCCACGTAATCGTCGATCGCCTCAAAGGGAATCTCTCCCGCCAGATACCGTTCTCTGAATGTCATTTTCCTTCTTCCTCTCCTGCCAGAAGCCTTTCACGCTCTCCGCTTCCTTCGCATCATAGGGATAGCCCAGCCCCTTTGCCGTTTCCGCCGCAAGCTCCTCAAAATAATCGTACATGACGCCGAGCCCTGTCCACATATGCTCCGTTTCCCCGTCCGGAAAGGCCGCCTTCACCCGCGCCATTTCCTCCGCCGTCAGATATTTTTTCAGATATTTGCTTTTGGAACCCGTAGTGATACGGAAATCGTGATCCAGGCCGATCTTCCAGTTCAGCATCTTCAGAAACATCTCTCCCATGCCCTCCGTCAGATGGAAGCGGGCATAGTTGAACTGATCCCTGCACAGCCCCTTCGCCACGTACAGGCTCAGCCACCGGAACTCGTTGACGCAGTCCAGATATTCCTTCTTCCCGGGCCTTCGGATCCAGTGGGACGCATCCGTCTCCACCGGCTTCAGCCAGTCACAGCCGTCCTTATCGAACAGGACGCGCCTCGGATCCCGGTTCTCTTCCTCCGCTCCCCGGCTCACGTCCCAAATGGTAAAATCGATCCGGTTTCCGTCCGCGTACTGGACCAGGCAGTGAAAGGGATCTCCGCTGTCCGGATCATAGGGATGATCGTGCCAGTCGTCCGGAAACTGAGCGATCAGAACCTCCCCGTATTCCCGGATCCAGCCGGTATCCCGGGTGAACGCTCCGGGATCCTTCACAAAAAAGACGATGTCAAAATCGCTGTAGCAGTCATGCAGCGCAGCCGGATTCGCCCGGGAGCCGTCCATGGCCGCAGCCCGGATCCTTTCATCCTCTTCTGCCTTTTTCAGGATCCGCAAGTACATTTCCTCCTGCGTAAGTCCCTTTTTCACTGTCCGCTTCCTTCCTGTCCTGTTTCCGGCCGTCCGTTTCCCGCCTGTCCGCCTTCCGGCTGCCTGCTTCCCGACCGTCCGCCTTCCGGCTGTCCGTTTCCCGCCTCCGCGCCGCGCTTTACCGCCCGCATCCGCAGCCGCACATAATCCGCGTACCACCTTCCGTCCTGATACAGCCTGTCCCGCAGGCTTTCTGCCGCCCGCTCCCGGATCGCTTCCCGCAGCGCCTCTTCTCTGATCCCTGAAAACGTCTGCGAAAGAAACATGCGGATCCAGTCCTTCAGGCCGTCCTCCCCGTACAGCTCCGTAGGCCGGTCAAACAGGACCGCATAGCGCACCTCAAAGCCCGCCTGCTCCAGAATCGCGGCGTACTCCCCGATCCCCGGGAAATAAAAGGGCATCCGGTAGGAATATCCCGCTTCCGCAAAAGCCTTCTCCATTGCTTCGTGGATCAGCCGGTTGTTTCCGGCCCCGCCCATCTCAAAAACCAGTTCCCCGCCGTCCTTCAGCGCCCGGGAAACGCAGCGCAGCATGTCCGGCTGCTTTTCCCTGTCGATCCAGTGAAACACCGCGTTGGAAAACACCGCGTCCACCGGCTCCTTCAGGGAAAAATCCGTCGCGTCCCCCAGAATGAATTCCAGCTCCGGGTAATACTTCTCCGCCACGGAAAGAAGCTCCTTCGAGCTGTCCAGCCCCGTCACCCGGAAGCCCCTGTCCCTCAGCTCCCCCGTCAGCGCCCCGTTTCCGCAGCCCAGATCCAGCACCCTGCTGCCCTTCGGCGAAGCGATCAGCTCCGCCGCGCCCCGTCCATAGGCGGGAACAAATGAAAAGTTGGATGTATATTTATCCGCGTCCCACGCAATGTTCATTTTCTGCTCCTTTCCTGATGGATGGCCGGCTGC
>CALWGL010000129.1 GCA_944380025.1 uncultured Lachnospiraceae bacterium
AAATTCATTTTTTACGGATCCAATTCCGGAAAATAGTATTCTGAACCGTATTTTTCATGGCGTGATACGGTTAAAAGATCAAAAAATCTGTTTTTAACCGTATCAGATAGCCCAAAAGTACGGTTACAGATGAGAGAATCAGGTATTGAACCGTACTGATGACAAAATAGTGGCAAAAAGTACGGTTAAGAAACGGAAAATCCTCTTTTCAACCGTCAATTTAGACTTTTTGTACGGTTCTACAATGCAGATTCTCATTTTGAACCGTATCGGAGCATCCTGCCGGATATGAAGCAGGGGTTTTCGATATGGGAGAAGGAATCAACAGCAGTATTTTCCCGACTCATGAAAAGTAACTACTGTTCCCCCATCAGCACCCGGGCCAGATACTCTGCCGCGGGCTCCAGCACGCTCTCGTCCACCGCGAATCCCGGCTGATGGATGAGCTGCCCCTTCCCGGTTCCGATCTTGATGTAGCACCCCGGCGCCTTTTCCTCATAAAAGGAAAAATCATCCCCGCCCAGAGACTGCTCCTCCGGCACCACCGAAAAGCCCATCCGGCGGGCAATGTCCGCCGCGTATTCCGCCATTTCTGCATCGTTGATCACCGCAGGCGGCCCCGGGATCCACTCCACTTCGGCCCGCGCGCCGTAGCCTTCTGCCGTTTTCCGGGCGATCAGTTCCACTTTTTTCTCAAACAGCTCCCTGTCCGCCCGGTCCATGGTGCGCACCGTGCCCTCCAGCTGCGCCTCCGCCGGGATCACGTTCCAGGTCTTTCCGGCCTCGATCCGGGTGACGCTGATGAGGGACGGATGAAAGGCGTTCACGTTCCTCGTCACGATGGTCTGAAGCGCCTGCACCACGGCGCAGGCGGCGGGAATGGGATCCACCCCGTCGTCGGGATGCGCGCCGTGGCAGCCCACTCCTTTTATGGTGATCACAAACCGGTCCACCGCGGCGGCCACCGCTCCCTCCCGAAGCCCGATAACGCCGGCTTCGTTGGTGGGATCCGCATGCAGCCCCCAGAAGCGCTCCACATCGTCGCACACGTCCGTTTCCAGCATCTTTAACGCGCCGAGGGAGGACTCCTCTCCCGGCTGGAACAGGAACTTCACCGTGCCGGCGAGTTCCTCTTTTCTCTCCTGAAGCAGAAGCGCCGTGCCGATTCCCGCCGTGATATGAAAATCATGGCCGCAGGCGTGCATTCTTCCCGGCGTTTCAGAAGCATAGGAAAGCCCCGTTTCCTCCTGGATGGGAAGGGCATCGATGTCGCAGCGAAGCGCCCGCACCGGCCCCTCCTTTTCTCCCCGGATCACGGCGGCAAGTCCCGTTTCCAGAGGAAGCGGCAGGATCTCGATCCCCGCGTCCGTAAGAATCTCCCGGATGTGTTCTGTGGTACGGTATTCTTCATAGGACAGTTCCGGGTTTCTGTGGAACCACTCGAATATTTCCTGTAATTTCCCCTGCATTTACTTTTTCCTTCTTTCTGCCGCCATTTGGACGGCTCAGCTTTTCATCCCGTCTTCCTGTCAAATCGGGCGCTCCCCGCCTGCCGGCAGGAAACGCCCTCTCTGATGCGGCGGGCCGGAGCATCCCGTCAGCCGCGGCTATCCATTTCAGGTCCTGCTGTTGGGGTCCAGCGCGTCGCGCAGGGCGTCCCCGATAAAATTGATGGCAATGACCAGGATCACGATCATCAGTCCGGGCGGGATCCACAGCCAGGGCTGCTTCGTCAGCACCGTCAGGGACTGCGCGCCGTTCAGCATATTGCCAAGGCTCGCGGTCGGCGGCTGCACGCCCATGCCAAGAAAGCTCAAAGCCGCCTCATCCAGCATGGAAAGGGCCAGCACCGAAGTGGCGTACACCAGAATGGGGGCCATGGTGTTGGGCAGGATCTCCGAAAACAGAATGTGCCGAAGCGGCATGCCCGCCACCAGATTTCCCTTGACAAAATTGGTCTCCCGCAGGGAAAGCACGTTTCCTCTCACCAGCCTGGCGATGCCCGGCCAGTCCACGAAGCCGAGGATCAGGATGATGCTCCACAGGCCCGGCTTGAAGATGGACGCGGCCACAAGGACCAGCAGGATATAGGGAAAGGACATGACCATGTCCGTAAAACGCATGATGACCATATCCACCGCGCCGCCAAAATACCCGGCCAGAAGGCCCAGCACCACGCCGATCACCGTGGAGATCAGGGTTGCCATCACACCCACCAGAAGGGAGATGCGGGTGGCATACAGAAGGCGGCTGAATACGTCCCGGCCGATCTGGTCCGTTCCCAGCCAGTGCTCGGCGCTGGGAGCGCCGGAAAAGGGGCCGACGATGGCGTCCGGATCATAGGGCGCGATCAGCGGGGCAAGCAGGGCGGCTCCCACAAGGATGACCACCACCACAAGGCTGACGGCGGCAAGATGATGTCTGCGGAATCTGCGGAAAACGGTCTGCAGATAGCTTTCATTCGTGATATCCGTATTTTTTCTTTTCATCTCTCTCACCCCCTGCCTACTGAAGCTGAATCGTGGGGTCAACCAGCGCGTACAGAATGTCCGTCAGCAGATTGGCCATGAGGACCACAACGGCGGAGAGCAGACACACGCCCATGATCACCGGATAATCCCGGCTGGTGATGGCGCTCATGGTCATCAGACCCAGCCCGGGCCAGGAAAAGACCTGCTCCACGATGACCTGGCCGCCGAACAGCAGCGGAATCTCCATGCCGATCACCGTCACGATGGGGATCAGGGCGTTTCTCAGGGCATGCTTGTTGATCACCTTAAATCTTCCGATGCCCTTCGCCCTGGCCGTGCGCAGATAGTCCTGCTGCAGGATCTCAAGCACCGCGCTGCGGATATACCGGATGTTCGTTCCCGCCATGGAAACGGCGAGCACGATCACCGGCATCACCATGTGCGCCGCCACATCCAGAAAGCCCCCTTCGGTCCCCAGCGTCTTCATGCCGCTGGAGGGAAGCCAGCCCAGCTTGACCGTGAATACGAAGATCAGAAGCAGGGACAGGAAAAAGCCCGGGATGCTGCTCCCAAGAAAGGAAAGGGTGACCACCGTATAATCCCCTTTGGAATACTGATGGATGGCGCTGTATATGCCCGCCGGAACGGCGATCAAGAGGCTTACGATCAGGGACACTCCCATTAAAAGCAGAGTGGGCCCAAGGTGGCTTCCGATCATGTCCGCCACCGGCTGATAGCTGTCGATGGAATAGCCCATGTTCCCATGCAAAAGCTGGCCCAGCCAGACAAAATACTGCACATAGAACGGCTTGTCCAGCCCCAGCTGGATCGCCCTCGCTTCCACCGCCGCCTGGGAAACTCTGGGCCCCTGCAGCATCTCCAGGGGGCTTCCCGCCATGCACATGATCGCGTAATCAATGATGGTGATTCCGATCAGGACCGGAATGGCGATCAGGATCCGTTTGACGATATACTTACCCATGCGCTCTGGCCTCCTTTCCGTTTGCGGCGGGACAGGCCGCGAAATGCCCGCTTCCCGGCTTCACCTCGCACATCTGCGGCTCCGTCTGCCGGCAGCCTTCCTGCGCGAAGGGACATCTGGGATGAAATCTGCAGCCGGAGGGCGGCTCCTGGCTGGAACCCACCTCTCCCTCCAGAAGCTTTCTCTCCTGTCCCGCCTTCTCCGGATCCGGCACCGGCGCGGCCGCGATCAGCGCCTTTGTGTAGGGATGGGCGGGGGAGCGGAACACGTCGGCCGCCTTCCCGATCTCCACGATCTTCCCCAGATACATCACGGCGATCCTGTCGCTCACATAGTTCACCGCTCCAAGGCCGTGTCCCACAAAAATGCAGGTCAGATTCAGCTCCTTCTGCAGGGATTTTAACAGATTCAGAATCTGCGCCTGGATGGACACATCCAGAGCGCTCACCGGCTCGTCGCAGACCAGGAACCGGGGATTTAAGGACAGCGCCCTCGCGATCCCGATCCTCTGTCTCTGTCCGCCGGAAAATTCATGGGGATACCTTCCCAGCACGTTCCGGGAAAGGCCGACCATGTCCAAAAGCCTCTCCAGCTCCTTTCCCACCGTCGCCTTCGTCGCGATGTGATGGTAAAGCATGGGCTGGGCCAGGATCTCATAGATATGCTTCCTGGGGTTCAGGGAAGAATAGGGATCCTGAAACACCATCTGAAGCTGGGTGCGGATCTGACGCAGCTCGCCCGGCTTCATGGCGGAAAGATCCTTCCCGTCATAACGGATGATCCCCTCCGTGGGACGCTCCAGCCCCACGATCTGTCTTCCGATGGTGGATTTGCCGCAGCCGGACTCTCCCACCAGTCCCAGGGTCTCTCCCTCGCGCACGGAAAAGCTCACGCCGTCCACCGCATGCGTATAGCCGGTGGTATGCGTGATGATCCCGCCCTTTAAGGGATAATATTTTTTCAGATTTTCAACTTCCAGAAGGATGCACCCTCTCTCGGGAGGCTCCTTTCCCGGAAGCTCGCTGTTGTTGCCTTCGTTTCTCTGCACTTCATCGTCCTCCGCTTCGGAATCTACCGTACTTCCTTCCATCTTGCGCATCTGACCAGACGGCCCTCTCCCGCTGCCTGATCCTCCTGCGGCCTGTCGCATTCCGGCGCACGGAAGGCGCAGCGGTCCGCGAACCGGCAGCCCCTGATGGAATCGTAGTTTTCCGGCACGATGCCGGGAATGGAAACAAGCTCTCTTTCCGGCGCGTCATAGATGCTGGGCACCGTCGCCAGCAGCGCCTTCGTATAGGGATGATGCGGGGAGGCGAACAGCTCCTTCACCGGAGCCTCCTCGATGATCTGTCCCGCGTACATCACCAGGACCCGGTCCGCCATGCTGGCGACCAGGCCGATATCGTGGGTGATCAGGATCAGGGACATCCCGATCTCCTTCTTCAGCTTTTTCAGAAGGCTCATGATCTGCGCCTGAATGGTCACATCCAGCGCCGTCGTCGGCTCGTCCGCGATCAGCAGGGCCGGATTGCAGCAAAGCGCCATGGCGATCATGGCTCTCTGGCGCATCCCGCCGGAAAGGGTGTGGGGATATTTTTTCATGGCGGCATGCGCGTCCGGCATGCCCACCTGGGAAAGAACCTTTTCCGCCCGCTCCCTCGCTTCCTTCTGATCCAGATGTAGATGGGTGCGGATGCTCTCCGTGATCTGATTTCCGATGGTGAAAACCGGATTCAGGGAAGTGAGCGGATCCTGAAAGATCATGGACAGCCGGTTTCCCCGGATCTCATCCAGCTCCTTCTCCGAAAGGGAAAGAAGGTTCTTACCGTCAAACAGGACAGAGCCGTCCGTGACAGCTCCGCCCCTTCCAAGCAATCCCATAATGGAAAGTGAGGTGACGGATTTTCCGCATCCGGATTCCCCCACGATGCAGACCGTCTCTCCCTCATCCACGTGAAAACTGATATGATCTACGCTGACCGTTTCCCCGTAATCCGCAGTGAACGAGGTGGTCAGCCCCTGTACCTCAAGCAAATGCGACATGACATCTCCTCACCTGTTTGGGAGAGCGGAAGGGCGAACCCTCCCGCTCCTGTATGATTTCTGTTTCTTCCTCAGGCTTTCCGTTATTCCGTCACGTCCCAGTTCTGCACATCGTTAAAGAAGCCGAACACGCTGGGCGTCGCTCCCGTGAGCCGTTTGCTTACCGCTCCCTGGGCGCTGATGATATAGGCGGAAAACATGGGAACGTCCTCCTGCATCTTTTTGTCCGCGATAGAGTAAAGCTCCGTCAGCTCCGCCGCGTCGCTGGTGGTCTGCGTGCCGGCCAGCGCCTCGTTCACCGTATCGTCCGCGTAGCTGGTCCAGCTTCCTTCGCCGCCCAGCAGCCATGCCATATCCGTATAGGGATCCACGGGAGAATAGGTGTACTGCACCGCAAGGATGTCATAATCCTTGCTTCCCGCCACGCTCATCAGCGTCGCGAAATCCACCGTGGTGATCTCCGCCTTGATTCCGACCGCCGCCCACTGCGCCGCCATGACGGTGGCCGCGTTCACGAAGGTGGTATCTCCGGAATTCACATAGAAACGAAGGGTCTGGCTTCCATCCCAGCCCGCCTCCGCAAGAAGCTCCTGCGCCTTCGCGGGATCATAGGCGATGGGAGTGATCGTTTCATCAAAATAAGGGCTTGCGCTGGACAGGAAGCCGTCCACCACCTCGCCATGGCCGTTCAGCAGCTGCTCCAGGATCTGATTTCTGTCGATGGCATACAGAAGGGCCTGACGCACGCGCGCATCCGGCACATTTGCCGTCTGGATGAACACGGACTGGTTGGTGATGGGCGAACCGTACACCACCTCCACGTTCTCCAGCGCTTCTACGCTTTCATAATCCTCAGGCGGGATTACGCTCATGGTCTGCTGGGTGATATCGATCTCGCCGGACTGCAGGCCCGCGTAGAGCTGGCTGCCGTCCACGATCCGGATGTTCAGCTTGTCGATCTTGGGCGCGCCCTTCCAGTAGCTTTCATTCGCAACATAGGACACATAATGGTCCGCGTCAAAATCCGTCAGATAGAAGGGTCCGCTGATCACATCCGGCTGGTTGAACCACTCGTTCGTGGTCAGATCCGCCTCCTCGATGGTCTCGATCACATGCTTCGGAAGCGTCAGCAGATATCTGGCGTAGGAATTTAAGAAGGTCATCAGCGCCATGGGCTCTTTGGTGGTAAACTGCACGGTCTTTTCATCGATGACCTGAACGCCCTCGATGCTCTCCGCGCCCTCTTCCACGAAGCCGTCCTCGCCCACGCCCTCAAACACATAATACATCATGGACGTATTGTTGATCAGCGGGCTTGCCAGGCGCAGCGCCGTATAGGCCACGTCGTCCGCCGTGATGGGCGTTCCGTCAGACCATATCGCCGCCTCGTCGATATGCACGATAAAGTTCAGATTGTCCTCCGTGGTGATGGAATCCGCCACCATGGGGACGAAATTCAGTTCCGCATCCAGCTCCATTAAGGGCAGGAACATCAGGCCTGTCGCATACTTGTTCACCTCGCCGCCGTTTAACAGAAGCGGGTTTAAGCTGGTCAGCGTATCCGTTACGCCCACATTGACGATCTTCTCGCCCGCAGCGCTTCCCTGCGCAGCCTCTGTGCTCTGCGCGTCCTGCGCCGTCTCCGCGGGCGCAGCGCTTTCCTGTGCTGCCGTGCTTTCCTGCCCGGCAGCATTCTCCCCGGTCGCTCCGCCTCCCGCAGAAGAGCATGCGGCCAGGGAAAGTGTCATGAGTGCGGCAAGGGTAAAGCCAAGCGCTTTTTTCATGATTTTTCTCATTCTTCTTCCTCCTCTTCACTTCCCAGGGTTTCCCTGCATAAATAATAATATATAAGGAAACGGACCGAAAAATGCAGAGAACTTTCCCGGCCGCCGCAGCCTGCTGCGGATAATGGGTGATATGCGAAAAACGCATACGAAACGGCACAAAGCCTTCCCGGCAAAACCTCCCGTCAAAAGCCTCATGCCAGACCGCGGGCCGTCTCTCAGGCAGTCCCGCCGCCGTACATGGCGGCCCTCTCTCTGCAAGGCCATATCGCATGCACGGCGCCATATTTGACGATTCCCGCCAGGCAACCATCAAAATTGGTTTATTATATCGTTGCCTGCACCCCTTGTCAAGATATTCTTGACAAAAGCGCAATGCTGCGTTATATTCAGTAACAGTCCGCACATTTTTCTGCGGAAGCCGCTGCTTTGCAGCACTGCCTGTTTTGCAGGAATCCCATACATATTACTACATTTTCAAAAAAAAGTACAGATTGACCGGAAAATTTTCTGATTTTCCGGCTCTGCTGAGAAAGGAAGAGGTGCCGTTATGAAGAATCTGCTGATCTGCCAGTCGTCGGAATATGACTGCGGTCCCGTTTCTCTGATCAACGGGGTCCGTTATCTGTTTGAACGGGAAGAGATCTTTCCCGATCTCATCAAGTTCATCATGCTCTACTGCATGGATACCTATAATTCTGAGGGCGAACTGTGTAAACGCGGCACCTCTGCCGCGGCGATGAACTTCATCACCAACTGGCTGAACCATTTCAGCGAGACCAGACGCTTTCCCATCCACTGTGAATTTCTCTCCGGGGAGGAAGTGGTGGTAAAGGAAGGAAGCCGCATCTATGAGGCGCTGAACGAAGGGGCCGCCGTCGTCCTGCATGTTTTTCTGGAGGTGGCGCACTACGTGCTTCTGACCGGCATCGAAGGGGATAAGGCGCTTCTTTTCGATCCCTACTATGAGGAGGAGGGAACACCCGAATTCGACGCGGAGTATTATACCGAAGGGATCTTCTTCGTCAACGACCAGCCCAAGAAAGCCAACCGGGCCGTGACCCTCGACCGGATCAACCGCTTCACCAAGGGCTATTATGAGATGGGCGAATATGAATGCCGGGAAGCCGTGATCATGCGCAATACCTCCATCCGGCCTGACGGCGCGGATTCCGCCCGATAGTCTGACCGTTCGTCCCCGTGCCAAAAGGCGGGCTGTGACCCGGAAAGGGAAACCGTACCGCATAAGCAGAACGAAAGGCCGTATGCCGAAAGCAGAAGCGTCTGACATGAACAGACCGCTTTGCTCCCGGTATACGGCTTTTTTTCAGGATCCGTCTTTCCCGGCCCTTTCAGATCTTTCCGGCCCGCTTCAGTTCTTCCCGGCCCTTTCAGACCTTCCCGGCCCGCTTCAGTTCTTCCGCGACCCGCATTCTCAGCCTGTAGATCCACTCCGCGTCCCTGGGATACTCCCGGAAGGTGAACGGCTCTCTGTCCGGATCCCCTCCTTCCTCGTAGATCAGCTCCAGAACCCGTCTGCGTCCCGCCTTCTTTTCCAGCTCCTGAAGCGCCCGCAGATCCTGAAG
>CALWGL010000130.1 GCA_944380025.1 uncultured Lachnospiraceae bacterium
TGGAACCCTTATTGGATGTATTGATCTCCAGGGCGATCTTTTTTTCAATGATCTGCCTGAGTATCCGGATGATCTGGGCTTCATATTTTTCCAGATCCACCGGTATTCCATATTTTCCCGTCAGATATCTTAACGGGCATGTCAGATGGGACAGGACGTTAAAATCACATTTTTCTATCATCTCCGACACATCCTCGAAATAGGCTCTCATATAGGCGTCTATTTCATCAGCTGTAAATCCGGAAAAATTGATCTGTGAATAGGGCTCCCGGCCCAGCCTGCTTCGGACCGCATGGACGGAACCCAATACGATATCATAGGGGAGCATCTGCACGATCTCCTCCGCTTCCTGGAAATGCCACAGTGCCTCTCCCATTTCAATCCCCGTCAGGACCTTCAGCCGTCCCGCATGGATCTCCCGGCATCTGCGGCTGTCTTTTGCGGAAAGGCAGATGGGGGAGACAATATCCATCTGATTCACATACTCCATATCGCAATGGTCGGTAAAAGCGATCCCGGCCAATCCCTTCCTGGCCGCGTATCTGCACAGCATTTCAGGACTGCACTGGGAGTCATGCGAATGCCACGTGTGATTATGGCAGTCAAACAGTTTTCCCTTATTATAATAATCCCGGTATTCCCGGTCAATTTCCATTTTTGAGGATTTCATTGCTGCATTACATTTCCTGCCTTTCCGGTGAAATAATAAATTTCCCTTTTGCGCGCAGCGCGGGATCCGATAAAATCTCCGGCAGTTTTTCCAGGCCATAAACCCCGCAGACCATGCTGCTCACATCCAGCCATCCACTGTTGATCAGGTCAAGCGCTCTCTGCTGCGTGCACGGATTGATATAAGAAGCCTTTAATTCCAGCTCCTTCTGGAAAATCAGGAACGGCTTTACGGAAATGCTCTCCTCCGGCCTGGTCAGCCCGAACATCATGACTATGGCCTTCGGATCCGCCAGCCCGATCGCCTGTTCTATGGTCGCCGGCCTTCCTACGCATTCGATCACCGTCTGGATCCAGGAAAATCCTGCTTCCCGGAGGAGCTTTTTGATCTGGATGCCCTGTTCCGTCGGATCCAGGCACAGATCCGCCCCGAGCTTCTCTGCTGTTTCGCGTTTTTCCTTTACGGGCTCAAGAAGCGCGACCTTTGCCGCGCCCGCCAGCTTCGCGAGCTGAACCATGATCAGCCCGATCATTCCTCCTCCGATGACCACCACCTGATGTCCCGGACGGATCCCGCACAGATCCATCCCATGCAGGCAGCAGGCAACTGGCTCCGTCATCGCTCCCTGTTCAAAGCTGGTGTTTTCCCCAAGCGGATAGACCTGGCTCTCCCTCACGCTGCAATACTCCGCGAATCCCCCGTTTACCGTCGTTCCGTATCCGATCATATGCTTACAGAAATGCGGGACACCCTGACGGCAGAAGCTGCATTTTCCGCAGTAGCAGTTCGGATCAACGCAGACCCTGTCTCCCGGCCGCACGGACGTGACCGCTTCTCCGGTCTTTACAACTATACCGGAAAATTCATGTCCCAGGATGGTCGGCGGCGTGACCTCAGCCGCTCCCGGATCCCCTTCATAAATATGGACGTCTGTTCCGCAGACCCCGCAGGCCTTTACCCGGATCAGCACATCCTCCGGCCCTGCTGCCGGCATCTCATGATCCTCTATCCTGAGATCATGTTTTCCATAAAATACCGCGCTCTTCATCCTTACCTCCGTTCCTATTCAGAAATTTTCGTGTATCGTAAGGCCATCATAGGCAACCGTGATCCGATACGGCAGAGAAAGCCCCTGAAAATAAGAACACAGCTGCTCATGGGTGGCCATCGGCCCGATATGGGTCAGATATACCTCTGTTTCATCCGTTATCGCCCTCAATTCATACAGGCGGGCCAGATTTCTCAGGCACTGATTCACATCCATATGATCTGTCAGCCCTGCCCGGAAATCTCTTCCTATCGTTGGGAAGGTACATTCTCCTATGAAAATATCCAGCTCCTTCCCCTTCAGGAAGTCGAAGGCCTCTTCCCGGAAGTATCCGGAATCCACCGCATAATACAGGCTTTTCCCGTTTTTTTCGATGAGATAATTTGCCGCGTTCTTTTCATAGCTGGTGCTGTGGCTCCCTCTGAGAGGCGTGACCTGATAACCCGCGATTTCACGGGCTTCTCCGAATCTCAGCCTTACGAACCTCACATCCTTTTCCCCTGTATAGGCTTCTCTCCCCTCCGTCACGCGGGATTTCATGAGAAATTCATCGATGATTTCCATAGCTTCTTCCGTAAAATATACGGAAATCGGAGGAAGCTCTCCGGCAGTCCTCACGGAACGTTCCCACAGCATCTTAAAATCAAAGTGGTCTCCATGGGTATGCGTATACAAAACATGTTCGATCAAATCAAACCGTTCGCCCAGCATCACGGACTGCGTAAAAAAATCCGGCCCGATATCGATCATCAGTTTTTCATCCACCCGGAAGGAAGATCGCGTCCGTATTTCCTTTCCGCCCTTTCGGCGCGCATTTTCGCAGTATTCACACCGGCAGAACGGATTGGGGATCCCCTCTCCCGCACTGGTTCCTAAAAATCTCATTTTCTGCTCCCTTTCCCCTTCCTTTTCCGTCATTGTACGCATGTCCGGCCGCCGGACAGATCATCCAGAATATGTCCGCAATTCTGGTACCGGTTTGTCTTATCATTTTCCGGAACCTCATTCCCGGAAAATTCGATCTCCTCCGTATCTGCCGCCGAAAGGATCATTCTCTCCTTTCCCGTAAAACAGTTGTTGCTGATCCGGATCTTTTTATGATAGTAGTGGATCCCATCCGCTTCCCTTCTGGGCTTGATCTCTATTACTGCCTCCCCCCACGCTTCTCTGGCATAACCGCAGTGATCGAACAGATTATCTTCGATCAGGACATCCTGCGTCCCTCCTGATTCATACCACATTTCCCCGTCGCTTTCAAAAAGAACCGCACAGCCGGGCGTATGGAAAACATTGTTCCGTACTTCCGTCCGTCCCTTGGAAGCGAGCAGGATCCCTCTTGCCCGGTTTGCCCTTACCGTATTATTGCAAAAAAGCACTTCCGGCTGCCGGGAAATATTTTCAACCGTATACAGGACCGGAATATGCTCCGCCCTTTCCCGGAGCGTCAGATAAAAATATTCCATATTGATCTGTTCCGCCTTCTCAACGGTATAAAAGGATTCCGGAATGAGCCGTCCGGGATTCATGACAGCGATCCTGTCTCCCGGCTCATACAGGGAAAGCCCCTTGGAACCCGGATGCATATCATGTACAAGGATCCCCTTTTCATCCGCCTGCTCTATCCGCGAAAATATCCCGTGAATGTTCATGGCATCGTCCAGCATGCCTTCAAAGGAACTGCCGCTGATCTCTATCTTTCCCGTACAGCTGACGAAATGCGTCGCGTCGCAGTTTGTGGAAAACATCGCGCCGCCCGTGCTCACCTTCATCCCGCATATGGTTATCGTGTCGCACAGCTGGGCAATGACTCCCATTCCATAGCTGTGGCAGACAGCCAGACGCTCGATCAGAGTATCCCTGCAGTTCTCCAGAAATACCGTACAGCCATGCCTGATCTGCGGCGCGAGGATCAGGCGCATTCCCGCTTCAGGGGAAAGCTGGGAATTCTGTACCCGGATCTTTCTCCCTTCCATCTGATAAAAGCGCACATTTTTATCAAAGGATTCCTTCGTCTCCGGGATATAATCCGTTCCTTCTCCCCGCCTTACGATCATCGTATAATGGTAGGGATCATCATGCCCATATGCATCCGTAAAGCGGAGCATCCCATCCCGTATATAGTATCCGGCATCATTGGTCACCTTCAGGGCCCAGTCCTTCCCGGAATATCCAACCGCTTCCGCCTCCATCCGCATCGGTTCTTCCGCCGTAAAGCTCAGGTTCCGCAGCCGGACATTAGAACAGGAAAGAAGCGCTGCACTGATCATCACCCCATGGCTGATAAAGACGCTTCCTCCGCCGTCCAGGGTAAAATCCCGCATATTCTCCAGAAGGAACGCGATACTGTTATACCCGCATATATCATGATTGGAAACGCTCACCGCACGCACGGACGCTTTCCCGGGATACAGATGATATTCTCCCTTCGGGAAAACCAGGCCGTCCTCCTGATGTTCCCTGCAATACAGCAATGCCCTGCGGATATTGTAGCAATGATCCTCCGTCAGGTTAAAGCTTTCATAATTTACCATTTAAACCTCCCGCATGTAAGCCGCGTTACGCACTGCCCTCTCTGCAAAACCGCATTCTCCCCTTATCCCTTGATCCCGCTCATGGTCAGGCCCTGCATGATATTTTTCTGGAAGAAAATAAAGATCACGGCAGGCGGAAGGATCGCAAACGCCAGGAGCACCAGAAGCTTATCCTGAGACACCGATCCCCTGACCGCAAAAATCTCGATCATGACCGTCGCTTTGGAGGATTCCTTCAGTACCAGATACGGCCAGAAAAAGTCGTTCCAGGTTGCGTTGAAGGCCAGGATCGCGCCTGTCGCGAGTACCGATTTGGACAGAGGCGCCACAATATGGCAGAATTTTGCGACTGTGCCGCAACCGTCTATTTCCGCCGCATCCAGAAGATCTGTCGGGATCCCGTCAAAAAAGCTCTTGTACACGATCACCATAAAAGCGTTGCAGCCCGTCATCAGGATCATGGGGAAGTAGGTATTGATCATGCTGAACCCGCCGATCGGAAAGCTGACAAAATTTTTATATAACGGCACAATGGAAATCGTCGTAGGGATCATCAGAGACGCCATCACCAGGGCAAACACGATTTTATGTCCTCTCGGCTTGATTTTGGACAGGACATACCCGGCAAGTCCGTTTGAAAACAGCGACCATACCACAGAAAAAACAGCGACGAAAGCCGTATTCAGATAATACCTTTTAAAATCATAGCGCTTCCATACGTCAGCGATCTTTGATAGATCCACCGTCTTGGGAATGATGGTGGGCGGGATCTGATAAAATTCTTTGGTATCCTTTACCGAGGAAACAAACACATACAGCGGCGGGATCAGACTGACCGCCGCGGCGATGCAGAGAAGCGCAAACAAGATCCAGTAAAGAGACTTCCCATGCAGGCTTTTATAATCCATTTCGCTGATGACCCCTGTCCTTTTGGAGCCTGCGTCCCTCTTTTTATGTATTTTCATCCTTCTTCCCCTCCTCAGGCCTGTGCATCCGCTTTTTTCTTGATATTCATGTACACGATGCTGAAAATCATGATGGCCCCTCCCAGGATCACGCTGGTGGCCGCCGATTTTCCCGCTTCATTATTGATAAACGCGTAATTGTAGGCAACCATTCCCAATGTTTCGGAAGCGCCGTTAGGACCTCCACCCGTCATGGTAAAGGGCTGCTGGAAAACCTGAAGCACGCTGATGATCTGCATGATGAACATCATGCGCACCATACCGGACATATGGGGAACCGTAACGTAAAGGAATTTTTGAAGGATCCCTCCGCCGTCTATTTCTACCGCTTCATATAAAGAGGTATTGACGCTCTGCAGGTCGGCCAGGTATAAAATCGCCGTCGATCCGGAAGCCCCCCAGGTCATAGTCATAACAATGGTGGGGATGACCGCGTTCGGATCCTGCAGGAACTGAAATGGTCCCACCCCCAGCCTGCCCAGAAGATAATTCAGCATTCCCTGCGCATCCGGTTCAAGAAGGATGGTCCACATTACGGATGTGACGATTCCGGGAACCATACAGGGGAAATAGATGCCGAACCGGAAAAATCCTTTGGCATGCACCACTTCATTCAGCAGGACAGCGGCTATGATCGGAACAAGCAGCCCCAGCATGATAGACCATAGCCCGTACTTGAGCGTGTTCAGCGCCGCGTTGAGAAAACTTGAATTGGTAACCACGTCCACATAATTTTCCAGGCCGATGAATCTGACCGTATCAAATCCCCTTGTTTCATAAAACGATATCCTGACTCCGTTGATCAGCGGCTGCCATAAGAAGAAAATAAAGCAGAACAGCGATGGCAGCAGCAACAACCATCCTACCAGATCCCTGCGGACCCACTGTGCCGCACCCTGCCTGATCCTCTCCCCGACCGGCTGTTTCTCTTTCTTTTTGACGGTTGCCATTTTACCCCTCCTATCAGTTTTCATTTCGGATACAGACCGGCCGCTTTCCCGATCCTGAAAAGAATCCCAGGCGGAGCGATTCCTTCTTCACCTGGGATTCTCTCATCAT
Organism: uncultured Lachnospiraceae bacterium; assembly: GCA_944380025.1. GTDB lineage: Bacteria > Bacillota > Clostridia > Lachnospirales > Lachnospiraceae > Eisenbergiella. The sequence goes on from CALWGL010000130.1 coordinate 6,274, forward strand.
TTATGACTGTGCGCATCTGTCATTTTTCAGTCAAGGAAGTCCTTCTGGAAGTCACTCTCTTTTTCGGTTAAAAGCTGCATGATATCCACGTTCTCATTCGTAAGAACCTCCTGGATACATTCTGTCATCGTCGCATACAGATCCTGGGAATGTACCCTGTATTCCGGATGCATCCTGACCTGGTCATTCATCATGGGAACCTGCACGACAGGATCGATATTCACATACGGCTCGTAGATCGCGGCAAGATCCGCCTGCCTTGCTTCGTCCTTCCATACGTCAAAGCTCGGCACCTTGATGGGTCTTCCGTCCGCTTTCTTCGCCTCCAGCTGATCCACCAGATTCTCCTTTGCCACGTCGGAAAGCACCGGGCCATTTCCAATCATTTCCATCCAGTCAAACAGCGCCTCCACCTGTTCGTCCGTAGTATCCTTGGAAAACATCATCAGATTTCCGCCGGTAAGGGAATAGGTCCCTGCCGGTCCTGCGGGCAGAGGAGAACATCCGATATTAGTAAGATCCATGCCGTATTCCAGCACGGCGCTGTCCCACCAGTCTTCCGCGCAGACACACATGCCAAGCTGATCTGTCGCCATCATTCTCACGACATCGGCTCTTTCCATCTGTGTATTGGCCGGAAGCACGTCATATTTCCATTTCATGTCATAATAGATCTGAAATGCTTCTTCCAGCTCAGGAGTGGCAAAGGTTGCCTTATAGCTTCCATCCTCTTCTTCCACCATGAGCTCCGCGCCATACGCCCAGTCCAGATTCTGCATCACCCATCCGGCCTGGTTTCCCATTCCCTGGAATCCAAAGCCCGCCTGTCCGGTCTTTTCCTTGATGATCTGAGCCGTTTCGATCACCTCGTCCCATGTGGTGGGATACTGGAGCGTCCCGTCTTCATTGACCAGTCCCGCCTGTTTGAACAGATTCACATTGTACCACATCCCCATGGAATAACCGGTCATCGGGATGCCATAATATTTTCCGTCCGCAGTCAGCATTTCCATGACGTCGTCATTCAGGCCGTCCGCATAGCCTCTTTCCACGAAGATATCCGTCACATCCCTCACATATCCCGAATCGATACAGGCCTGCGGCTCCGTAAACGCCACCCGGAACAGATTGGCGAGCTGGCCGGTAGCCGCCGTCGTCGCGAAGGAATCCACACTGTAGCTCTTTTCATCCTGAATGATCTCCACATCAGGGCGGATCTCCTTGAATTTTTCAACATATCCCTGATAAACTTCCCATAGAGCAGGATCCGCCTCCTTGTTCGGGAAATCGCCGATCGTTACGACGATCTTTTCTCCGTCTGTTTCCGCAGAGGCCTCTGTCTGGGTGTCATCTTCCGAGGCAGTCTCCGTCTGTGCAGCGCTTTCCGCTGCTTCCTGGGATGCTTCCGTCTGGGCGCTGCTTCCTGTGGTGTCCGAAGTGCTGCTGCCGCATCCGGCAAGCATTCCTGCGGTTATTACCGTACAAAGCAGCACGCTGAGTATTTTCTTTTTCATTTTCTTTTTCCCCTTTACTCCTTTTTCATCTGTCCCGTCACCCCGTCCTCTTTCCCGGTATTCCTGCACGTTACGGCCGTTTAACGTAAGATAAAAATTAAGGAAAGAAACGGATCAAAACAGTCTGGCCTTTGGCTTCAGTCGACAAACCGGTATCAACTTTGACACTGAAATGCTTACGTAGTATAATATTACACATGTTGATCGATTGCACAATATGCGCCGCTCAAGCTGAAAAAGTGCTCACGATCATGAGCGTTTTTAACATGTATTTTAAATTCTTTACGGGAAATTTACGGGATATTAGACATGAATACAGACAGAGAACGTGCTATTTTGGAAATTTTGTTGAAAGATAAAAAAATTCGGGTGAAGGATCTGGCCAAACAGCTTTATGCGAGCGAACCTTCCATACGTCGGGATCTCGCGTCTCTGGAAAAGCAGCATCTGATCAAGCGGGTCTATGGCGGCGCTGTTCTGGAAGAAAACGGCATTTCCATGATTAAAATCCCGTTTACCATCAGGGAACTGGAACAGTCCAGAGAAAAGGTCATGATCGCCAGAAAAGCCAGCTCCCTGGTAGATGACGGAACCGTTCTTTTTTTGGACGCCTCTTCCAGCGCCTATAATATGATCCCCTTCCTCGCTTCCAAAAAGAATATCACCATCATCACCAATGGACTGAAAACGCAGATGAAGCTTGCGGAATACGGCAGCATCAAAACGATCAGCACCGGCGGGCAGCTTTTAAACAGCTGCTATGCCCTTGTGGGAGATGAAGCGTATAAGACCATTGACCGGTTTACGGCTGATTTTTTCTTTTTCTCGTGCAGAGGGGTTTCCGAGGAGGGAAATCTGACAGACATTTCCGAAGCGGAAGATTATGTGCGCAATAAGATGATGGAACATTCCGCTTCCTCCTATCTGCTTTGCAACAGCAATAAGATCGGGACCACCTATTATCACACGCTTTGCCATGCGTCTCAGCTCAGCGGCATTATCAGCGATTCGGAGCCTCCCGAAAAC
>CALWGL010000131.1 GCA_944380025.1 uncultured Lachnospiraceae bacterium
CCGGCCGTTGTTCACGTCCAGGCAGGGAATGATTCTTTTTGTATACATGCTTCATCCTCTTTTTTCCGGCGTCCTTAGGACAGCCCTTCTGTTTTCTATATGGAAAGGAAATTCTCAAGAATGGTGAGTCCCGTTTCCGAGCTCTTCTCCGGATGGAACTGGCAGGCGAACAGATTATCCTTCTCCACGGAGGCGTGCACCAGCGTCCCGTACTGCGCGGCCGCCGTGACAATGGACGCCTCTTCGGCCTTCAGATAATAGGAATGCACAAAATACACGAAGGAATCCTCCGGGATGCCGCGAAAGAGCCTGCCCGGATTGGGAAATTTCAGGGAATTCCAGCCGATATGGGGAACCTTCAGGCCGGGCCTGTCCGGCAGGCGGAGGATCTCCCCCTTCAGAAGTCCCAGGCCGGGAACGCCCGGACTCTCTTCGCTTCGCTCAAACAAAAGCTGCAGGCCGAGACAGATCCCGAGGAAAGGGGTCTTCTGCTCCACGGTCTGCCGGATCACCTCCGTCAGTCCCAGCGCATGCAGACGGCCCATTGCGTCCCCGAAAGCTCCCACGCCCGGGAGGATCACCCGGTCCGCGGAAAGGATCGTCTCCCGGTCCGCCGTCACCACGGCGTCCTTTCCCAGATAGCGGATCGCCTTCTCCACACTTCTGATATTTCCCGCATCATAGTCTATGATCGCTGTCGTCTGCATGCCGCTCTCCTTTATCGCTTTATCTCGCTAACGCAGTATAGCATATTTGTCCGGAAAACGCAACCCCGGCCCGACATTTCGGACCGTGGTCTGCCAGCCTGCCGGCGGGAACGGTTTCCTTTTACCGCTCCCCGATGAGAAAATCCACCGGGTCTTCCGCAACGGAAATCCCCCTTCCGCTCAGCTCCGCCGTCATCTGATACAGTCTGCTGTGCACCCGGATCAGCTCCGCCTTCTGATTGAAAAAAGCCACCCGTTCAAAGGGGAAGCGGATCACGGAAGGATATTCCATCCCCGCCCCAAGCTCCAGGATGCAGAGCCTGCGGTTCAGCGTTCCCTGCAGCCATTTGCGGTATTTTTCCCACTGGGGAAGATAGCCCGCCTCCAGGTAACCGGACGTGCCGATCTGATTAAAGGAAAGGAGCTTCCCGCATTTGGGGCAGCGGGGAAATTCCATTCCGGAAAGCGCCTCTCCGGCTGCGATCCGGGAAAGGATCCCTTCCCGGCAGGCGGGATCCCGGAAAAGTCCCTCCGGGCCCTCCCCGGCTTCCCTGTTCTCCTCCGCGGCGTCCTCCTGCGCGCAGAAAGGGCACTGAAGCGCCCGGAACCCTCCGCAGGGAGCGACGATCCGCCCTTCCTCCAGTCCAGTCCCGAAGACGGCGTCGTCCGTACAGAGCGTGACGACAAAATAATTTTTTCCGGAAAGCAGGCCGGCAAGCGCTTCATAGGCCTGCTTTTTCCGCCTGTCCGGATGGGTTCTCAGCCAGGAAAGCCGGACATACTGCTCTACAGCCTCCCTCTGCTCCATTTCTCCGGCCTGCCTCAGAAGCTCCGCGTATTCCGGGTCCTCCGGCATTCCGTGAAATTTTTCCTCCATCTCTTTCCCGATCCCCACGAGGACCATCTGCGCGTCCGCGATCTTTTTCCGTATTTCTTCCGTCATCTGTCTTCTCCCGTTTCTGATATGCCTTCGCTCCATCATACCATATCGCGGGCAGACCGGCAAGGAGGGGCTGTCAGGGTCAGCAGGGTCTTCATGAAAAGCAAATGCGCCCGGTCCATCACAGGGCCACGATCACGCACTGGGCGGGCTGCATGCCTGCCGCGAAGGCGGTGATCTTCACCCGGCCGCGGCCGGTGATCCGGATCCCGACTGCCGCCCGTCCGCGATAGAGATGGACAGAATCGCCGTCTGCAGGCTCCGCTCTCTTGATATCGCCGTTCTCTGTCCCAATCAGGCGGGCAGGTCCTTCCACCGCAAAGGTCACCTTCGCGCTCTCCCGGAATACCGGGCGGCCTTCCGCGTCAGAGGCGCGCACCCTGCACAGCATCTGATAAGGCATGGGCTGCGCCTGTCCCTCATCCGTATCCGTCCGGGACAGGACGACGGTTCTCTCCTCTTCTTCAAATGCCAGCCGCACGGCAGGGCCGGGCGTCTCCACCACCTGGCGGCAGACCTCTTTTCCGCCGTTCATGCCGATCACCGTCACCGTTCCCGGCATCCAGGGCAGATACCCCTTCACCAGGCCGTTCGGATATTCCTTCACCGGGCGCAGGGAATATTCCTTTTCCAGAGAGGTTTTTCCATCCTCCGCAAAGCGGCCCTCGTTCAGGATAAGCCGGACCTGCCCGCAGTTCGTGGCGATCCGGAAGGGAAGCACCGCCCGCTGCAGCTGAGGGAATTCCCAGTGGGTCACATAGGACGGGCTGTCCCAGTGCTCCTTCACGCCCTCGTCAGGGAGGGAGCCGTCCAGCACGGCGAAATGCACCATGGGCTCTTTCGTCCAGTAGCTCTGATACTGCCAGGCCGCGGGCCGTTTTTCCATGTCGGCGGCAAACAGCGCGCCCGACCAGCCCTTCGCGGGCCAGCTCATGGACTCTCCCCAGTAGTCGATGCCCGTCCAGAGAAAGCCGCCCATGCAGTAATCCTTTTCCACCACGTCCATCCAGGGACATTCCTCGGAAAAATTCTGAAAGCGCGGCCCCTCGCCCCGGAAAAACAGATAGGTTTCCGTTCCCAGAATGGCCTTGTCGGGGATCCGTTCATGGATCCTCTCATACCACTGCTCCTGGTAGTTGCAGCTTAAAAAATCCACCTTTTCCGCTATCTTTGCGATCTGGCCGATACGGTCGTCCACATCGAAGATCTCGCCCGTTTTCATCTCATCCACAAACTGCTGGATATCCTCCACCTGGGACATGTCCGCTTCCTCTGCGGGATAGGCGAAATGGGGATTCATGGCAAGGCTCACCGGCCTTGAATCCAGCGCCTTTACCGTCTGCACATGCCGTTCCAGCCGTTCCAGCATGGACGGATACGCCTGATTCTCCACCTCGTTTCCCACACCCCAGAACAGGATGCAGGGATGGTTTCTGTCCCGTTTTACCATGCAGGAAAGGTCCTTTTCCCATTCGGACTCATAGAAGCGGCCGTATGCGCCGCCTGTCCATTTGTCAAAGGCCTCCTCATAGACATAGAAGCCCAGCTCGTCGCACAGGTCCAGCATTTCCGGAAAATACAGATGATGCGCCAGACGGACGGCGTTGCAGCCGATTTTTTTCAGAGAAAGCAGGCGCTCCCGCCACAGCTCCTTCGTGACAGCGGTGCCGAAGCAGCTGATATCCTGATGGACACAGACGCCCTTCAGCTTCACCGGCTCCCCGTTGATGAAAAGGCCTCTGTCCGCAGTCACCTCCACGCTGCGAAAGCCCACCGGAATGGTAAGCTCATCCGCAATGCCGGGCAGGTCAGCTTCTCCCTTCTCTCTTTCCCCTTCTGCCGCATCTTCCGTCAGAAGCTGCAGGGTGAGTTCATACAGTTTCGGGCTCCGGTCGCTCCAGGTCTGACAGTCCGGCACGCAGAGGGTGAGTGGGCCTTCTCCTTCGGCCTGGGCAAGAACGGGGCGAGAGGCGGAGGCGCCGGACGCTTCCGGTTCTGCTTTCCTCTCCTGTTTCCCGGCCTCCGGTTTCTCATCCCTCACATTTTCTCCCATCTCCCGCAGCAGGGCGCGCACCCGGCCTTCGCAGCCCGGATCCACGGTGAGCCAGGCGGTCCTTTTCTCTTCCGGCCCGTTTTCCGGACAGGCTTCCAGCCGCGTTTCCACGCGAACCTCCTCCCGCTCCAGATGCCTTTCCGGCAGACATTCCAGCCATACGCTTCTGTAAATGCCCGCTCCCGTATACCATCTGTCCACCGGAGCCGTGGTATTGTCCACCTCCACCAGGATCTCATTTTCCCCGTCCGCAAGCGCTTCCGTCACGTCCAGCGTGAACGTGCTGCAGCCGTATTTTCTGCCTCCCACCGGCTTTCTGTTGACCGTCACCCGGCTGTTTTCATACACCCCGTCAAAACGCAGGCGGTAAACCGTCTCCGGCTTCTTTTCCAGCCGCAGCGTTCTCCGATACCAGCCCGTCCCCCAGCGGTCAAAGAAGCCCTGGGCCTCGCCCTGCTTCATGTTCCTGTCAAAGGGGCGGGAAATCATCCAGTCGTGGGGAAGCGTCACCTGAGTGAACGAAAGCCCCTCTTTTTCCATTCCCGGCTTCTGCAGAGCAAACTGCCAGTTCTGATTCAGATTGCATATTTTTCTCATGTTCCCTCTCCATTTGCCGCCGGCAGGCGGCATTGATATTGTGGAAGAATGGCATCAGCCATTCTTCGGCACGAACGCAGTTCGTGCACCTCTCCTTTTATCGGATCACGACGCCCTTCACCCGCTTCAGGCGCACGTCGTCTCCTTCTTTCGCTTCCACGGACACATTTTTCAGGAAAAGTCCCTCCACGTTTTCCGCGTACATCCCCCATTTTCCCCTCGCGGTCACATGCTCCAGGCGGATGCGGCGCGCCGGGCTTTCCGGAAGGCCGACGAGATAGACCGCGTTGCCCTCGGCCGTTTCCAGATCGATGTTTTTAAAAACAATATCCTGAATGACGCTCGTTCCCTCTCCCACAGGCATGGGGCTGGCCGGGTCATACTCGTCCTCCCCGTAAAAATAATCCAGATAAATGGCTCCCTTAAACCATTTGCAGCTCTTGATGCTCTCGTCCCGGTTGACCAGACGGCAGTTATCATAAAGCACGTTTTCGATGAACGCCCCTCTTCCTCTGGGCGCCTTCACGCTGGCGATGGAGAAGGAATCGGCAAAGGTGCAGTCCTGCACCAGCACGTCCCGGATGCCGCCCGCCATCTCGCTTCCCATGGCTACGCCGAAGCCGGAGTGAAAGCTGCAGTTGGTGATGCGGATTTTCTCCGAAGGAATCCCCACCGCGCGGCCCTCCTCGTCCCGGCCGGATTTGACCGCGATGCAGTCATCCTGGCTGGTGATATCGGAGCGGAACACGCAGACATCCCGGCAGGAATCCGGATCAAAGCCGTCTCCGTTGAAAATATTTTCATAGCGGTTCCCGTTCTCGTCATACTTTGTATTGATGGTGATCCGGTTCATGCTGATATGATCGCAGTAAATCATATGGACGCACCAGAAGGGCGACTGGCGCACCGTGATATCCTTCAGATAGACGCCGTCCACATTCCGCAGGCAGATCAGATTTCCCCGCCTGCCCCGTCCGGCGGAAAGCTCCGCCTTCAGCAGCGCGTTTCCGTTTCCGTCGATGGTCCCGCCTCCCGCGATGGTGATATCATGTCCTCTTCCCTCTTCATCCTTCGTATTGATCAGGCTGGCATGGCAGAGCTGCTCCCTGCCCTCGTAGCGGTAAGTCATCAGCGGATAATCCTCCGGCCTGCTGCTGCCAAGCAGCCGCCCTCCCTTTTCCACATAAAGGGTCATGTCGCTTTTTAAGAAAAGCGCGCCGGTTAAAAAGACGCCCTCCGGCACATAAACCATGCCGCCGGGCGCGCAGGCGTCGATGGCGTTCTGAATGGCCTGTGTGTTCAGAGCACTTCCGTCCCCCACCGCCCCGAACGCGGTCACATCAAATACCTGCGGTTTTTTCCGGGTTCTCGCTGTTACCAGGTTGCTCAGCGGCAGAAAGCCCTCTCTCATCACCGCGCCGAGGCGGATGGTATACTCCGTATCCGGCGTGAGGTTTTCAAAGGTATAATCCGTTTCCTTTACCCGCGCGGCCTCTCTGCCGTTTAAATACAGCACATACTCTTCAATTCTGTTCGCGTCCTCCGGTTTGTCCCATACCACCGCGATGCTGGTGTCTGTCTGCGCCGAAGGCGCAAGGATCAGTTTCATACTGTGATGTCCTCCCTGTTTTTTTCTTTTATCGTTCTTACAGTCACGCAGGCTGACAAAAAATCACGCAGGACGGCGCAGCCGGAAAGCGGCCGGACGTCCGTACAGTTGCGTGTGTAAGTACTTACATTTTCACTTATTATAGCAGAAAACGGCAGATTTACAAGGTGTTAAAATTTTTATCCATGGCTGCTGCGCAGCCTCATCGATGCTTCCTGCCATGAAATCGCACATGGCCGGTGTGAGGATGAGGACTATTTTATTTCGCAGGTGGTTTCGTACATGATACGCATGGTAAAGGGAGAATCCTGATGGCAGAAAAGAAATCGCATTCGCGATTTCTCTTCGCCCCGTCGCAGCAAAACAGAGCTTTGCTGCGCTCCGGAATGGAGATTTCGATGAAAAAGATCGGAAATAGCGCTTGATAGCCTTATTTTGTCCGTAAATCAGAGATAATGTCTATACAGGCTTTTCATAAGCATAATACCATTTCAAACCATATAATTCTTCCAGGCCTAAATCAATGGTTCCACGACGTGAAAATCCACAGCTTTCATAAAACCGTATTGCTGAATCATTCTTTTCATATACATCAAGCCGTATTGCTTCCATTCCATTCTTTTTTCCCATATTACACGCATAATCAAGGAGGGCCGTTCCTACTCCCATTCTAAAATAATCGGGATGAACCGCCAATACATGAATCACATATACATGATTGTCCTGTATTTCTTTGGACCACTTTACCTGATTGTAAACATCTCCCTGTCCGTGAAGATAAATTACACTCCCTGCCAGCTTTCCATCCGCTTCTGCAACATATAGCCAGCCTTTTTGAAATCCTTCCTCTGCATCAGCCTTTGTAGGATAAATACCGCGCTTCCATCTGGGATGATTTTCATGAGTCTCCAGATAATCATGGAGCTTCTCATATAAAACAGCTACGCGTTCCACGTCCGCTTCTTCTGCGATTCTAACTTTTATCTCCATTCTCTTTTCTCTCTTTCGCCCCAATGCCCTCCTGGCAGGCAGCGGAGTATCCGTTCACGCTTTCTTTTTTAGAGCGCTGCAGAATGTTATTCCCGAGTTTTTCAAATATCCCGTGTGCACCAATCCGCAACGGCCTCCGTTCTGTTCTTTCTGTAAATTTCTCTGTTCTTATGAAGGAAACGTTTCCTGAGCCAGTTTATACAGCGCAGGCTGGTTCCGGCTGGAAGCTTCTCTTCCAGCATTACCTCCAGATATCCCTCCATAGCCTCATTCATGCTTTCATAAAGCTCTTCCAATGTATTCCCCGTACTCTGGCAGCCATCCAGTTCCAAAATTCGTCCGTAAAAGTAATGGCCGCTTTCATCGTTCAGTTCCTGTACCAGTCTGGTATAAGGCAGGGCCATGTAATCCTTTACTTCCTTGTTTTTCAAAATATTGTAATGCATATCGGATTTCCTCTCAGGAGCCGCAGACGTTTACGATTACAAAAGAGAACGCATACAGCTGCATCAGCCGCATTTCCACATACTGTTCTGAAGTCTCTTTCAGCTCCCAGCGGTACGACACACCTTCTTCTTTCAGCTGTGAAAAATCCGGTTCTTCAAACGCTGCCGGTATCAGGTCCGGATTCACATTCAGATCCTCCGCGAGAAGAGCGGCACACGCCTGCGCATCCTTCGCGTTACTTTTAAAATGCCATGTATAGGATACCAAATAAAGACCGTCCGCCTTGAAGGAATATTGGACTTCCGCATCAACTCCCGCTCCCTCAAGCCGGTACAAAACCGGCGGCTTCATGCTCGTAACGCCAAATTCTTCCGAATAGGAATAACGCTGTTCGTCAAACAGGAGGCTTTCCGGATTCAATAACGCAGAGCCGTATACGTCTGACAGGAACTCATCCGGACTCATTTTCCAGCCAAAATCCTGATTGGGGACAATCTCTCCGTCTGCAACAACCATGCCTGAAAATTCAGGTATCCTGACGACCTTTTCCCGGATGATTTTATTTCCGTCGCACCCGCTTAACAGGGAAAGGGCCAAAAACATCAGCAGAATTCCAACTTTTTTCATCGTTCAGCCTCCTTTCTTATTTATACAATAGCATATGGGATAATCGGAGGCAACATTGAAGCCTGAACTCTGTCGATATAGGAAAACAGGCTGTTACTTTTTATGGGGTAGGAAAATACTGCGGTTGATTCCTTTTCCCATATCGAAAAAAACTGCTTCATATCCGGCAGGATGCTCTGATACGGTTTAAAATAAGAATCTACATTGTATAACCGTACAAAAATCTGAAGCGACGGTTAAAAAGGGGATTTTCCGATCCTTAACCGTACTTTTTACCGCTATTTTGGCATCAGTACGGTTAAATACCTGATTTTCTCATCTGTAACCGTATTTTCGGGCTACCCGGTACGGTTATAAACAGATTTTTCAAGCTTTTAACCGTATCACGCCATGAAAAATACGGTTCAGAACAGTATTTTCCGGAATTGGATCCGTAAAAAATGAATTTTTGTACGGTTACAAAGCTATTTCTTCATTTTTCAACCGTATATGAGCGAAAAAGTTCCGTGGAAGACTCTGCGGAATGTTTTCCTGCAAAAATTCATGGAACATTTCGCCTGGTCCCCTGTCCCGTGAAAAGTAACACATGCGGTTCCTGTTCAGGCCAGTGCCGGCCTCCCCGCTTCCGCCGGAGGCCGGCCGCCCCTTCTCAGCAGATCCTGGGAAGCCCCTCCCCGATCAGCTCCGGCACCACCCGAAGCCCGCCCAGGGACGTGTGCAGGATC
>CALWGL010000132.1 GCA_944380025.1 uncultured Lachnospiraceae bacterium
CCGGATGCTTCCTGCCTGTACGTTTTCGTACGGTCTGCGCAGTAAATGCGCAGACCTGTCTGAACAGTAACCGGGTTACCGATATTCTGTATCAAAGGCGAAACCGCCTATTGCAATCGCCTTTCCGATTGTGTAAAATATGACTTGGCAAAGGAACAGGCAGGGGGACTTTTCTCTGCCTGTTCATTTATAGGTATGACGGGAGGGAACCGGCATTCAGAGCCGGAAGGAAATATTCGCAGATGAAAGAGGTACAGTTATGCTTGAGGTAAAACATCTGTCCTATGAGGTGACGGAGAATCAGGAGACGCTCCCGATCGTTGCCGATATCAGTTTTACGGTGAATGACGGGGAGATGCTCGTGATCACCGGCCCGAACGGGGGAGGAAAATCCACCATCGCAAGGCTGCTGATGGGGATCATCAAAGAAACCTCCGGAACCATCCTGCTGGACGGGGAGGATATCACGAAGCTTTCCATTGACGAACGGGCAAGGGCCGGGATCGGCTTTGCCTTTCAGCAGCCGGCTTCCTTTAAGGGAATGACGGTGCGCAGGATGCTGAACCTGGCGGCCGGAAAGGAGCTTCCGGAGCCGGTCAGCTGCCGGCTCCTTGGCAGCGTGGGTCTGTGCGCGAAGGAATATCTGGACAGAGAAGTGGACGCCACTCTGTCCGGCGGAGAAAAAAAGCGTGTGGAGATCGCCACCGTACTGGCAAAGGACCATAAGGTGAGCGTGTTTGACGAGCCGGAGGCGGGAATCGACCTCTGGAGCTTTTCCATGCTGGTGAAGCAGTTTGAAAAGATCCACAGAAGCAAGGCGGAGAGCCTGGTGCTGATCTCCCATCAGGAGCGGATCATCCGGATGGCGGACCGCATCATGGTGGTGCGGGACGGCAGGGTGGAGATGATCGGAGACAGGGAGGAGATCCTGCCGAAGCTGTTCCTGGAGGAGCAGGGCTGCAGCTGCATGGATCAGGAAGACGCAGCCTGCGGCAGCCGGGAGGACGCGCAGAAAGGAGGAGAGGGCGATGAAGCTGGATGCGGTAACAGATGAGATCCTGAAAAAGATAGATGATTACGGCTTTAAGCAGGAGGGCGCCTATAACCTGCGCTACAACGGACAGGCCCTCTGCCACGGAGACACGGAGCACATCAAGATCCGCCGGAAAACGGATAAGAAGGGGATCGACGTCTATATCAGCAAAGAGACCCAGGGGGAAGAAGTGCACATTCCGGTGGTGGTAAACGCTTCCGGCATGACGGATATCGTATACAATGACTTTTATATCGAGGGCGGCGCGAATGTGACCATCGTGGCGGGCTGCGGCATCCACAACGCGGGCTGCGACGCGGCAAGGCACGACGGGATCCACGCGTTCCATGTGGGAAAAGGCGCGACTGTGACCTATGCGGAAAAGCACTACGGAGAAGGAGAGGGAACGGGAGAAAAGATCCTGAACCCCGTCACGCAGATCTATCTGGAGGAGGATGCGGTGTTTAACCTGGATTCGGCCCAGATCGGCGGCGTGGATTCCACGGTGAGAAAGACGGAGGTCACGCTTGCGGAAAATGCGAAGCTGAATGTGATGGAAAAGCTGATGACGCATGATAAGCAGACTGCCGTATCCGACATGACGGTGGAACTGAACGGGGCGGGCAGCACGGCCCGGATCATTTCCCGCTCGGTCGCGAAGGGAACCTCCGTGCAGACCTTCCATCCCATCGCCGTCGGAAACGCGCTCTGCCACGCCCATGTGCAGTGCGACTCCATCATCATGGATCAGGCGCAGATCTCTTCTATTCCGGAGATCAACGCCAGAAACATCGACGCCCAGATCATTCATGAGGCGGCCATCGGGAGGATCAACAACGATCAGATCCTGAAGCTGCGCACCTTCGGCCTGACCGAGGAGGAAGCGGAAGCGGTGATCATCGAGGACTTCCTGGCATAAGCGCGGGACTTTGCCGGGAAGGGAAAAGGCCGGCCTGCGGGCCGGAGGAAAGCGGCGCGGCGCCGCGCGGAGGGGAATATGGATCAGCTGCCGGAAAATGATCTGAAAAGGATCGTTCTTGAAAATGAAACGCTGTCTGCGGTGATCCTGCCGCAGCTGGGAGGAAAGCTTTCCTCCGTATATTTTAAGCCGCGGGACTTTGAGCTCGCGGCACAGAATACACGCGGCATTTACCGCCTTCCGGAGGAGGATGCCGATTTTTCCGAATATGACGCCTCAGGCCTGGATGACGCGTTCCCGAATATCGATCCGGCACAGGCGGAGAGGGACGGGAAGCGTGTGGATTATCCGGATCACGGAGAGATATGGAGCCATCCGTTTGCGGTGCTGTCTCAGAAGGAGCGGGAAGCGGTCCTGGCATGGGAGAGCGGGCGGTTCGGCTACCGCTATGAAAAGAGGATCCGTCTGGAAGGAGAGCGCCTTCTGCTTGACTGGAGGATCACCAATCAGGGAAAAACAGCCCTTCCCTGCATCTGGACCTTTCACGGACTGATGCGTTATGAAGAGGATATGAGACTGCGGCTGCCTTCGGATCTGACCCGATTCCGGAATGTGATGGATTCCCCGCTGCTGGGAAAAGCGGGCGGGATCTTTGAACGGAAAAATGACGTCTGGGATTTTGAGAGCGTGCCGGGAAGAGAACCGAAGACGGCGCTGAAGTTTTACGGAGAGGGAAAGAGCGCGGAAGGAATCTGCGGCCTGGTCTATCCGACGCAGAAGGTTTCCTGCACCATTTCCTACAGCGCGGAAAGGCTTCCCTGGCTGGGCGTCTGGATCACGGCGGGAGGATACCGGGGCGATTATAACGTGGCGCTGGAACCGTCCAGCGGCTTCTATGACGATATTTTTACCGCCCGGAAAAACGGCTGTCTGTATGAGCTGCCCGCGAAAGAAAGCCTGGAGTTTTCCCTTTCCATCAGGCTGAAAGGGCTGCCGGAGGGGGACGGACGGGACTGAGAAGAAGCGTTCCGGATCAGAACAGCGAAAAAACGGGGAAGGAAGATACCAAAGATGCTGAAATCATATCTGGCCTTTGATGTGGAGACAACAGGCTTAAGTCCGGAGACGGATGAGATCATTGAGATCGGAGCGCTGAAGGTGCGTGAAGGAAAGGTGTGCGAGCGGTTCATCAGCTTTTTGAAGCCCTCTGAGCCGGTGTCGGAGAGGATCACGCAGATCACGGGGATCACCAATGAAATGCTCCTGGACGCCGCGCCGAAGGAGCGGGTGATCCCGGCGTTCCTGGACTTCTGCGGGGACGAAGTGCTGATCGGCCACAATCTTCCCTTTGATTACGGTTTTGTGAGAAACCAGGCAAAGCTGTTCGGGCTTTCCTTTGAAAAACAGGGGATCGATACGCTGAAGATCGCCAGAAGCGTGCATAAGGGCAGGCAGTCCAACAGTCTGGAGGCGCTCTGCGGCAGGTATTCCATCGTGAACAGTTCGGCTCACCGGGCTTATCACGACGCGCTTGCCACGGCAAAGCTGTACCAGACGCTGGCCCATTTCTATGAAAGCTTTCAGCCGCAGCTTTTTCTCCCCGCGCCGCTTTCTGCTCTTTCCGGAGCGCCGGGAACATCCGCGGGGACAGGCGCGGCGGATGCGCCTGCCACGCCGAAGCAGATCGGTTTCCTGTCCCGCCTGGCCGCGCAGAAAAAGCTGACGGTGACCTGGGATGCACAGAAGCTGACCAAAGGCCAGGCTTCCGGCCTGATCGAGAAGATCCTCGCCGGAGAACAGCCGTAAGCGCCGCGGTCCCGCCGGGAAGATTCCCGTTTGGGAGCAGCGCGCAGACGCCTCACACCAGCCCCAGGCTTTTTAGCAGGAAGAGCCAGGCAGTGATGGTGAAGGCTGAGAACAGGGTGGTGAGCATGACGGCGCTGGAGGTGAGGACGCCTTCGTGTCCCATGCTTTTTGCCATCACATAACAGCTGACGGTGGTAGCGGAACCGAGCATGATGAGAATGGCAACCAGCTCTTCTTCCCGGAAGCCCAGACGGACGGCAAGGGGAAGAAAAAGGATGCAGAAGCCTGCGAGCTTGATGAAGGAAGCCGCAATGGCGGGCTTCGCCTGTCCTACGGCTTTGTCCAGCCGGAAGGTGGCTCCCATTGCCATCAGCCCCAGCGGCGCGGCCAGATCGCCCAGGCTTGTGACCGTTTTTTCCAGGATGGGCGGAAGCGGCAGACGGAGCATGGACCAGAGCAGGCCCGCCAGGATCCCGAGGATGATGGGATTGGTGACGATGCCCTTCAGCGTGCGCTTCCACAGATCCGTTTTCCGGGAAGCGGCGTTCCTGCCGGAAACGGCATTTCCCGCGGTCACGGTGCTCTGGCTGCCGGGATTTGCGCCGGCGGAGTCGGAGGGCTGCCCGGAGGATCCTTTCTCATCCAGTGCGGTAAGAGAGAGCACCACCACAGCCATGACATTGTAGAGGGGCACGCTCCCGATGATCATCAGCGGCACCAGGCCCGCGTCCCCGTAGATATTTGTGGTCAGCGCGATGCCGAGAAGGGCGGCGCTGCTTCGGTAGGAGGCCTGGATGAATTCGCCCCGCTGCGTTTTTTCCTTCAGCAGACAGGAAAGCAGGGCGCAGATGGCGATGCTGGCGGCCGTGACCAGAAAACAGAAGGCCACAAACCGAAAATTCCACACATCCCCGATCTCCGCAGACGCAAGGTCGTGAAAGACCAGCACTGGAAGCGGGACAAGAAAGACAAACCGGTTCATTCTGGAGGCGAATGCCTCGTCGATCCAGCCCAGCCTGCGAAACAGCATGCCGAGCAGCATCATCAGGAAAACGGGCGCTGTCGCGTTAAGACTGAAGATCAGATTTTCCATAAGCTTTTTCCTTTTCTGATATTTTTTTCCGAAAGGCCTGCCTGCCGGATGCTGTTACTGTTCTGCCGAAGGCTGAACAGTAACGTAGCTATTTTAGCACAATGGAGATGGAAGGAAAAGAGGTTGCATCTGTATCGGCGAAAGCCAAGATCAGTGAAACATTTATACTGGATATCATGAGAGAAGGGATGAAAAATGGGGATGCGCGCTTACGATGAGGATTATCTCGGTACGGCCCAGAGGGTTATGGGAGACATGATGGATTTCGCGGTGAATTCCTATGGCTTTGATGCAGATGAATTTTTCGGGATGTTCCTGGTCTCTGACGTGGCGGCGCAGGTGGAGCATGGGAATCCGACCTATGTGGCTGGCAGGACCGGGTGTGAGCTGGCAAAGGAAGTGATCCGTCAGAGCGGGCTGGTCCGGGAAGAGCTTCCGGATGAAATGTATCTGGATAAATCTCCGGAGTACTGGGCCGGATGGGCGCTGGCGTTTTATCAGTGGTATACGGCAAAAAGCTTCATGAGGATTCACAGAGCAGTGCCGGCAGGGGAAATCCTCCGGATGTATCCTGTTTTTCATGAAATGGATATCATGCGGTTCGTAGAAGCGATGGAGGAAAAGCTGAAAAAATATTATACCATGACGCATTTGAAAAGACTCAGGCTCAATCAGGGAATGACGCAGAGAGAGCTTGCGGACGCGTCGGGTGTCCCCCTCCGGCAGATTCAGCTGTTTGAACAGAAACAGAGGGATATCAACCGGGCGCAGGCTCTGTGTGTGGCGAAGCTGGGCAGGGCGCTCGGCTGCAGCAGCGAGGCGCTTCTGGAGATTTGACGGAAGGTTCGGGAAAGGAGATAAGGTTGAAGGTAAGAAGAGCACAGGAAAAGGATATGGAACGGATCGATGCGCTTCTGATGCAGGTGGAGCGGATCCATCACGAGGGAAGGCCGGATCTGTTCCGCGTCGGAAGGAAAAAATATACGGATGAGGAGCTCCGGGAGCTGATCCATGACGACAGCCGGCCGATCCTTGTGGCGGCGGATGAAAAGGACGCTGTGATGGGCTATGCGTTCTGCATCTTCCAGCAGTATCAGAACCATAACATCATGACGGATATCAAAACTCTCTATATCGACGATCTCTGCGTGGATGAGACGATCCGGGGGCGGCATATCGGGAGGACCCTGTATGACAGCGTGCTGGAGTTCGCCAGACAGAATGGCTGCTACAACGTGACGCTGAACGTGTGGAGCTGCAACGAAAGCGCCATGAAATTCTATGAGGCCTGCGGGCTGAAGCCGCAGAAGGTGGGAATGGAAGTGATTTTGTGAACGAAACAGAAAAAACCTGGAGAAAAGCCCTCAGGCTGTTCGGACAGTTTTTTCAGTTTGGCTGCTTTACCTTCGGGGGCGGATGGAGCATCGTGGCCCAGATGCAGAAGCTGTATGTGGAAAAGGAAAAGACGATCACCAGCCAGGAGCTTCTGGACATCACCAGCGTGGGACGGAGCCTGCCGGGAACCATGATCGGCAATGTTGCCATGCTGTACGGGCACCGGGTGGGAGGCGTGTTCTGCGGGATCGTCTGCGTGACGGCGATGGTCCTGCCGCCCATGGTGATCCTGTCTCTGATCACGTTTTTTTATACGGCCTTTCGGGAAAATCCCTGGGTGATGAGCGCCATGACGGGCGTTCGGGCGGCGATCGTTCCGATCATTGCCTGCGCCGCCGTCAACATGGTAAAGGGAGCGTTCCGTTTTCCGCCCTGCTTTCTGCTGGCGGCTGCCGCCTTTGTCCTGTACCTGTTTTTTCAGGTCAGCTGCGCGGCGCTGGTGGTCCTGGGAATGATCGGCGGGATCCTGATCTGTGAATATTACGAGAGAAGGGGGACGAAAAAGCATGATCCTGACGCTTGTTAAGCTGTACTGGAGCTTCGTGAAGATCGGTTTTACCAGCTTCGGCGGCCTGTCCATGATCCCGCTGATCTCCCATGAGGTGGTTTCCAACGGGTGGATGAGCCTGGGCGAGGTGTCCGATATCGTGGCGATCGCGGAGATGACGCCCGGCCCTCTGGGCTTAAACTGCGCCACCTTTGCCGGGATCCATGCCGCAGGGATCCCGGGCGCGGTCGCAGCGAATCTGGGGGTGCTGACGCCCACCCTTACCCTGACTGCCGCGGTGGGCATTTTCTTTGAACGGTTTCAGAAAAACCGCCGGATGGAGCAGCTTCTGACCGGCGTGCGCCCGGTCTGCATCGGCCTGCTGGCGGGGGTGGTCGCCTCCTTCTGCCAGACGAACTACGCGGCGGACGGCGTGCTCAGCTCTCAGGCGGTGCTGATCGGCGTGATCGACCTTTTTCTGCTGCTTCGCTGGAAGGTCAGCATTCCCAGGGTGATCCTGCTGAGCGCCGCGCTGGGGCTGATCCTGTTCCGGTAACGGCGCGCCGGCCGGAAATCTGACAGAGGCTCTGGTCCGGAGAATGGGGTCAGTCCTTCTCCATCTTTACGATATCGCCGGTGGCGGCGTCGATCTCGATCTCATACTCCGCGTATTCATAGCGGATCTCGATCTCATAAACGCTTCTTCCGTCGTCATAGTCCTGGCCGAACTTCACGATATTTTCTTCCGCGGCTCCGGGCACCTGGGAAAGGGCGATGGTCTTTGCGTCCGCTTCAGAGAGGGCGGCGGAGGCTGCATTTGTTCCCGTTCCCTGCGCTGCGGAGGCGCTGTTCTGCGCTCTGGCCCAGTCGTCCATTTCCTGATCGAAGGAGAGGACGGTTCCGTCGGCGGCGCTGATCTCATAGTCGTATTCCAGACTTCCGGCATAGAATTCCACGTCGTATACCTGGCGTCCGTCGTCATAGTCGAGCTTGACGCGCAGGCCCGTCACGTCGGCTTCCGTTACGCCCGCATGGGAGAAGGCCGCCTGTTTGGCTTCCTCTTCGCTGATCGCGGCAGCTCCTGCCTGGGAAGAGGTCTGCTGGTTCGGACCGCCGCGGAACTCCATTTCGTTGTCATAGGAAAGGATGGTTCCGTCCACGGCGCTGATCTCGTAGTCATATTCCTGATTTCCGGAGTAAAATTCCACGTCGTATACCTGGCGGCCGTCGTCGTAATCGAGCTTGACGCGCAGTCCGGTCACATCCGCTTCGGTGACGCCCGCGTGATCGAAAGCGGTCTTCTTCGCGTCGGCTTCGGTGATGAAGGCGCTGGCTGCCGTGGAGGGCTGCGCGGCGATCTCCACGCTGTCTCCGGCGGCAGGGGTCTGCGTCTCGGCGGAGGCCGCCGGAGTTACGTTCAGGGCAGTATCCTGGGAGCCCGCGGTCACGGTCTCCTGACCGGCGGCGATGGACTGGGTTTCCTGACCGGCAGCGATGGACTGGGTCTGCGCTGCGGCGCCGGACTGGCCGGAGCAGGCGGCAAGGGCCGCGGCGGAAAGGAACAGGGCAGCAGTGCATGCATAGATCTTCTTTTTCATATTCTGAAATCTCCTTTTCTTTTTATGATGGATGTTTTCCTTGTCTGTGAGATCAGTTTATCCGGAAAAGATTAAAAAAACATTAAAGCCGGAAAAATTTTTACCGACGGAAAAAGATTCACCGACAAAAAAAGGTTCATCAACGGAAAAAGGTTCATCAGCGGAAAAAGGTTCATCAGCGGAAAAGCGCCGCCGCAGGCAGCCGCTCAGGACGCGGTCCGCCTTGGGAAGCGGAAGGTGAAGACGCTTCCTTCTCCGGGACGGCTGGAGACGCCGATCTGCCCGCCGTGCGCCTCCACGATCCATTTGACCATGGGAAGGCCGAGACCGGAGCCGGAGCCGCTCCC
>CALWGL010000133.1 GCA_944380025.1 uncultured Lachnospiraceae bacterium
TCCAGAAACAAGACCAGCCCCATCACGGCTCCCGGCTTCTGCATGCTGCTTCGCAAGCACATCCAGAACGGCCGGATCCTTTCCATCACCCAGCCCGGGATGGAGCGGATCCTCAATTTCCGGATCGAGCACCTGGATGAAATGGGAGACCTCAGGACCAAGCAGCTCATCATCGAGCTGATGGGCAAGCACAGCAACATCATTTTCTGCGACGAGAACGACGTGATCATCGACAGCATCAAGCACATATCCGCCATGGTCAGCTCCGTGCGCGAGGTGCTCCCGGGAAAGGACTACTTTATTCCCCATACCCAGGACAAGGCCGATCCGCTGGAAGCGGACAGGGCGCTTTTCATGGAGCGTGTCTTCTCCGGCGCGCAGCCCTGCTTCAAGGCGCTCTACACATCCTTCACCGGCCTGTCCCCCGCCATCGCCCATGAGATCTGCCACCGTGCGGGCGGGAACGCGGATCTGTCCACGGCGGCCCTGGAGGAAGCCGGCAGACAGGCTCTGTGGCAGGCCTTCTCCGCGATGATGGAGGAGGTCCGCTCCGGGCAGTTTCATCCCTGCATCGTCTACGAGGGAGGAAAGCCGCCGGTCCCCGCGGAATACGCCGCGCTGACCCTGACCTCCTACCCGGCTGACAGAAGGAAGGACTACGCCTCCGTTTCCGCGCTCCTGGAGGATTATTACGCGGAGAAAAACACGGTCGCCCGGATCCGCCAGCGCTCTGCCGACCTGCGCCGCATCGTTTCCAACGCCCTGGAACGCAACGTGAAAAAATACGACCTGCAGATCAGACAGATGCACGACACGGAAAAGCGGGACAAATACCGGGTATACGGCGAGCTTCTCAACACCTACGGCTACGGCGCCGAGCCCGGCGCGAAGTCCCTGACCTGCCCCAACTACTATACGGGAGAGGACCTTACCATCCCGCTGGATCCCACCCTCACCGCAGGCGAGAACGCGAAAAAATATTTTGAAAAATACAACAAGCTGAAGCGCACCTTCGAGGCCCTCTCCGAGCTGACGCTGGAGACAAAGGCGGAGGTGGAGCACCTGGAATCCATCAGCACCAGCCTGGACATCGCCCAGAAGGAGGACGACCTGGTCCAGATCCGCGAAGAGCTGATCGAAAGCGGCTACCTGCACAGAAAGGGAGGCGGCCGCGCGAAAAAAGTGAAGATCACCAGCGTTCCCTTCCATTACATCAGCAGCGACGGCTACGACATTTATGTAGGAAAAAACAATTACCAGAACGACGAGCTCACCTTCCGCTTCGCCTCCGGCGGCGACTGGTGGTTCCACGCCAAAGGCATCCCCGGCTCCCACGTGGTCGTGAAAACAAAGGGCGCAGAGCTCCCCGACGCCACCTTCGAGGACGCGGCCAGACTTGCCGCCTACTATTCCAGAGGACGGGGCAGTGAAAAGGTGGAGGTGGACTATACGGAAAAGAAGAACGTGAAAAAGCCCGCCGGCGCAAAGCCCGGCTTCGTGGTCTACTATACCAACTACTCCATGATGATCGATTCCGACATCAGCGGCCTGAAGCAGGTGGAATGACGGCCGCTCCCCGCCGGGTCCGCACAGGCCGCCAGGCGGAAGAAAAACGACAGGCCGGACGTATCTGGCAGGATGCGCCCGGCGGGAGAAAAGACAGGCCGGACGTATCTGGCAGGATGCGCCCGGCAGAAGAAAAAGCAGACCGGACGTATCTGGCAGGGATACGTCCGGTCTGCTTTTTCTGTCTGTATCTGAGCTTCGGTCTTACTTTTCCTTCGCTCCGGCGATCCGGATGGTCTTGATCTCAAACGGGCGGAAGGAGAGCGCGAGCATTCCCTCCGATGCCGGGAGCTCCTCCGTTACGTTTTCCAGCATGTCGCATGCGTAAACGGAGCCGGCAGCCGGCAGAAGCTCCGGCGAAAGCCGTAGTTTCGCATTCACCGCGGCCTTCTTGCTCTCATACAGGCGGAGGATCCTGTCGCCGCTTCCGTCCTCGGCAGGCTTCAGGGTATCCAGGATGATGTTCGGCCGGTCGATGGACAGCAGGCTGAAGTCCCGTCCGCTGCCGGGCGCAGCATAAGGCTTCACATTCAGCTCATAGCCCTGCCTCGTCACATCGGACTCCATAAAGCTTCCTTCCCATGCGGTAAAGGCATAGGTAAAGCGGTGCACCTTGTTGTCCGCGCGCATTTCGGGAGCCGCCGCGGCGCGGAGCAGTGTCAGCTCCAGGCTGTTTTCGTTCATGGAAACGCCGTATTTGCAGTCGTTGAGGACGGCCGCGCCGCCGTTTTCGTCCCGGAAAGCGCTGTAGTGGTGGTTGCAGACCTCGAAGCGTTCCTGGTCGTAGGGTCTGGAACGGTGAGCCGGTCTTTCCACATAGCCGAACTGGATCTCGTTGATCCCGTTCTCCGCGTATACGTTTACGGGGAAGGCGGCCTTCAGCAGACGGTGCAGCTCCTTCCAGTCCACGGTGGTGTCAAATTCCAGCCTCCTGCTTTCCGCGGCAAGGCGGATCCTCTGTTCGTAGGCGGAGCCGCCGATCCTTCCGGTCACCTTCAGGACCGCCTCAAGGCCTTCGCCTTCGGGTTCCACGGAAATCTCATAAGCGCCTTCCAGCTCCTGGCTGACGTAATTGGAGTCGATATCCCAGGCGTCGAACTTGCGCGGGACATCCCTGAACAGGCGCAGCCGGTTCATCGGGCCTGCGGCATATTCGCGGGAAAGACCGCTTTCGGAGGTCTGACCGGAGCCGGTCCCGCATCCGGTTTTCAGGCGGAAGGAAACCACCTCTCCCCTTCCGTTCACTTCCGCGCGGACGAAGGCGTTTTCCATCACGAAGCCATCCTGCGTTTTCCGGACGGACGCGCCGGAGAAAGAGGTCTTCCCCGCGCCGTCTTCCGTTTCCTTCTTCGGATACAGGGATATCGCTCCGCAGGAAGGAAGGGAAACCAGGGCTTTTACGCCGTCCCGGGTCTTCTGCACCGGAACCGGCGTTCCGTCGGAATAGACCGCGCCGTCCGCGAAACCGTCGGGAAGATCCACCAGAGCCTTTCTCTCAAAGCTCAGGGAGTTGAACACCGTCGCGCCTTCTTTTTTCTCAAGAAGGGCCGAAACGGCGTCCGCCGTGACCTCTGCCGCTTCCGCCTGCAGCTTTTCATGGGCCGCGTTCGCCTCCTCATAGACCCTGGCAATGGAGGATCCGGGAAGGATATCGTGGAACTGATGCAGAAGCAGCGTCTTCCAGAGCCGGTCCGCCTGCTCCATGGGATAGCTCCATCCGTTCAGGGACGCGGCGCAGCCCCACATCTCCATCTCCCGGAGAGCAAGCTCGCTCTTCCGGTTGTTTTTCTTGATATCCGCCTGGGAGGTATAGGTGCCCCTGTGCGCGCCAAAATACAGCTCTCCCACATAGGTGTTCTTCGGCCCGCCCAGCTTTTCCATATCCTCAAAGAATTCCAGGGGCCCGGCCAGCTTCACCTTCACGCCGCCCTCGATGTCCTTCTGCCGGAGCGCGTATTCCACATAGTCCCTGGCCGGTCCGCCGCCTCCGTCCCCGTAGCCGAAGGGAAGCAGGAAGGCGTCCAGATCCCTTGCCTGCACCCGGTTCTTCCACACGTCGTTGATCTCCTTCGGATCGGTCTGATAGGTATAGCTGGTGGGAAGGAAGGAGGTCACTTCGGAGCCGTCCATGCCCTTCCAGGCAAAATAATGGTAAGGGAAGGGTTCTCCGTCATTGTAGGACCAGAAGATCTTCTGGGTCACCAGGTATTTCACGCCGCAGCCCTTCAGGATCTGCGGGAGCGCGGCGGAATAGCCGAAGGTATCCGGGAGCCACAGGATCACGCTGTCCGTCCCGAGGACATCCTTATAATACCGTTTTCCGTGGACCAGCTGGCGGATCAGAGCCTCCCCGGAGGCCATATTGGTATCCGGCTCCACCCACATGGCTCCCTCCGCGATCCACTGTCCTTTTCTGATGGCCTCGCGGATGCGCTCGAACAGCTCCGGATAATATTCCCGGCACATCTCATAGGAAGCGGGCTGGCTCTGCAGGAACTTATATTCCGGATATTCCTCCAGAAGCCGCAGCTGCGCGGCAAAGGTGCGGGAGGTCTTCCGGTGGGTCTCCGCCATGGGCCACAGCCAGGCCAGATCCAGGTGGGCGTTTCCGATGGCATAGAAAACAGGCTGGGTGGAGCCGTTTACCGCTTCCATCACCGGGCGCAGCTGCGCGGAGGCTTCTCTGTAGGACGCGCTCCTCGCTTCCTTCTCCTGCTCAAAATCCACGGTCAGGGTGAACCGCTCCAGCGCTTCCGCGATCCTGGCCGCCCGGAGAGAGGCTGGATCCACCACATCCAGAAGCCCCTTCAGAGTCTGCACGTCCATATAGAGCTGATAGGCGTCCTCGTCCCAGATGCCGAAGGTGCAGACGCCCAGGGTGCGCCGTTTTCCCTCCTCCAGCGGATCCTCATACAGTCCGGGAAGGACCGGGCCGGTGGCGCAGCCGCCGGTGGGCGCTTCGGGATAATAATGTCCCGCATAGGTCTCCATCAGGATATCAAAGCGCTCTCCCTCTTTTCCATCCCTGGTCAGCACATTGTCTTCCATATAATGATGCATGTGGCTGATCCAGGGCGCGCGGTAGGTTCCGAAGCTCTTCCCGTTGACGAACAGCGTGGACTCCCCGCCCGGAGCCAGATTCAGGACGATCCGCTTTCCCTCCGCCTTCCGGGGAAGGGTGATCTGTCCCTGAAACCAGCAGTATTCCCAGGTCTTTCCCCAGACAAAGCCGGGTCCGACAGGAACGAACTCCTTTTCCAGGGCGTCCTGCGGGCTCACATGCTCCATGGTCCGCCATGCGCTCCAGGAGATCTCTCCCAGAGGCTCATAAAAATCCTCCTTTAACGTTCTGATCCAGTGATCGATGCGGTCCCTCCATTCCGCACTCAGTACTTTCATGTCTGTCCTCCTTCTCTGCCGCAGGGGCTGTAATTTTTTTCATTTTGTGTATTGACTTTTCGAAAAAAAGGGTTATAATATTATTTGTCGCGCAGGAATGGCGGAATTGGCAGACGCGCACGGTTCAGGTCCGTGTGGTAGCAATACCATGAGAGTTCAAGTCTCTTTTCCTGCACTGATCGAAAAGGGCTTTCGGAGTGATCCGGAAGCTTTTTTCATTATATAATCATTAAAAATGTACCGCAACTGTTTCCATACGCCGTACAAAATTGATACCGCAAAGGAGAAATGCCTCATGGAAATGGAAAAAGCGGAGGAGAGCGTGGACCGCTCCTTTTCCTCCCGTTACCGCACCATCTATACCTGGCCGGAGCTGGGGATCCCGGGTCTGAGGATGTTCGGAAAGCATACCATGAACCAGGCCTGCGCCCCTCTTTCTCCCCATTTTCACAGAAACGCCTATGAGTTCACCTTTGTGACGGAGGGCGCGATCCATTTCACCACCCGGGAGCAGGAATATGAGGTTTCCGGCAACGATGTCTTCGTCACCCGTCCGGACGAGGTGCACAGCACCAACTTCCGCCCGCTTCCCGCCGGGGAGATCATCTGGTTTCAGCTGGATGTCTCCGACCCGGACCGTTTTCTGTTCCTCTCCCGCGAGGCCGCGAAGGAGCTGATGGACGAGCTTTCCGGCATGCGGGGCTGTGTGTTCCGTCCGGGCAGCCATGTGTTTCAGGATATCCGGCGCGCCTTTTCGCTCGCCGGAACCCCGGGCCGCTGTCATCTGGTCTGTTCCCATCTGACCGTCGCTTTGTACGAGCTCGCCGCGTTTGCCGGAAGGCAGGCTCTGCTTCCGGGCTCCCTGACCAGAACGCTTTCTCCGGACATGGAAAAAGCAGCCGCCCATATCCAGTCCCACCTTGCGGGCGAGCTTTCCCTGGAGGAGCTTGCTGCGCTCTGCGGCCTTTCCGTCTCCCAGTTCAAGCAGAAATTCCGGGCGCAGGCGGGCATGGCTCCCAGGCATTACATCAATTATCACAAGATCCAGCTGGCGAAAAAAATGCTTGCCCGGGGCGCTTCGGTCACAGATACCGCCATGGAGCTGGGCTTCGGAAGCAGCAGCTATTTTACCGTGGTCTTCCGCCGCTACAGCGCCTGCACCCCTTCGGAGTATCTCCGGCGGCTCAGCTCTTCTTCCTGAGATTTTTTACGGTCAGGGCTTCCGCCCGCTTTTCTTTGTTCAGGCCGCCGCTGGTGTGGGAAACCTCCGTTTTCAGGAAGCTTGCCCGCATGACGGAATCCTCGCCGAACCGGGCGCGGATGGCGTCGATGGCCTGGTTGCATTTTTCCAGGCGGTCGTATTTTTCCCGGTCGAACAGATTGTACTGCCGGTATTCCTCATAGGAGACCCGGCTGGTGGAGACGCCGAGAAGCCGCAGGGGCCGTCCGTCCCAGAGCGCCTCCAGAAGGCGGCACGCGGTGTCATAGATCTCCTCCGTCACATCCGTCGCGCTGTCCAGCTGCAGCTGGCGGCTCCGGTTCACAAAATCATTGTCCCGCAGGGTGACGCTCACGCACCCGATCTTCGCCCCGTCCGCCCGGATGCGCATGCCCACCGTCTCGCAGAGGGAAAGCAGGATCTGTCTGGCATAATGGATATCCGTCACGTTCACTGGCGTGGTGACGCTGTTTCCGAAGACTTTGTTTCCCTCCTTCTCCCCTTTTCCTTCCGGTTCGTCCTCTTCCTCCCGTCCCCAGGCATAGTTCCGGATCACCTCTCCGTGTTTTTTCAGATGGGCCTTTATCATCTCCGGATCCGCCTGCGCCAGCTCCCCGATGGTCTGGATCCCCAGTGCGTTCAGCCTGGCGGCGGCAGCTTTCCCCACCAGAAAAAGCTCGCCCACGGGAAGGGGCCAGAGCTTTTCCGGAAGCTCCTCCGGAAACAGGGTGTTGACGCAGTCCGGCTTCCTCAGCTCCCCGGCCATCTTGGCCAGCAGCCGGTTGACGGATACGCCCACATTTACGGTAAAGCCGAGCTCCCTTTTGATCTGCTCCTTCAGCCTGTGGGCAAAAGCCACCGGCTCCCCGTAGAGAAGCTCGTAGCCGGTAAATTCCGCCCAGGCCTCGTCGATGCTGTACTGGATCACTTTGTCAAAATAACTTTTCAGCAGATCGATCAGGGCGCGGGAGGATTCCACATACAGACGGAAATCCGGCGGGATTACGATCAGGCCGGGGCACTTGCGTCTGGCGGAGACGATGGGCTCTCCCGTCACGATCCCGTATTTCTTCGCGGGCGTGCTCTTGGCGAGCACCACGCCGTGCCGGGCCTCCTGGTCTCCGCCCACGATGGAGGGAACCTCCCGAAGGTCTGTCTCCTCCCCCAGCACATTCTTCCGGTAGGACGCGCTCCAGCTTAAAAAGGCGCTGTTCACATCGATATGAAAAATAACGGGTCTGGGTTCCACGGGCTACACCTCATATTTTTTCATAAAGGCAAGGGCCGTCCGCCGGTAGCCTTCCGGGTCCTGCAGGCTTGCCGCCGCGTGCACCGCGCCGGGAACGATCAGAAGCTCCTTCGGCGCGCTGCAGGCCATGTAATTATCCAGCGTCATCTGCACGGGCACGAAGGTATCCTTCTCCCCGTGGATGAAAAGGACGGGGATCCGGCAGTTTCGCATGGCGTCCAGAGTGGAAGCGTCGCTGTAGCCGAAGCCCGCCCGCCATTTTGTCAGAAGCTCCGTCAGGTTCATGAGCGGGAAGGCAGGCAGATGGTAGTCCCGCTTCAGCACGGTCTTCAGGATCTCCTTCGGGGAGGTAAAGCCGCAGTCCGCGATGATGGCGCGGACATTGGAAGGCAGGGGCAGTCCCGCCGCCATGAGCACCGTGGCGCAGCCCATGGAAATGCCGGACAGGTAGAGATTGCAGTCCTCTCCGGCCAGCCGGACGGCGTACTCCGCCCAGTCCCTGCAGTCGAAGCGTTCCTTCACGCCGAAGCAGATGTATCTGCCTTCGCTCGGGCCGTGGCTTCTTTCAAAGGGCACCAGCAGGTCGTAGCCCTGCTCATGGTAAAAGCGGTAGAGCCCCGCGAAGTCCGTCAGCCCTCCCGCGCGGTAGCCGTGCATCAGAAGGAGGATATTGCGGCGGCGCTTTCCGGACGCAGGCGCTTCCTCTTTTGCAGCGGCCGTCCCTGCGTCTTCTGCCTCCGGCGCTTTCTTTGTCCCTTCTGCCGGGAGATAATAGGCGCACAGCTTCAGCCCGTCAAAAGAGGTGATGGTATGAAGCTCCGGCTCCTGCCCCAGGAACCAGCGGATCCCCTCCTGCACCGTGTTTTCAAAACGGGCACGGGGCTTTTTCGCCCGTTTTCTCTCTTCCCGGCGAAGCTGTCTCTGTGTTTTTTCCTTTCTGCGTTCCGGGAAGCGGACCACGGAATAATAGTAGAAAAAGGCCGCCTCTCCGGCCAGCAGAAGGAGCGGCGTCAGCGCCGCCGCTGCCGTTCTGCGGATCTTTTTCCGGTTCTTTTCCATATCATAACACCTCCATCTGCAGGATCCTCCGGAGCCGCTCACGAAGCAGGCGGAAGAGCCGGCCCAAAGCAAAAGCGCAGCCGGGAAGCCGCGCGGCTCAGGCCGCAAAGGTCTTTCAGCCGCGCGCCGCTCCGGCTCCGCAAGTTTTTT
>CALWGL010000134.1 GCA_944380025.1 uncultured Lachnospiraceae bacterium
GAAGGGCCTTCGCCGGAAGAATGAAAGCGCTGGGCTGTCATACCATCGGGATCCGCAGACGCGTTTCGGGAAAAACGGCGCCGGAAGGCGCGGACGGCCTTTCGGGAGCGCAGCCTGCCGCCTGCGCGGTCGGCCCTTCGGGAGCGCAGCCTGCCGCCGGTACAGACGGCTTTTCGGGAGCGGACGAGGTGTATGGCCTGGACGCCCTGGACAGCCTTCTTCCCCGGGCGGACGTGGTGGCGCTGAGCCTTCCCGGCAATCCTTCCACCCGGCACGTGCTGAACCGGGAGCGGATCGGGCTTTTGAATCCGAACGCCATCGTGCTGAACGTGGGCCGCGGAACGGCCATCGATACGGACGCCCTGTGTGACGCTCTTTACGGGGGAAAGATCGCGGGAGCCGCCCTGGACGTGACGGATCCGGAGCCTCTGCCGGAGGACCATCCCCTCTGGGATGCGCCCCGCACCCTGATCACCCCTCATATTTCCGGCGGCTATTCCCTGCCGGAAACGCTGGAGCAGATCTGCGGCATCTTCGCGGAAAATCTGGAGCGCTTCCGGAAGGGAGAACCGCTTCGGAACGTGGTGGATATGGAGACGGGGTACGCTTTCGCACGGTCTGCGCAGTAAATACGCAGGTCTGGCTGAAGCGTAACGGTACTTTTCACGGGGCAGGGGACCAGACGAAATGTTCCATGAATTTTTGCAGGAAAACATTCTGCAGGATCTTCCGCGGAACTCTTCGGTAGGGTCTTCAACGGAATTCTTACGCCCTCATACGGTTAAAAAACGAAAAAATGGTTTTTCTGCCGTACAAAAATCCGTTTTTTACGGATCTAATTCCGGAAAATGCTGTTCTGAACCGTATTTTTCATGGTGTGATACGGTTAAAAGCCTGAAAAATCTGTTTTTAACCGTACCGAATAGCCCGAAAGTACGGTTACAGATAAGAAAATCAGGTATTGAACCGTACTGATGACAAAATAATGGAAAAAAGTACGGTTAAAGATCGGAAAATCCACTTTTTAACCGTCGCTTAAGGCTTTTTGTACGGTTCTGCAATGTAAATCCTCATTTTAAACCGTATCAGAGCATTCTGCCGGGTATTAAACAGGGGCTTTTCGATATGGGAAAAGGAATCAACAGCAGTATTTCCACGCCCTATGAAAAGTAACTGATTGGTAACGGTACTGCAAATGACTGCAAATGACTGACGGCCGCTGTTTGACAATCCGGCCGCGGTGTGATACTCTGGAAAGGCAAAAGCGTTGAAGAAGAGAGTACATCGCGGGAAGTCTTACAGAGAGGGCCGGGAGGCGGAGACGCCGGCTGAGAAGGCCCGACGGAAAACGATGGAACATGGCTTACGGAGCAGCGCACCGAGCCGCTTTATGCGGTAAGGCTGCGACAGGCGCCGCCTGTTACAGCGGCAGGGTATTGGGCCCGGGGAACAGAATGGCTTCCTCGAAACAGCGCCCCGGCGATAAATGCCGGAGGAAATGCCGCAGTACCTGACGAGGCCGTATCCGCGAGGCTGCGGCGAAGAGAAGTGGTACCACGGGAAATAACGCCCGTCTTCTTGGTTTTAACAAAAGCTTAAAATCGGAGAAGACGGGCTTTTGTTATGAAGGCTCCGGCCCGCGAAAAAGAAGGCCGGGCAGACAAAAATACGGAAGGAGCGAAAAAATGAGCGTAAAGATGAAAGGAAAATATTACATCACCACGGCCATTGCCTATACTTCGGGCAAACCCCATATCGGCAACACCTATGAGGCCGTGCTGGCGGACAGCATCGCCCGGTTCAAGAGAAAGGACGGCTACGATGTGTTCTTCCAGACCGGAACGGATGAGCACGGCCAGAAGATCGAGCTGAAGGCCGAAGAGGCGGGCGTGTCCCCCCAGGAATATGTGGATAAAGTGGCGGGCGAGGTGAAGCGTCTGTGGGATCTGATGGGAACCTCCTACGACAAGTTCATCCGCACCACGGACGCGCCGCACGTAAAGCAGGTGCAGAAGATCTTCAAAAAGCTGTATGATCAGGGCGATATTTACAAAGGCTATTACGAAGGACTGTACTGCACGCCCTGCGAATCCTTCTGGACCCAGTCCCAGCTGGTGGACGGAAAGTGCCCCGACTGCGGACGCGAGGTGAAGCCCGCGAAGGAAGAGGCATACTTTTTTAAGATGAGCAAGTATGCGGACAGGCTGATCCGGCATATCAATGAACATCCGGAGTTCATTCAGCCCGTGTCCCGCAAAAACGAAATGATGAACAACTTCCTGCTTCCTGGCCTGCAGGATCTGTGCGTGTCCAGAACCTCCTTCAAGTGGGGCATTCCCGTGGATTTCGACGACAGACACGTGGTCTATGTGTGGCTGGACGCGCTGACCAACTACATCACCGGGATCGGCTATGACGCGGACGGAAACAGCAGCGAGCAGTATAAGAAGCTGTGGCCCGCCGACCTGCACCTGATCGGAAAGGATATCATCCGTTTCCACACGATCTATTGGCCTATCTTCCTGATGGCGTTGGGCGAGCCTCTGCCGAAGAAGATCTTCGGCCATCCCTGGCTGCTGCAGGGCGACGGAAAGATGAGCAAGTCCAAGGGAAACGTGATGTACGCGGACGATCTGGTGGACTTCTTCGGCGTGGACGCGGTGCGCTACTTCGTGCTGCATGAGATGCCCTTTGAAAACGACGGCGTGATCAGCTGGGAGCTTCTGACGGACCGGATCAATTCCGACCTGGCCAATACGCTGGGCAATCTGGTGAACCGTACCATTTCCATGAGCAACAAGTATTTCGGCGGCGTGGTCTGCGATAAGGGCGCGGCGGAGGCCGTGGATGAGGACCTGAAGGCGGTGGTCACCGGAACGTACGCGAAGGCGGCGGCGAAGATGGAGGACCTGCGCGTGGCGGACGCCATGACGGAAATTTTCTCCCTCTTCAAGCGCTGCAACAAGTACATTGACGAGACGGAGCCCTGGGTCCTTGCCAAGGATGAGGCGAAGAAGGACCGCCTGTCCACTGTCCTCTACAACCTGGTGGAATCCATCACCATCGGCGCTTCCCTGCTGGAGCCCTTTATGCCCGGCACGGCCGCGAATATCGCCGGACAGCTGAACGCAGTCCTTCCCTCCTTTGAGGAATGCACCGCCTTCGGCCATTATGCAAACGGCACGAAGGTGACGGAAAAACCGCAGATCCTCTTTGCCCGTCTTGACGTGAAGGAGGTCGTGGAAAAAGCGGAAGCCATGTTCGAGGCAAGAAGAGCCGCCGCGGAAGCCGAAAACGGCGCGGCGGGAAGCGGTGCGGCGCAGGAGAAAACGGCGCAGGGCGCCGAGGCCCAAAACGGCGCGGCGGGAAGCGGCGCCGCTCAGACCGCCGAAAGCGCGGACGGCTCTGTGATCGACATGGAGGCGAAGCCGGAGATCACCTATGAGGATTTTGCGAAGATGCAGTTCCAGGTGGGCGAGATCATCGCCTGCGAAGAGGTGAAGAAGTCCAAAAAGCTGCTCTGCTCCCAGGTGAGGATCGGAAGCCAGGTGAAGCAGATCGTCTCCGGCATCAAGGCGCATTATACGGCCCAGGAAATGGTGGGAAAGAAGGTAATGGTGCTGGTGAACTTAAAGCCCGCGAAGCTGGCAGGCGTCCTGTCCGAAGGCATGCTTCTGTGCGCGGAGGACGCGGAAGGAAATCTGGCCCTTGTGGTTCCGGAAAAGGAGATGCCGGCGGGAGCGGAGATCTGCTGACCCGGCCCGGCACGGCGGCGCAGGCGGAAAGTGAAAAGCCTGCGCCGCATTTTTCCGCGACAGGCAAGACAGGCGGCCGACAGACTTACAGGAACGGCTGTCTGCCGGCGGGAGGCGCACATGAAAAAAAGAGAATTTTATTATCCTTCTGCGGACGGCAAAACGCAGATCCATGCAATGGAATGGAAGCCGGAGGGGGATCCGGTCTGCATCCTGCAGATCGTGCACGGCATGGCGGAATACGCGGACCGGTATGACCGGCTTGCCCGCTTCCTGGCGGAGCGGGGGATCCTGACCGCGGCGCATGACCATCTGGGCCACGGAAAAAGTGTGGGCAAAGATCATCCCTACGGCTACTTCTGCCGGGAAAACGCGCCGGATGTGCTGGTGGAGGATGTGCATGCCCTGCGCATAAAAACGCAGGAAGGCCGGCGGGAACTCCCTTATCTGATGCTGGGGCACAGCATGGGTTCCTTTATTCTCCGGAATTATCTGTGCCGGTACGGGGAAGGCCTGGCCGGAGCCGTGATCATGGGGACCGGCATGCAGCCGGAAGGGCTTCTTCGGGTCTCTCTGAAGCTGACGCGCATCCTGAAGGCCCTGCAGGGGGAGAAGCACAAAAGCGGACTTCTCAACGCGCTTGCTTTCGGAAGCTATGACCGGAAGATCCCCCGTCCGTCCTCTGCCATGGACTGGCTTTCCCGGGATGAGGAAGAGGTGGCAAAATACAACGCCGATCCCCTCTGCGGCTTTACCTTCACCGTGAACGGCTTTGAAACGCTGTTTACCCTGATCGACAGACTGTATGATGAGAAACGGCTGGCAGGAATGCCAAAGCATATCCCGGTCCGTTTCCTTTCCGGGGAGATGGATCCTGTGGGCGATTACGGAAGAGCGGTGCGCCGGGTATACGATTCGTTTCTCCGTCTGGGGATGACGGACGTATCCATGAAGCTGTATGAAAACGACCGGCACGAGCTGGTCAACGAGGCGGACCGGGATCAGGTCTGTAAGGACCTGTATGAGTGGATCATGAAAACGGTGCGGACGGGCGGAAGGCCCGGAAAGGAGCAGGATTGAAGAACAGCCGAAACAGCAGGAACCGGAATGCCGGAAACCGGAGCACAGGGAAGACGGCCGGACGGATCGCGGCATGGGCTGCGGCATTTTTGATGGCGCTGACAGGCCCGGCAGGGATCTGCCGGGCGGACGTGGTCCTGGCGTCGGACGGAGCTCAGACCGGGGAAGAGGCGCAGACGGGAGAAGAAACGCAGAACGGCTCCGGGACAGACGCGCAGGAAAGCGGACAGGAGGATTTCACGGATCTTCTGAGCGCGGAACAGAAAGAACTTCTGGAAGAGCTTCTGGAGAAGCTGGAAAACGGAGAGCTTTCCACAAGAGAGCAGATCGACGGAGCGATCCGCCAGGCACAGAAGGAGCTGGGCATCACGCTCTCAGAGGACCAGAAGGAGCAGATCGCCGGGCTGGTGCTTCAGGCGGACAGACTGGGACTGGACAGGGAAGCGATCCTGGACGGCGCGCAGGCGCTTTATGAAAAATACGGAAGCGCCGTCATGGAGAACGCGAACGACGCGATCCGGGAAAATATTGTGGAACCCGTGAAGGAGGCTGCCGTGAAGGAAGTGAAGAAGACCTTCCGGGACTTTTTCCGCGATATGGGTGAAACGGTAAAAAATTTTGTCATGGATCTGATCGGATAAAAAACGGGTCTTCCGGATACGCCTGGCAGTGAGGCATCCGGCCATTCCTTTCGCACGGTCTGCGCAGTAAATGCGCAGACCTGGCTGAACAGTAACCATCGTTTCGATGGGCCGGATGATGGGCAGGATGCGCTTCCGGAATCTGCTTGCGTAAAACCGGACGGCGTAGTATGATACTTGTCAGAGACTCAGGCGGCGGCCGGAAGGGCCGCCGCGGGAAAAGACAGGAGAGATACATATGGGAAGATTTTTCAGTCTGGACAGTCCGCTGATGACGTTTCTGTCCAAGGTAGCAGACCTGATGATCCTGAACATCATCACGCTTTTTTTATGCATTCCGGTCATTACGGCGGGCGATGCCATGACGGCTCTGTATTACATGACCATCAAAATGGTCCGGGAAGAGGAGTGCTATGTGGTCAGAGGCTACTTCAAATCCTTTAAGGAGAACTTCAAACAGGCGACCGTCATCTGGGTGCTGGCGGTGCTGGTATTTCTTGTCCTTGTGGGAGATTTTTCCATCATCCGCAGCGGAGTCCTTTCCTTCGGCCGGGTGATGACGATCCTTCTCATCATCGTGTCCGTGATCTATGTGTTTACCATGCTGTACGTCTTCCCGGTGCTTTCCCGTTTTGACAATACCGTGAAGAACACAATCCGCAACGCGTTCCTGATGAGCATTCTGAACCTGCCCAGAACGGTCCTGATGGTGATCATCAACCTGCTGCCGGCAGCGCTGTTCCTTCTGATTCCGCAGTCGATGCCCTTCGTGATCCTGTTCGGCTTTTCCGTGCCGGCCTATCTGTGCAGCACTCAGTTCGTAAAGATTTTCAGACGCTTCGAGCCGGAAGAGGAAAATGCGGGCAATCCGGATGAGCTGGAGACCCTGTCTTTCATCCGGGAGGAAGAGGAAGAAAAACGGAAAAAGCTGGAAGCGGAGCAGGTCCGCGGACAGATCCAGGAGGAGCGGGAAGCCCTGGAAGAGGAGAGGGAAAAAAAGGAAGAAACCGGAGCGGATCAGGAGCAGACAGAAGGGGCAGAGTGAGACGCCTTATGGTAAAACTGTATAACTTTGGTTTGCTGAATTCGGCATGTTGACAGGCCTTAAAATCCCGGTATCCTTTTGCCGGCAAATTTGACAATGGCACGTTAAATCTTTGTGAATTTGTGGTATGGTCAAAACTTTTATTCTCAGTTATACTAAGTGCAGGCTCAGTTGACGGAATGTCACTGGATACATGTAAACCATTATTTTTAGGGAGGCTGACAAAATGGCAAGTTTATCGTTAAAGAATGTCTGCAAGGTATATCCCAACGGATTCGAGGCCGTTAAGGATTTTAATCTTGAGATCGCCGACAAGGAGTTCATCATCTTCGTTGGACCGTCCGGATGCGGTAAGTCCACGACCCTTCGTATGATCGCAGGCCTGGAGGATATTTCTTCCGGCGAACTGAAGATCGGCGACAGAGTGGTAAATGATGTAGAGCCGAAGGACAGAGATATCGCAATGGTATTCCAGAACTACGCTCTGTATCCTCATATGTCCGTATATGACAACATGGCATTCGGCCTGAAGCTGAGAAAAGTTCCGAAGGCTGAGATCGACAAGATGGTTAAGGAAGCTGCCAAGATCCTTGACCTGACTCCTCTCCTTGACCGTAAGCCGAAGGCTCTGTCCGGTGGTCAGAGACAGCGTGTTGCCATGGGACGTGCTATCGTTCGTAATCCCAAGGTATTCCTGATGGACGAGCCTCTGTCCAACCTGGATGCAAAGCTGCGTGTGCAGATGCGTGTTGAGATCTCCAAGCTGCATCAGAGACTGGGCACCACCATCATCTACGTTACCCATGACCAGACCGAAGCTATGACGCTGGGAACTAGGATCGTTGTTATGAAGGACGGCGTTATCCAGCAGGTAGATACCCCTCAGAACCTGTATGAGAAGCCTCAGAACCTGTTCGTTGCAGGATTCATGGGATCTCCTCAGATGAACTTCCTGGATGCTGTTGTGGAAGTGAACGGAAATACCGCTTCCCTGAAGGTTGCCGGCAAGTCCATTCCGCTGCCTCCTGCGAAATCCAAGAAGCTGATCGACGGCGGCTACAACGGAAAGACCGTTACCTTCGGTATCCGTCCGGAAGACATTTATGACTCTCAGATGTTCATCGAGTCCGCAAAATGCGTATTCGAGTCCACCGTCAGAGTATACGAGCTGCTCGGCGCAGAAGTATTCCTGTACTTCGATCTGGCTGAGTTCCCGATCACCGCGAGAGTGGATCCCCGCACCACTTCCAGACCGGGAGATCATGTGAAGTTCGCCTTCGACGTTGAGAAGATTCACGTATTCGATAAGGAAACCGAGCAGATCATCACCAACTAATCACAGGAATTATAAGGGAGGATGCGTTTGCATCTTCCCTTTTTTTCTGTTATAGTAAAGAAAGACTGGGAAAGGATGGGAAGAGAGATGATTTCCAATCAGGTAATTCAGAACAGTATCGATGAGCTGAGAGCGATCACCAAGGTCGATCTGGGAGTCTATGATGTGGAGGGCATGAAGGTCGCGGCCACAACAGAGGATATTGATATTTCCGGAGAGATCGTTGAGAATTTTGCCTCTTCTCCTGCTGACAGTCAGGTGGTGGGAGGACGCCATCTGCTGAAGATACTGGACGACGGAGAACCGGCCTATATTCTGGTTGCGCAGGGGCCCAGCGACGATGTCTATATGGTGGGAAAGATCGCGGTGAGCTGCATTCAGAACCTGATCATTGCCTATAAGGAGAGATTTGACCGGAACAATTTCTTCCAGAACCTGATCCTGGACAATCTGCTCCTGGTGGATATTTACAACCGTGCGCAGAAGCTCCATATCGAGGTGGAATGTCCGCGCATCGTGTATCTGGTGGAGACGAAGATCGAGAAGGACAACAGCGCCACGGAGCTTCTGAAGAGCCTGTTTTCCAGCCAGAACGGCGACTATATCACCGCGGTGGATGAAAGGAATATCATTCTGATCAAGGCGCTTGACCATGCGGATGATATGGAGACCATCGAAAAGACGGCGGATATGATCGTGGACATGATGAACAGCGAGGC
>CALWGL010000135.1 GCA_944380025.1 uncultured Lachnospiraceae bacterium
GGATCCAGGATGATATTGACGATGGCTCCGATGAGGGTGGTCACCATTCCCAGCATGGGATGCCCCTGGGCGGTGATAAAATAATTCATTCCCATGGAAAGCAGGGCAAAAAAGGTGCCGCAGGTATAGATGGTAAGATAAGTGTCCGCATAGGGAAAGGACGCTTCGCTCGCACCGAACCAGCCAAGCAGCAGGTCCTTCGTCAGGAGAAACAGCACCGTCAGCACGGCGGACAGGATCAGAAGCAGGCTGAAGCAGTTCCCGAGAATGCGCTCCGCATCCTTTTTGTCTCCCTGTCCCAGCCGCATGGAAAACAGAATGGACCCGCCGATCCCAACCAGCGTCGCGAAGGAGGAGAGCAGGGTGATGATGGGCGCGCAGACGCCCGCCCCCGCCAGGGAGATCGCGCCGATCTCTGGAATATTCCCCACATAGATGCGGTCCACGATGCTGTAGAGCACGTTTACGAACTGTGCGAACATGAACGGAACAGATACCCGAAGCACCAGGGAAGGGACGCTGTCCTTCCCGAAATCATTTCCATGTTTTATTTTCTGCTGTTTTATCTTCTGTACAGACATCTTTTTTTCTCCGTTTCTGAAACTGAATGGCGCAGACCGCGGCCGCGGCCAGACTATCGTACTCCCGCGCGGGATAAAAATCAAGGGCAAAATCGGCGGGTATTTTCCTTGTATGTTACCATTCAGCCTTCGGCAGAATGGTAACGGCATCCGGCCATTCCAATCGCTTCGCGATGGGCCGGATCCTTCCGCCCGATGCTTTTTCGTACGGTCTGCGCAGCAAATGCGCAGACCTGGCTGAGCAGTAACTCTTGTATTTCCGCCCGGCGGCTGGTAGAATAGGAAAGTGACAGTAATTGTAAACCACAGGAGCAAAACAGGATAACAAACAGAATGAAGATCATAGAGACATCCGATCTCACCTACGATTATGTGAGACACGATGAGGAAGGAAATGAAACCGGCTTTCTGCGGGCGGTGGACGGCGTGAGCCTGGAGGCGGAGCAGGGGGCGTTCATTGCGATCCTCGGCCATAACGGCTCGGGAAAGAGCACGCTGGCAAAGCATTTCAATGCCCTCCTGTGTCCCACCTCGGGCGCCGTCTGGGTGGACGGTATGGACACGAAGGAAGAAAAGCACGTCTGGGAGATCCGACAGACGGCCGGCATGGTTTTTCAGAATCCGGACAATCAGATCATCGGCCAGGTGGTGGAGGAGGACGTGGGCTTCGGCCCTGAGAACATGGGCGTTCCCACGAAGGAGATTTGGGAGCGGGTGGAGGAAAGCCTGAAGGCGGTGGGCATGTATGAGTACCGCAAATTTTCTCCCAACAAGCTTTCCGGCGGACAGAAGCAGCGGGTCTCCATTGCCGGCGTGCTGGCCATGCATCCCAAATGCATCGTCCTGGACGAGCCTACGGCCATGCTGGATCCCAGCGGCCGGAAAGAGGTGATCCGCGCCGCAAGGGCGCTGAACCAGGTGGAGGATGTGACGATCATCCTGATCACCCATTATATGGAAGAGGTGATCCATGCGGACCGGGTGTTCGTCATGGATGAGGGAAAAGTGGTGATGTCCGGTACGCCGAAGGAGATCTTTTCCCGGGTGGAGCAGCTGAAGGCCCTGCGTCTGGATGTGCCTCAGGTCACGCTGCTCGCCTGGGAGCTGAAGCAGAAAGGATTTCCTCTGCCGGACGGGATCCTCACCACGCAGGAACTGAAGGAGGAGCTGGCGAAATGTCGATCACACTGGAGCATGTGAGCCATGTATACGGGGCGGACACGCAGCTGAGCGTGGCCGCGCTGAAGGATATCAGCCTGACCATTGAGGACGGAGAATTCGTCGGCCTCATCGGCCACACGGGCTCCGGAAAATCCACGCTGGTACAGCATCTGAACGGCCTTCTGAAGGCGACGGAGGGAACGCTGTATTATAACGGAGAAAATATTTATGAAAAGGGCTACAGCCTGAAGACGCTCCGGAGCAAGGTGGGCCTGGTGTTCCAGTATCCGGAATACCAGCTTTTTGAGATCGACGTATTCTCTGATGTCTGCTTCGGCCCGAAAAATCTGGGGCTTTCCACGGAAGAGGTGGAAAGACGGGCCAGACGCGCGCTGGAGCTTGTGGGGATCGGAGAGGAATACTACAGCCAGTCGCCCTTTGACCTGTCCGGCGGACAGAAGAGGAGAGTGGCTATCGCGGGAGTCCTGGCCATGGAACCGGATGTGCTGATCCTGGACGAGCCCACCGCCGGCCTGGATCCGAAGGGCAGGGACGAGATCCTGGGAGAGATCGCCGCGCTCAGGGAAAAGACGGGAATGACCGTTGTGCTGGTCTCCCACAGCATGGAGGATGTGGCGAACTATGTGAGCCGCATCATCGTGATGAACCATGGAAGTGTGATGCTGGACGGAGCGCCCCGCGAGGTGTTCCGCCATGTGAAGGAGCTGGAAGAGGTGGGACTTGCCGCGCCGCAGGTCACCTATATCATGCATACCCTGAAGGAGGCCGGGCTGGTGAAAAGCGCGGAGGCCACCACTCTGCCGGAGGCGGCGGAGGAGATCTGCCGGTCATTCGGGATGACCCGGCGGCAGGCTGAAGAGCCGGGAGTCCGGGAGGCGGAAACACCGGGTGCCCGGGAAACGGATGCGGGAGCCTGGGAGCCGGAAACGGATGCGGGAGCCCGAAAGCCGGAAACGGAGAAGGAAGCGGACAGATGCTGAGAGACATTACCTTAGGACAATATTATCAGACCGAATCGGCGGTTCACAGACTGGATCCGAGAGTGAAGCTGATCGCCACCATCGTGTTCATCATCTCCCTGTTCCTGGTAGATAATTTCTGGGGATACCTCACGGCGGGGCTGTTTCTGGCTTTTTCCATCCGGCTCTCCCATGTGCCCTTCAAATTTATGGTCAAGGGCATGAAGGCGATCCTGTTTCTTCTTATTTTTACCGTGATCTTCAATCTGTTCCTCACGCCGGGCCAGCCTCTTGTTTCCATCTGGCGCCTGACCATCACCCGTGAGGGACTGGAGACTGCGGTAAAGATGGCCATCCGCCTTTCTTTTCTGATCATCGGCTCTTCGGTCATGACCCTGACCACCACGCCGAACAACCTGACGGACGGCATGGAGAGCCTGATGAAGCCGCTGCGCAGACTGCATGTGCCCGTGCATGAGATCGCCATGATGATGTCCATCGCCCTGCGCTTCATCCCGATCCTTCTGGAGGAAACGGATAAGATCATGAAAGCGCAGATGGCGAGGGGAGCGGATTTTGAAAGCGGAAACCTGATCCAGAAGGCGAAAAGCCTGGTGCCCCTGCTGGTGCCGCTGTTCATCTCGGCCTTCCGCCGGGCCAGCGACCTTGCCATGGCCATGGAGGCGCGCTGCTACCGGGGCGGCGAGGGCCGGACGAAGATGAAGCCCCTGATCTATAAAAGAAGAGACGCCATCGCCTTTGCCGTGCTTTTTGTGTATCTGGTAGCCGCGGTTTTGCTGGGACGGGTTTTGTTATGAGAAGGATCATGCTGACGGTGGCCTATGACGGCACCGCTTACCATGGCTGGCAGAGACAGCCGGATAAAAACAGTATCGAGGACAGGCTGGACGACTGCCTTTCCCGGCTTCTGAAGGAACCGGTGCGGGTGATCGGCGCAAGCCGCACGGACGCGGGTGTCCACGCGCTTGGGAATATCGCCGTTTTTGACACGAACGCCCGCATGGAGGCGGAAAAATTTTCCTACGCCCTGAACCAGGGGCTTCCGGAGGACATCCGCATCCGCGCCTCCCGCGAGGTGCCGGCGGATTTTCATCCGCGGAAAACGGACAGCGTCAAAACCTACGAATACCATATCCTCAACGAGGAATTTCCCAATCCCGTGGAACGGCTGTACAGCTATTTCTGCTACGTGCCGCTGGATGCGGACCGGATGGATCAGGCGGCGCGGCTCCTGGAGGGAGAACACGACTTTCAGAGCTTCTGCAGCGCCGGCGCACAGGTGGAGAGCACCGTGCGCACCATCTATTCCTGTACCGTGCGCCGGGAGGGCACGAAGCTTACCATACGCATCCGGGGAAATGGATTCCTTTACAACATGGTGCGGATCATCGCGGGCACCCTGATGGAGATCGGCCGCGGCAAGTATCCGCCGGAGCGGATGCGGGACATCCTGGAGGCGAAGGACCGCAGGACTGCGGGACCGACGGCCCCCGCGAAGGGACTTGTCCTGGTTTCCTATGATTTTCCCGTTTTTTCTGAAAAAAACGGTTGACACATGTGGGCGCACAGCCTATAATATTTCAGTGCGACAATGTAGGTAAATGCCTTGCCAAGCCCCGGAAAGGCATTTGACATAATCAGGCGGAAGCTCACTTCCCAGGGCTTTCGTAAAGAAAACATGTTTCTGAAACGTTCAATTCGATGGAGGTACGCAATGAAAACATTTATGGCTAATCCGGCTAAGATTGATAGAAAATGGTATATTGTGGATGCGGAAGGCCAGACTCTCGGCCGTCTTGCGTCTGAGGTAGCCAAGGTGCTCAGAGGAAAGAACAAACCGGAGTTCACCCCTCACGCAGATACCGGAGATTATGTGATCGTGATTAATGCGGAGAAGGTAAAGCTGACCGGCAGAAAGCTGGATCAGAAGGTCTACTATCACCATTCCGATTATGTGGGCGGCATGAAGGAAGTGACCCTGAGAGAAAAGATGGCGAAGAAGCCTGAGCAGGTGATCGAGCTTGCGGTAAAGGGCATGCTTCCGAAGGGACCCCTTGGAAGACAGATGTACACCAAGCTTCATGTATATGCGGGAAGCGAGCACAAGCATCAGGCTCAGAAGCCCGAAGTGCTGACATTTTAATCAGGGATTCTAATAAGGAGGAAGCAGAAACCGGCGGTTTTTGCTGAAGAATGGCTGAAGCCGTTCTTCCCCGTATCTGTATGCCGCCTGCGGCGGCAGTAAAAGGAGGAAATCAGAAAATGGCTAACGCAGCAAGATATTATGGAACCGGCAGAAGAAAGAAATCTATCGCAAGAGTATATCTGACTCCCGGAAACGGCACCATCGTTGTAAATAAGAGACCCATCGACGAGTACTTCGGACTTGAGACCCTGAAGGTGATCGTTCGTCAGCCTCTCGTTGCCACCGATACCGACGGAAAGTTTGATATCCTTGTCAATGTAAAGGGCGGCGGATATACCGGACAGGCAGGCGCCATCAGACACGGCGTTGCAAGAGCTCTGCTTGAGGCGGATCCGGAGTTCAGAGGCGTTCTGAAGAAGGCCGGATACCTGACCCGCGACCCTCGTATGAAAGAAAGGAAAAAATATGGGCTGAAAGCGGCGAGAAGAGCGCCTCAGTTCTCCAAGAGATAATCTCCGCGTTGGCAGTGAGCCATGCAGCGATATATACAAAAAGCCTCCCCATGCTTGCATGAAGGAGGCTTTTTGCATATATCGCTATAGAGCGAAGCCCGTGACCGGGCCAAAGTTTTACTTTGGCCCGGTGCATGGCGGATGATCAGCGAAAAAGCCCGGAATTACGCCATTTTCCGGGCTTTTGTTATGTCCAAAAATCTGAAAGGTCTGTCTCGCTTTGACGAGATTTGACCCGTTTTAAATGGGTTTATAGGGGCTAAAATAGTGGTTAATTTTCCGGACGGCTCCGCCGTGGATTTTAGGTTTTCGGAGGCAGCAATCGGGTATCGGAGGGAGATGGATTTCGCTCTGGCGTTTATGTGGACAAGTCTGTGGATAACTATGTGGACAGCCATTCCCCAAAATGTCGAAAGACCATTTCAGGAAGTGGCAGAACGACGGAGTATCCCTATGAGACAGAAAGCCTTGAGGATCTTCTGGGAAAAGATGATTTTCTATCTGTGATTCAGTGCGGTATGTTTAAAGGGAATACTCGTGCAGTATTTGTTGATAAGCGGGAATACACCGGACGCTTTGGCAGCAAATTTTCTATATAAGAGAGCAAGTGGCAGCAATGGCGAGGGTCTGCCTCCTGTGATATACTGATATATCAATAAAAGGAGGCCGCTCCGGCTGAGGATCGTATATTGCCGGGCAGCAGCGGAAAGGAGAGACAGATGTACTATGACATATCCGGCCTCTGGCAGGCCGATATCGGAGACGGGAAGGTTTATTCCATGCGGCTTCCCGGCACTCTGGATGAAAACAGGATCGGGCATAAGGATCTGGGGCAGAACCAGTGGCATCCGGATGCGGCGCTGGGAAACGCGGAGGATGAATTTGATGAAAACGCGCCCATTGCCACCCGTTTTACCAGAAAATATACCTTTGAAGGCGAAGCGCGGCTGACGCGGCGCATTTCCTTCGTTCCGGAGGCGGGGAAGCGCGTCTTTCTGGAAGCGGAGCGTGCCAGATGCCTGCGGCTTCTGGTGGACGGGAAGGAGGTGCCGCATTTTACGGAAGGAACCCTTTCCACCCCGCATGTGTTCGAGGTGACCGGGCTTCTGAACGGAGACAACGAGATCACGCTGCTGTCCGACAACAGCTATCCCGGCCTGCCTCATGACGCCATCGTGTATTCCTCGGCGGCAACGGATGAAACGCAGACCAACTGGAACGGCGTGCTGGGGTATCTGCGGCTGCGCGTGGAGGAGCCTGTGTTCCTGTCGGCGCTTCGGATCTATCCGGAGAGGGCGGAGGCCGGCAAAACTGAAGCCGGGGCTGCGGAGACCGCCAGGACGGCGGCCGGCGAAACCGGGAATGCCGGAACCACGGCCGGTGAAGCGGCCGGCAGCTTTGCCGCAGGCAGCCTCACCGTGCAGGCAGAGATTTCCTCCGACCGGTTCTGGAGCGGCGTCCTGCGGGTGGAAAGCGAAGCGTTGAGAAAAGATGCGGAAAACGGCGCGGCGGCCTGTTATGAAAAGAAGATCAGCGTGCAGCCCGGCATCACCCGCGTTGTGCTGAAGGAGCTTCCGCTGGCGGAGGGCGTGAGAAGCTGGGATGTGGAAGAGGGCAGTCTTTACAAGCTGACTGCGCGGCTGCTGCCGGAGGAAGAAAACGAGGCGGGGCCGGGAAGCAGCGGCCCTGGGTGGACGGAACAGGAAAATGCGGAGCCGGGAAGCAGCCGGACGGAAACCTTCGGCATCCGCACCTTCGGGGATAACGGAACAGGCAGGCTTGCCATCAACGGACGGGTGATCTTCCTGCGCAGCGAGGCCAACTGCTGCGAATTCCCGGAAACAGGCCATCCGCCCATGACGGTGGAGGAATGGACGGACGTGCTGGCGCGTTACCGTTCCTATGGGATCAACTGCATGCGCTTTCATTCCCACTGCCCGCCGGAGGCGGCGTTTACCGCAGCGGACAGGATGGGCATGCTGATGCAGCCGGAGCTGTCCCACTGGGATCCGGTGCATGCCTTTGAAGCGCCGGAGAGCTTTGCCTACTATCAGACGGAGCTGAAGCAGGTGATCCTGACGCTGGCCAATCATCCTTCCTTCGTGATGCTTACCTTCGGAAACGAGCTGGCGGCGGG
Source organism: uncultured Lachnospiraceae bacterium (assembly GCA_944380025.1). Lineage (GTDB taxonomy): Bacteria > Bacillota > Clostridia > Lachnospirales > Lachnospiraceae > Eisenbergiella. The sequence continues at coordinate 7,539 of CALWGL010000135.1, forward strand.
ACCGGTGGGACACGCCAGAATGGACAGCATGCTGGCCCTGGCGCACGAGCTGGATCCTACCCGGCTGTATGCCAACAGCTCCAACGCCCACTACGGGGATCGGGGAATCGATCCGGAGAGCGATTTTTTCGCTTCCCAGAAATATTTCGGCCATGACCTGCGCGGAACCCATGCGGGCGGCGGAGAGGACGGCGCGCTTCAGGGCTATATCAACAACCGCTATCCCGACGCGGCGCAGAATTACGACGCGTCCATGGCCGAGATCCGGAAGGTTTATCAGAAGCCGGTTTTCAGCTTTGAGGTAGGACAGTTTGAGGTGCTTCCCGACTTTCATGAGCTGGACTCCTTCCGCGGGATCTCCGACCCCGCCAACCTGCGGCTGGTGCAGGAACGGGTGAAAAAGGCCGGGATTTCCGATGAGGAATGGGAAAAACAGGTGGAGGCGACGGGAGAGATCTCCCGCCTGGCCTACAGAGAGGAGATCGAAGCGGCCATGCGCACGAGGGAGCTGTCCGGCATTTCCCTGCTGGGACTGCAGGATTTCCCCGGACAGGGGACGGCGCTGGTGGGCATGCTGAATTCTCATCTGGAGCCCAAGCCCTACCCCTTTGCCCAGGCCGCGAAGTTCAGGGCCTTTTTCCGGGATCAGCTGCCGCTTGCGCTGCTGCCCCGCTATACCTGGGAAAACACGGAAGAGATGACGGTGCCGGTGAAGATCGCCAATTACGGAAAAACGGCTCTTTCCGGAAAGGTCTGCTGCACCCTTCGCAGTGAGGCAGCAGAGACATCAGACCGCGGAGTGGGCGCATCAGACTGCGGCATGGGCGCACCGGACTGCGGCGTGGACGCATCAGACCGCGGCGTGGGCGCACCGGACTGCGGCATGGGCACATCAGACTGCGGCACGGGCGCATCGGATCCCGGAGCAGAAGGCGGGCTGATCGCCCGGGCGGAAACGGAAGCCGCCTGCTTCCCGGCAGGGACGCTGACGGAGGCGGGCTGTGTGACC
>CALWGL010000136.1 GCA_944380025.1 uncultured Lachnospiraceae bacterium
ATCGAGAGCGCCTGTATCCGTGATTGAATTTTCAGCAGAAACTCATCACAGGTACAGACGCTTTACGTGCTGTACCTGTGTGGCAGAGCTTTTTTCGGGCCGGATCCGCACAGCAGCTGCGGACCCGGCCTTTTTATATTGTGCGGCCTGGCGGCGCGCGCTTTTCAAGGAAGCGGGCCCCGGAGCAGGCAGGCGGACGCCATACCTGCTCAAATAACGGCCTGTCGGTCCATCCTGCCCCGGCAGAAGGGCCCGGACCGTTTCCTCCGCGCCGAGCGCGGATAAGGGGGTGATAGCATGCGGCATAGAGACGATGTCCATCCGGATTCCGGAAGATCTGTTTCACAGTCACACAGGTCAGAAGGAAAACAGAAAGGACAGAAAAGAATATGAGTGAAAAGAACAGGGAAATTCAGAAAATGGAAACCGGCAGGAAGGGATTCGGAAGCATGGAAAAGGAGATGGTAAACATGCACGGAAGCATCCACCGGCTGAGGAAGATGAGCGGCTTTTCCTTTCTCATCCTGCGCACGGCCCATGAGCTGATCCAGTGCATTCTGGAACCGGAGAAATGCGAGATCCTGGGGCCGGACGGCGCTCCCTGGGAAGGGGCGCTGAAGGAGGAAATGTGCATCCGCATGGAAGCGCTGGCGGTGGAGGAACCCCGTTCCCGGACGGGCTGGGAGCTGCATCCCGCCCGGATCCGGATCCTGTCTGTGCCGGCGGAAAGCATGCCCGTGGTCATTCACGGCAAAGAGATTCCGGCCTCGCTGGAGACCATACTGGACTACCGGCCGCTGACCCTGCGCAATGAGAGGGAGCGGGCCATATTCCGGATCCAGGACGCTCTGGTGAGAGGTTTTACAGAATTTCTGCAGCAGGAGGATTTTGTGCAGATCCACACGCCGAAGCTGGTCAGTCAGGGCGCGGAGGGCGGAGCCAATATTTTCCGGCTGGACTATTTCGGGAAGGAGGCCTATCTGGCTCAGAGCCCCCAGTTTTACAAGCAGATGATGGTGGGCGTATATGAAAGGGTGTTTGAGATCGGGCCGGTGTTCCGGGCGGAAAAGCATGATACGGCAAGGCATCTGAACGAGTGTACCGGCGTGGACTTTGAAATGGGCTATATCGAGGGCTTTGAGGAGCTGTGCCGCATGGAAGAGGCCATGATCCGCCATGCGCTTCAGAAGCTGCCGGAGCTCTGCCCGCAGGAGCTGAAGCTCCTGAACGTACGCATCCCGCAGGCTGACTCGATCCCTTTCATCCGCTTTTACGAAGCGAAGGAGCGGATTGCCCGAAAGTTCGGCAGGCCCGTCCGGGAAAAGGAGGATCTGGATCCGGAGGAGGAAAAACTCCTGTGTCAGCTGATGGAGGAGGAAACGGGAAGCGAATTCGTGTTCGTCACCCATTATCCTGCGGCAAAGCGGCCTTTTTACGCCATGGAGGAGGAACGGGATCCGCAGGTGACGAAAAGCTTCGATCTGCTTTTCCGGGGGCTGGAGGTGACTACGGGAGGCCAGCGCATTCACGATTATGCCGTACAGCTCGCCAAAATGAAGGCCAGAGGCATGGATCCGGAGCAGTTTGAGAGCTATCTTCAGATCCATAAGCACGGCATGCCGCCCCACGGCGGTCTTGGCATGGGGCTGGAGCGGTTCACCGCAAGGCTTCTGGAGCAGGACAACGTGCGCAGGGCCTGCCTGTTCCCCAGAGACATCCACCGGATCGTTCCCTGATGCCGGATTCAGGCCGGAGCGCTTTCTGTATGCGCAGGTCAACGGGCGGCCGGCGCTGGCCTGAACAGCAGCATATGCGGCCGCCTGCCGGAAAAAAGCGGAGAAAGCCGTAGAAAAAAAGACGATTTCAGGTTATAATAGCAGGAAGAATGTTTAAAAGCGACCGGAAACAGGAACGGCATCCGGCCATACCGCCGCTTCGCGGCGGGCCGGATGCGTGAAAATACAGAAAAAGGAAACCGACTGCCATGATCAAGATAACCTGGCTTGGAACAGCCTCCATCCTCATCGAAGCCTGCGGGCAGAAGCTTCTGTTCGACCCCTTTGTGGAGCTGGAGGGAGGAAGCAATCCGAATACTCTGGAGGATTTTGAAGGGGTGAGCGACATCTGTGTCACCCACGGACATCTGGACCATCTGTTTTTTATCCCGGAGCTGGCGGAGGGGCAGGACGCCACGGTGCACTGTCCCGCCGCCGCGGCGCGGACGCTGGAGGGATTTCTGGAGGACAACGGAAACGTGGTATTGACCAGGCCCGGAGACAGCTGGCGTCTGGGAGAGCTGAAGATTACGGCTTACCGGGGAAAGCATGTAAGATTCTCCCCGTCTCTGGTGCTTGGAAGGCTGTTTTCTCCCAGGCTTTTTTCGCGGCCGAAAAATCTGCTTTTTCTGGCCTGGGCCCATCCGCGCTTCCGGGAGAGAGGGGACACGCTTGTTTATGAGATCGAGGCGGAGGGAAAACGGATCCTTCTTCTTGGCAGCATGGCGCTGGAGGAAAGCACCGAATACCCTGCGGGAGCGGATCTTCTGATCCTGCCGTATCAGGGAAAACGCCGGCCGCAGGAGGCTGCCTGCGCCATCGTGGATCGGCTGATGCCGAAACGGATCCTGCTGGATCATTTTGACGACGCATTTCCGCCCGCGTCACGGGAGGAGGATACAAGGCCTTTTTACCGCCTGCTCTCTTCCAGGTATCCGCAGATCCGGGCGGTGAAGCCGAAGGCGGGAAAACCGGTCTTCCTGTGAGAAGCCGGCCTGCGGGAGCGGAAAAAAGGAAATGACAGTGCTGCGGGGAAGAAAAAAACTGCCGCGCGGGCGGCATAAGGAGAGCCTGCCGTGCGGACAGTATAAGAGGAAGGGGACAGGACAGTGCAAAAGAGGATCGAATATCTGGATATCGTGAAGGTGATCGCCATTTTTCTGGTGGTGTTCTGTCATTTCGTGCTGCTTGCGCAGACTGTCCCCGCCAATCTGTTCATGTCGGCCTGCTGGTCGGGCGTGCCCATGTTTTTTCTGGTGAACGGCGCGCTTCTCTTCACCCGGCCGCTGAAGCTGAAAAAACATATATCCAAAACTCTGGCCATTTATCTGATCCTGGTGGTCTGGCGGCTGATCTACCTGCTTTCCATCGGGGCGATCCTCCATGTGCCCCTTTCCGGCTTCGGGAAAGGCCAGATCTTTCTGTATCTGTTTGCTTTCGGAAATCTGGACGGGATCGGTACCGGCCACCTGTGGTTCATTGAGGCTCTGCTGGCGGTTTACCTGCTGTTCCCCCTGTTCCGGATCTGTTTTGATCATCCCTTCGGCAGGGGACTGATCCTGTTTTTCGCCATCTGGGGGCTGGTGATGACCAACGGAATGACGGCGATTCAGATCCTGCTTGACGGCCTGGCGTCGTCGGGATGGATCGGTGCAGTCTCCCTCTCCGCCCTGCAGGTGCTCAATCCCTTCGGGACCTACGCCAACATGCTTGGCTTTTTCCTGCTGGGAGCCTGGATCCATACCGGCCCTGCCATCGGGGGCAGCCGGAGGGCGCAGCGCCTGATCGGCGCCGGGATGGCAGCTGTCGGTCTTCCCGGGATCTGGGGAGTGAAATGGTATCTGAGCGGCACGCCCGTCTGGGACGGCATCCTTCTGACGGAGGGATACCGCCACATTCCGGTGATCCTGCTGGCGCTGGGCGTATTTCTTCTTTGCCGGGACCTTACCATAAAAAACAGATTCCTGTCTGCCGCCGTGCGCGTAGTGGCGAGCCGGACGCTCGGGATCTATTACCTGCACTGGGTCTTCGGCTGGCTTCTGGTGCCGTATATGGCCCTGCTCTTTCCCGGCTTCAGCGTGGGGACCAATGTGCTGAAGACCCTTGCTCTTATCCTTCCGGCCCTGCTTGGCACCTTCCTTCTGGAAAAAATCCCTGCGGTGCGCCGGCTTGTGACCGGTTAAGAGAAAAGGAGCCCAATGGCGCAGGGCAGTCCGTGCATTTTCGATTTGCCAGAACAAAAGTGACAAAAAAAGCAATGATTGTAAAATTGTCACAAAGGATTTTCTGTGGTAAGATGGAGATAACGGAAACAGAAGGGGAAAGCCTGAGGGCATCTTCCGGCAGCCTGCCGCCGCGGCGGAAAGCTGCGGAAGGCCGGGATTTCCGGACAGGATCAGGGTTTCCGGATAAAAGAAAAAGGGGAAGGGAAGCGGGCCTGCGGACTTCACGGACAACCTGGCATTTTCAGAATACAGGCTTCACGACCCTGACGCCGCGTGAAAAACACGCAGAAGGGAAAGGGAAAATGGACAAACCGGTATTGGTAATTCTGGCAGCAGGCATGGGAAGCCGCTACGGCGGACTCAAGCAGATCGACCCGGTGGACGAACAGGGCCATAAGATCATTGATTTTTCCATGTATGACGCGCACCGGGCGGGATTTGAGAAGGTCGTTTTCATTATTAAGAAGGAAAATGAAAAGGACTTCCGCGAGTGTGTGGGGGACAGAGTGAGCGGGCACATGGAGGTGGAGTATGTATTCCAGGAGCTGGATAAGGTTCCGGAGGGCTTTCAGATCCCGGAAGGAAGAGTGAAGCCCTGGGGGACAGCCCACGCGATCCTGTGCTGCAAGGATGTGATCGACGGACCGTTCGCGGTCATCAACGCGGACGATTATTATGGAAGAAGCGCCTATACCACGCTGTATCAGTTCCTGACCACCCATCAGGACGATGAGAAATACCGCTATGCGATGGTGGGCTATGAGCTGGGCAACACCCTGACGGAAAACGGTTCCGTAGCGCGCGGTGTATGCGTGACAGACGAGAACGGTTATCTGAAAGAGATCGCGGAGCGCACCAAGATCGTCAAGACGGCGGACGGCGCCGCCTTTACCGAGGACGACGGTGCGACCTGGACAGCGCTTCCCCTGGATACGCTGGTATCCATGAATATGTGGGGCTTTTCTGCCAGCATCCTGAAGGAACTGGAGTCCGCGGTGAACGGCTTTTTCCGGACGGAAGTGGAGAAGAATCCGCTGAAGTCGGAATGCTTCCTGCCCATTGAGGTGGATAAGCTGCTGAAGCAGGACAAGGCCACCGTTGAGGTGCTCTCCTCCAAGGATAAATGGTTCGGCGTGACCTATAAGGAGGACAAGCCTTTTGTGATGGAGTCCATCGCCCGTCTGAAGGCGGAGGGCGTTTATCCCGAGTATCTGTGGGAGACAAAATAAATTTCCGGCCGGATCCGGAAAGAAGGAGGAAATATGGCAATTTTAGTAACAGGCGGAGCCGGTTATATCGGCAGCCATACGGTTGTGGAACTGCAGAATGCAGGTTATGACGTGGTGGTTGTGGACAATCTCTGCAATTCCAGCGAGAAGTCCCTGCGGCGCGTGGAAAAGATCACGGGAAAGGCCGTGCCTTTTTACAAGGCGGACATCCTGGACAGAGAGGCGCTGAACGCCATTTTTGAAAAGGAAAAGATCGATTCCTGCATCCATTTCGCGGGACTCAAGGCGGTAGGCGAGTCCGTGGCAAAGCCCTGGGAGTATTATGAGAACAATATCGCCGGGACCCTGACCCTGGTGGACGTGATGAGAAAGCATGGCGTGAAGAACATCATCTTCTCCTCTTCGGCCACTGTTTACGGCGATCCTGCCATCATTCCCATCACAGAGGAGTGCCCGAAGGGACAGTGCACCAACCCTTACGGCTGGACCAAGTCCATGCTGGAGCAGATCCTTTCCGACATCCAGAAGGCGGATCCGGAATGGAACGTGGTGCTTCTGCGCTACTTCAATCCCATCGGCGCTCATAAGAGCGGCATGATCGGCGAGAATCCCAACGGCATCCCCAACAACCTGATGCCTTACATCACCCAGGTTGCCGTGGGCAAGCTGAAACAGCTCAACGTATTCGGAAACGACTATGACACTCCGGACGGAACCGGCGTGAGAGACTACATCCATGTGGTCGATCTGGCGAAGGGACATGTGAAGGCCCTGAAGAAGATCGAAGACAATTCCGGACTTTCCATCTACAACCTGGGAACCGGAAAGGGCTACAGCGTACTGGATATCGTGAAGAACTTCGAGGAAGCTACCGGCGTGAAGATCCCTTACGAGATCAAGGCCCGCCGCCCCGGCGATATCGCCACCTGCTACTCCGACGCCAGCAAGGCGGAGAAGGAGCTTGGCTGGAAGGCCGAGTACGGTATTAAGGAAATGTGCGCGGACTCCTGGAGATGGCAGTCTCAGAATCCGAACGGATACGACGACTGACCGGAAAAAGGAAAATTGTCAGGAAGAAGCCGGATCATCGGCTGCAGAAAAAAGACCTTCGGCATGCGTAAAGCTGCCGAAGGCCTTTTTTTGTAACAGTTCTGCCGATACGTTTTCGTACGGTCTGCGCAGCAAATGCGCAGACCTGGCTGAACTGCTACTTTTTTTCTCTGCGTTCGTCTGCCGCATGCGTTATGCCACATAACAGAACATGAAGATGAAGTGACAGATGCTTCCGCCCATGACGAACAGATGGAAGATCTCATGGGATCCGAAGTATTTGTGCTTCGCATTAAATATAGGTAGCTTCAGGGCGTAGATCACACCGCCCGCCGTATAGATCAGCCCGCCGGCCAGAAGCCACAGAAACGCCGCGCGGGGGAGCGTATTCCACAGCTGGCTGAACACGCCCAGGCAGATCCAGCCCATGGCGATGTAGATCACGGAAGAAAACCATTTTGGGCAGGTGATCCAGAAGGCTTTGATCGCCATGCCGAGAAGGGCAACGCCCCAGACCACCGCCAGAAGCGTATATCCCAGCCTGCCGCCCAGGATCACCAGGCAGACCGGTGTATAGGAGCCGGCGATCAGGACGAAGATCATCATATGGTCCAGCTTGCGGAACACCCGCAGGATCCGTCCTCCCACATTGATGGAATGATAGGTGGCGCTCGCCCCATACAGCAGCACCATGCTGGCGATGAAGATCACCATGGCAAGGAAAACAACGGGCTGTCCGGACAGGACCGCCTTGATCAGAAGCGGCGTGGAGGCCAGAATGGCCATCATCATGCCGATAAAATGTGTGATCGCGCTTCCGGGTTCTCTGATCGTAACACTCATAGCAGTTCCATTCCTTTCCGCCGCTTCATGCGGCCTGTTCTGCGCAAAACAACTGAAAAACACATGTTGCAAGAATTTAAATGCAACATGTAGTTTTTAAAACCACTTGTAATATGTTATGATACTACACCTTATTATTTCCCGTGTCAATATCTAATATTCGCAGTTTCTTCTAAAAAAGTTGCTTTCACGGAGCGGGGAACGAAGCAGGCTTTCTTGATTTTGGTTTCTTATTTTTTTATGAAGATACTGGAAATTTTGCCCGAAATATGTTAACCTGAAATCCATCAGGAAAAGCAATTCTGTTTCGTTTCATTCGCTGTTCCAGGAAAGCCGTTCGGCCAGCAATCATTCAGATCATACCATTTCTTTTCAAAACCCGGGAATCATGGAACTGTCCACAGCTTCTGCCTGCCCGCGCTTAGGAGGGAGGAGAAGAAGGATGTCTTAACAACGGAGGTAAGATGGAAAAAATACAGGAAGATACTGCCCGGCTGAGTGTGCGGGATATCGGACTGCATGTTATTTATGTCAATGCCGAGGTGGACGACGGCTCGGAGACGGCGGCGCTGATGAGATATTTTAAAACATCAGATCCGGACGACAACAGCCAGGGGGCGCTGTCTGAGAGAGTTCATTTCCTGAAATGCGAGGAAGAAGGGATAAAGATAATGTGTGGAATTACGGAAGAAATATATGAAATAGGGAAAAAAGAGGGAAGAGAAGAGGGAAGAGAAGAAGGCCTACGTCTTGGAAGGACGGAGGAAGCGCAAAAAGCTGCCCGGAATATGGCGGCGAGAGGGACTGCGGCAGAAGTGATCGCGGAGATTATCGAGGAAAGTGTGGAAACCGTGCGGCAATGGCTGGAGAAGAAGACGGAGCCGAAGGAATCCGGCCTGCTGTCGCTTCCCTGACAGAACGGGGGTTTGGGCGGATAATTTCTTCCCTTCGGTTTTATAAGTATGATAAAATATAAGAACTGATTTTTATCTGTGGTCTTTTGAATCAGTTGACAGCAAGAGGAGAAGATGGGAAAAAACGCCCGCCGCTGTTACGAAAAAGTCGGATTCTTTGAAAAAGACGTGGAAGAAGGTGCTTTTTCTTATCAGAACGAAAGATGGAGCAGATGCGGGATGGAAATCCGGAAAGAGTGAGGCGTTGAAAAACAAAACTTGTACGCGCGGGCTCTTTCCTAATTATAATGATCTGATAAAAGGAGGAACAGGATGCCGATAATCAAAGGTCTGGAATGGACATTCGATACAGCTGCGGCCGCATATGAAAAATGGCGTCCCGGATATCCGGACGAGCTTTACCAGATGCTTTTTGCATACATCCCCATCGCTCAGTCCTCTCATGCCGTTGAAGTGGGAATCGGAGGAGGACAGGCGACAT
>CALWGL010000137.1 GCA_944380025.1 uncultured Lachnospiraceae bacterium
GATCCGCTGCGCGGTCCGGACAGCGGTGATCTTCGCCCTCTGCGTATCGGCGGTTGTGGTTGTTTTCGCCAGATGGTTCCTGCTGATCTTCATCCGCCCGGAGGAAACGGAAATCCTGGCGATCGGCATATCCTACCTTCGGGTGGTGGGGGCGTTTTACGTCGGGATTGGCGGCCTCTTCCTGCTGTACGGCCTGTACCGTGCCATCGAGCGGCCTGCCATGTCTCTGGTGCTGACGGTGATTTCGCTGGGAATGCGGGTGCTCCTTGCCTATGCGCTTTCCGCCGTCCCTGGCATCGGCGTGCTGGGAATCTGGTGGGCGGTGCCCATTGGCTGGGCGCTGGCGGATGTGACGGGGGTGGTGTATTATCGGTATATCAGGAAAAAAGAAGAGAAGCGGTAAATATTTTGAAAGTGTTTGGAAGTAGTTGTATATATGTGAAGATAAGTATAACATTGAGTTAAAAGGATTATCAGGATAACGGAGGAAAACCATGCAGCTGTTTTACGGTGTGCCCGAAGACATTGAAAATTGGATGAGACTTGTGAATCAGATCAGCTGGAACTTTCCCGGACTGGAGACTCAGGAGAAGCTTGACGATTACAAAGCTACTGTTCTCAGGTTTATGGGCAAACGGCAAGCCATCTTTGTGAAGGCTGACGACGAGATTGCAGGCGTTATGCTTTTCTCTAAGGGACATAATATGATTTGCTGCCTTGGTGTCTCTCCTGATTACCGTCGTCGTGGCGTCGCTTCAATGCTTATGGATGAGGCTCTCCGAAACCTGGATAGAACCAGGGAGATTTCAGTCTGCACTTTTAGGGCTGATGATGAGAAAGGAGTTGCGCCGAGAGCTCTTTATGAAAAGTATGGATTTATCGAAGATGCTCTTGTTGAAGCTTTAGGATATCCGAATCAGAAGTATATCCTTCGTCCGATTGGCCCAGACCGTTGCACAAATTCCTGAAAATTACGGTGTAGAGGAATCATCTCTACGCCTTTCTTTTTAGCATGACAAAGGGCCAAGATCGCTTATCCCTGATTTTCAAGAGAAGCGCTTCTCGGATAGGGATTCTTCTCATCCGTCAGCCCTGCCAGATAGTCCATGCTGGTATCCAGAGCGATGGCGATCCGTCTGCACTGTTCGAAGGTGAGATAGCGTTTGCCGTTTTCGATTTTGGAATAATCGCTCTGATCAATGCCGGTCAGATGCTGCATTTTGATCTGGGTATAGCCTTTTTCTTTTCTCAGTTCTTTTAATCGGGTCATAACGATGCCTTTCCCATAGACGGCTGCCGGCGGATGGCCGCTCTTTTCTATGACATGGTAGAAGTAGCCTATCATGTGAACCGGATATCCGGGAAGGAATATCCACAACATTTTGAATTTGAAATTCAATCTTTAACCAATTCCATTATGGGGTATTTGACCTTATAAATTATGGGTAAAGTGACCTTACACAAGCCCTCCATTCAGGAGCGGACGGTAAAATTTTGTGTCTGCCGTGGCTGGTCATGTACTTAACAGTCAGATATAATAGTTTCAGAAAACCAGGAGCAGACAATTTGCTTTCAGGGAATGCTCGGCAATTGTCGCAGAAAAACTGGTTGGGGAAGTAAAGCATTACGGGAAATGAGACGGCGAAATGGAGAAGAATGTATGAAGGACTACCATGTAATATGGCATACACAGAGCAGAGATTCATCCGAAAGCATGCCGCTGGGAGGGCACGACGCGGGATGCAACGTCTGGGTTCAGGATGACGAGCTCTGCATTTATCTGGCTCAGAGCGGAGCCTTTGATGAAAATGGAACCATGCTGAAGCTGGGGCGTTTAAGAATTCACCCGGTGAACCGGGAACGGATGTCCTTAAATTTCAGGCAGGAGCTGGAACTGGAAAAGGGGCAGATCTGTATTTCAGCAGGGGATGAAGAAAACCGGATGAAGTTTCTGCTGTGGCAGGATGTGACCAATTCCAATCTCCACATTCATTTCTCCTCGGACAGAGAGGAGAAGCTTCAGGTGATATTTGACTGCTGGCGCTATCGGGAGCGGGAGGTGGTGCCTGAAGAGCGGGGACAGTGCAGGAATTTTGCCGTACAGGGAGAAGATCCGTTCCCCGATCCGGTGATAACGTGGCCGGATCAGATCCAGGCGGAGGAAAACAGACTTTTTTTCTTTCATAAAAATCGGAACGACAGGCTTGTATATGACCGGGCGATCCGGCAGCAGCATCTGGAAGCGGTAAAAGACGCCTTTCCCAACTGGCTGAAGGACAGGCTGACGGGAGGCCTGCTCAGCTGCCCTTCGCTGGTTTACAAAGGGAAAAAAGCGGGCTGCTTCGAGCATACGGATCAGATGGAGTATCAGTATGAGACTGCCGGCCTGAAAGAAACCGAGATTATTGTATCCCTGCTGACCGGGCAGTTTGCTTCGGAAGAAGACTGGAAAAGCCGGGTCACAGAAAACGCTTCTGCCGGCATCAGTCTGGAAGAAAATCAGAAATGGTGGGAGGATTATTTCGACAGAAGCTACATTTACATTGACGAAGATCATCCCGGTTCGGAATATTGGAAAATCGGGAGAAATTATCAGCTGTTCCGGTATATGCTGGGATGCAACTACTATGGGAAATGGCCGACCAAATTCAACGGAGGGCTTTTCACGTTTTATGAACGCTTTACCCCGGACTACCGGAACTGGTCAGGAACGGAATTTACGGCGCAGAACCAGAGGCTTGTCTATTGGCCGATGCTGAAGAGCGGGGATTTTGACGCGATGAAGCCCCAGTTTGACTTTTACAATCATCTTCTTGAGGCCGGAAAGATGCGGGCTTTGGGTTACTGGGGGGAGGACGGAGCCTGTTTCCCGGAACAGATCAGCTGCTTTGGAACCTCCATCTGCGCGGAATATAAATGGAACAGGAGAAAGGAGATCCCGGAAGGGGAGGATGACAATCCGTGGGTGAGGATGCATTATTCCACAGCCCTGGAATTTGCTCTGATGATGCTGGAATATGCGGAATATTCCGGCAGAGATATTGCGGAATATCTGGATTTCATCGATCAGGTAATCCGGTTCTATTTTTCCCATTATGGGCGTGACGGGAAGGGCAGGCTGAGGATTTTCCCTTCTACGGCTCTGGAGACCTATAAGGGGGAAGATCCTTACAGCGCAGACGGCAATCGGTATGGAGCTTCGAATCCGATGGATGCTGTCGCGGGACTGCGGGAGCTTCTGGATCAGCTGATCCGCTACCTGGAGAACAGAGGGCAGGACGCGGCAGAATATCGGGAATGGAGAAGAATCTGTCCGAATCTGCCGGAGGGAGAGGAAAATGGGAAACCGGTTTTCCTTCCCGCGGAAAAATATAACCCGATCCCCTTTAATTGTGAAATCCCTCAGCTGTATCGCATATTTCCTTACAGCTGCAGGGGGCTTGCGGAAGAGGAAAAGGAAAGAGGAAGAAATACCTACTGGAGCCCGTCCCTTAACGAAGATCAGAGACTTCTGGTCAGCTGGCATCAGAATGGGATTTTTGCGGCAAGATTGAATCTGACAGAGGAGGCCATGCGCATTCTGAAATGGAAAATGGGAGATTCCGAAAGGCGCTTTCCGGCTTTCTGGGGACCGGGGCATGACTGGACGCCGGATCATAACTGGGGCGGAAGCGCGATGATCGGACTGCAGGAAATGCTGGTGCAGGTGAAAGGCGACGGCTTCGAAGTCCTGCCTGGCTGGGACAGAAAGGTAGATGTCCGGTTCAAACTGCATCTGCCGGGAGGAAAGGTGGCTGCGTACTGTCTGAAGAATGGAAATCTGTTTGCTCTGGACTAGCCACCTTGCCGGAGGTCTGGTACAATATTCTGGAGACGACGTGAAGAAACAAGACGGGAGAGAGAGCCAATGAAGGAACAGACAGCGGAATGGATCAACCGGCTGGGCAGATTCTGCGGGAAAAGGGATGTGCCGGAACTGACACCGGATCAGCTGTATCGAAAGTATCAGATCAGACAGGCCGATGTCCTGGTGCTTTTCGGCGGCAGCATTCTGTGCGGAGGAGATGTGCTTGCGGACGCAATGAAACAGAACGTGGCCCAAAAGTATGTTATCGTGGGCGGAGCCGGGCATACGACGGAAACGCTTCGCAGAAAAATGCATGCGGAGTTTCCTGAGATCATGACGGAAGGACTGCCGGAGGCGGAAATATTTGAAGCCTATCTGGAATATCGTTACGGGCTGCATGCCGATCTTCTGGAATGCAGATCCACAAACTGCGGAAATAACATCACCTATCTTCTGGAACTGCTCGCGGAAAACGGGATATCCTTCCATTCCATTATTCTGATCCAGGATGCGACCATGCAGCGCAGGATGGATGCCGGGCTGAGAAAACAGAATGCGGATGCGCTGATCATCAATTTCGCGGCCTATCAGGCGGAGGTGACTGTCAGAAACGGAGAGCCGGAATATGAAAAAGAGATCTTGGGAATGTGGGATATGGACAGATACATTACTCTGCTGATGGGAGAGATTCCACGCTTATCCGATACGCCGGATGGGTATGGGCCTGCCGGAAAAAATTTCATTGCCCATGTGGATATCCCGCCGGAGGTTGCGGAAGCTTTTTCGGAACTGAAAAAGGAGTATGGAGGAATTGTACGGGAAGCGAATCCCATGTATGCGTCATAGGCATGGAGGAAAAGATGAATAAGGACTACATACAGATCAACTCAGAAACGATTGACGGCTGGGTGAAAAACGGCTGGGAATGGGGAAAACCCATCGATCATGATACCTGGGTGAAGGCGGCTCAGGGAGACTGGAAGGTGTATCTGACGCCTACCAAATCTGTCCCCGGGGACTGGTTCTGTGAGATGAAAGGAGCCAGGGTGCTCGGCCTCGCCTCCGGCGGCGGCCAGCAGATGCCCATTTTCACAGCGGCGGGGGCAAAGTGTACGGTCCTGGATTATTCCGAAGAGCAGCTTCGTATGGAAAAACTGGTGGCAGATCGGGAGGGGTATACCATCGATCTGATCCGGGCGGATATGACGAAGCCGCTGCCATTTGAGGCGGAAAGCTTTGACCTGATTTTTCATCCGGTTTCCAACTGTTACGTGGAGGATGTGCTTCCCATCTGGAGGGAGTGCTTCCGGGTGCTGAAAAAGGGCGGAATTCTGCTGGCGGGACTGGACAACGGTTTCAATTATCTCTTTGGGGAGGAAGAGGAAACCACGATCCGCTACCGGCTCCCCTACAATCCACTGAAGGACGAAGCCCTCTATGAGGAGTCGGTGAAGAACAACTGGGGGATCCAGTTTTCCCATACCATTGAGGAGCAGATCGGGGGCCAGCTCGCCGCAGGCTTCGTTTTGAAGGATGTATATCAGGATACGAACGGTTACGGAAAGCTGGAGGAATATGGCGTGCCCACGTTCTGGGCGACGAAGGCGGTGAAGCCGGTCTGAGCTTTCCGCATGGCATGATGAAATTAAAATGCCGCCTACGGCGGCAGAAGGGCAGGAAAACGATGAAAACAAAAGTATGGGCGCACAGGGGCGCCAGCGCTTACGCGCCGGAAAATACGCTGGAGGCATTTCAGCTTGCCGTCGATCAGAAGGCGGACGGCGTGGAACTGGACGTGCAGATGACAAAGGACGGAAAGCTGGTGGTGATTCACGATGAAACCATCGACCGGACCAGCGGCGGACACGGAAGGGTGATGGACCATACCCTTGCCGAGCTGAAGAAAATGAAATTCAACCGGACCCATCCGGAATATGCGGATGCCACAATCCCCACTCTGGCGGAGGTCTATGAGCTTCTGAAGCCCGCCGGGCTGGAAATCAATGTGGAGATTAAGACCGGGATCATTTTTTATCCGGAAATTGAGGAACGGCTGTACCGCCTTGAACTGGAAATGGGGATGGAGGGGAGGATCATCTATTCCTCCTTCAACCACTACAGCGCCATGAAGATGAAGGAGCTGAACCCGGAGGCGAGGGTGGGACTTCTTTATGCGGACGGTTTTCAGAATGTGCCCCATTATGCGGCGAAGCTGGGAGCCGACGCCCTCCATCCGGCGCTTTATAACCTGCAGTATCCGGATTTCCTGGAAGAGTGCAGAAAACGCGGCCTGCTGCTGCATGTCTGGACCGTGGACGAAGAAGAGGACATCCGCAGGCTTGTGGAAGCGGGAATCGACGCAGTGATCACCAACAGGCCGGATGTGGCGCGCAGAATTGTTGGTTAGAAGCGGACGGAAGGCTTTACATCGGGGATGTGGCCTTTGCCACAAGGCAGGAGCTGGAAGCGTGCAGAGAGGCAGCCGACAGGGACTGGGACGAAGAGGAAAACTATCCGGTGGCGGAAGAGATCGCCTCCCGGCTTTCCGGAAACGGATTTCCCCAGATGCACTTTCGCAGATTTTCATTCTGTG
This sequence comes from uncultured Lachnospiraceae bacterium, assembly GCA_944380025.1. Classification (GTDB taxonomy): domain Bacteria; phylum Bacillota; class Clostridia; order Lachnospirales; family Lachnospiraceae; genus Eisenbergiella. The sequence goes on from CALWGL010000137.1 coordinate 6,441, forward strand.
CGGGCGTGTTATGGTGGAAATTATAATTGCGAAAAAATCGGAAGAATAGTGATTGAAACCATGAAATATGGGTGATATTATTGATATATCCTATATTTTTTCGAAAAAATCTCAAAGGAGTGATCCTGATGCTTTGTCAGTTTTCTTTTAAAAATTATAAAATTTTTAAAAATGAGGCTTTTCTGGACTTTATGGCTGAACCGATTCGGGAGCATAAGGAAAGCCTGCTGGTTGATGAGACAGATGGGGAACGTTTTATTCCGGTTATCGCAATATATGGTCCGAATGCGGGAGGAAAGTCAACAGTTCTGGACGCATTGAATTTCCTGCGTCGATATGTATTGCAGACGGTTCTTCTGACAAGGCTGCAGGACAGAAATAATTATGAACTTTTTTTGAAGAACTTTTCAGTGGATACTTCAAGAACCTGGTATCATAAATGTGATCCTGACTGCAGGAATCTGCCAACCTCCTTTGACGTGATGTTCCGGACGAAAAAAAGGCAGTTCCGTTATTGCCTTTCCCTGCAGGATGGCAAGGTCGTGGAGGAGAATCTGTATGCTCAGGAAATTGGAGAAAAGGATGCGGAGGTCATCTTTGAACGTACAGAGGAAGAATGCCTTCTGGGGAAAAATGTGGAGGACATTGCGGTGGAACGGGTGAACGGAGCCATGCCGCTGCTTTCACATATTGCGATCAATTATGATATTGAGATCATAGATGAAGCGGTCGGATGGTTCCTGAAGATTGACGTAATTGATTATGATAATCCCAGAAAAGACCGGCAGATTCTGATTCCGGCCACGGAAAAAGAAAGAAGGAAAATGTTCGATATCCTTCATGCTCTGGATATTCAGATTACGGATATTCGTTTCGTTAAGGATGCGGATGGCAATATTCTGAATGTATACGCGAAGCACGCGCTTCCAAACGGAGAAGAGTTTGAGATCCCGTTTGAAGAGGAATCCAGCGGCACCAGAAAATTGTTCAGCTTTCTGGGAGAGTGTATTTCCTGTCTGGAAGAAGGAAATCTGATTCTTGCTGACGAACTGGACGCGAAGCTTCATCCGAAGCTTTTGGAATATATCATTGCGCTTTTTACAAACCCGAAGAACAACCGGAACGGGGCGCAGCTTTTAATGACCTCTCACGATATTACCACCATGAATCCATCGGTATTCCGGCGGGATGAGATCTGGTTTTGCGCCAGGAATCCAGTGGGAGCATCAAAGCTTTATTCATTGATTTCTTTCCGAAAGGAAAACGGCCAACAGCCAAGAAATGACGAAGTATACGGAAAAAGATATCTGGAAGGGCGTTATGGCGCGGATCCATACATCCGGAAAATCTTGAATTGGGAGGAGGAAGAGGATGAGACTGAAGCCCAGGAAGTTCAGTGATCTGAAGCTTCGTCGGGCCCCCGTATTTATGTGAGGGGGACCGGGAGGAACACCCGGGGGCTGCTTTCTTATGCCAGAAAACAGGTGGAAGCTGACTTCCCGCAGGCAGAAATTGTCTGGTTGATGTATGACAGGGATGACTTCCCTCTGGATGATTTTGATAATACGCAGTATAGTGCATTGACCAGAAAAGATACCAGAAAATACAAAGTGGCCTGGTCCAACGAATGCATAGAATTATGGTTTGTCCTGCATTTTCAACCTCTTGTTGTAAACGTGGGAAGAGAGCAGTACAGAAGGATTCTCCGCGAAAAGTGCGATTATGAAAAGAACAGAAAAGATATCTACGAGGTTTTGAAAGATAAGACGGAAACAGCAATAAAAAGAGCCAGACGGCAGTTTCAGGAATACGGAGATAAACCTCCTTCTCAGATGTGCCCGGCAACCCGGGTGTATGAGCTGGTGGAAGAGCTGCAGAAGTACTTAATGTAAAATGGAACAGCAAGGGAGGATCAGTATGCACATAATCAACATAGAAGAAGACCGTATCGGCCTTCGTTTCGGCGTGACACAGGAAAACCGGCTGGTGCTGCTTGCGGTAACGGAAGGAAAGAGCAGTCGGCA
>CALWGL010000138.1 GCA_944380025.1 uncultured Lachnospiraceae bacterium
ATCGAGAACGAGCTGCTGATGATGCTTCGCAGCGAGAAGAAAACCTCCCGGGAGGTTTCCCTTTACGAGCCGATCGGGACGGACCGGGAAGGAAACGAGATCAGCCTTCTGGATGTGACGGCACAGGAAATGCCGGATATCGTGGAACGGCTGGAGCTGGAACGGAGCCTTTCCAGGCTGTCCGGGATGATCGATTCTCTGCTGACGGAGAGGGAAAAACAGATCATCTGCCTGCGCTATGGGCTTTGGGGCGGGGAGGAAACGACCCAGCGGGAGATCGGAAAGAAGCTGAACATATCCAGAAGCTATGTTTCAAGAATTGAAAAGAAAGCGCTTTTAAAGCTTCGGGAGGGCTTTGAAAGCGAAGAAAACCGCAGATCTTTTTAGCAAATCTCAAGTATTTCTGATGAAAAATCCCATAAAGCATAAGACGGAACGATACGGAAGGAGGAAGCATATCAGGTATGTACAGTACGATCATAACCGGAGGACTGCACGGGCTGGACTGCTATCTGGCCCGTGTGGAGGTGGACTGCTCAAAGGGGCTTCCCGGATTTGAGATGGTTGGCCTTCTGGGAAGCGAGGTGAAGGAGGCGAGAGAGAGGATCCGGGTGGCATTCCGCAACGCGGGGATCGAGCTTCCGCCCATGCGGATCACCGTGAACATTTCTCCCGCCAGCCTGCATAAGGAGGGAACTTTTTATGATCTGCCGGTCGCTGCGGGCATTCTGGCGGCACAGGGACTGATCACGCCGGAGGAAACCAGAGGAGTCATGGTCGCCGGGGAACTTGGGCTGAACGGTGATGTCAGGCCGGTAAGGGGGATCCTTCCCATGGTGCTGGAGGCCCGGAGAAGGGGGATGAGATGCTGCGTGATCCCGGCGGAGGATCTGGAAGAGGCCGGAATGGTGGAGGGGATCTGCCTGAAGGGGCTGCGTAAGCTGGAAGCTCTTGCGGATACGCTGCGCCAGGAGCAGGCGGGACATTCCGCCTGCCGGAAGGAAGGAGGAGGTCGGCCGGCCGGGGGACCGGATTTCGGAGAGATCCGGGGACAGGAAGGGGTGAAAAGAGCGGCTGCCGCCGCGGCCGCCGGCTTTCATCACCTGCTTCTGATCGGACCGCCCGGAGCGGGGAAGACCATGATCGCGCGCTGCCTGCCCTCCATCCTGCCGCCTCTGTCGGAGGAGGAACGGCTGGAAACCGCCTCCATTTACAGCATAGCGGGCCTGCCTGCCGAGGAATATCTTTCCGGAAGCAGAAGACCGTTTGTGGCGCCGCATCATACGGTGACCGGCCGGGCGCTGACGGGCGGCGGACAGGTACCCCGGCCGGGCGCAGTGACGCTGGCGCACAGAGGCATCCTGTTTCTGGACGAGCTGGCAGAATTCAAAAGAACCACGCTGGATCTTCTGCGTCAGCCCCTGGAAGAAAAGCAGGTACGGATCTTAAGAAGCAGCGGCGCTTACTGCTATCCGGCGGATTTTATGCTGGCCGCGGCCATGAATCCCTGTCCCTGCGGCTACTATCCGGACAGGAACCGCTGCCGCTGCAGTCCCGGGCAGGTGGCGCGCTATCTGTCCGGCATATCCGGCCCTGTTCTGGACCGGATGGATCTGTGCGTGGAGGTGGAGCGGGTGGAATTTGACGCGCTGATGGGACGGGAAGAAGAGAGGGGAACGGACAGCGCTATGCTGCGGGATCTGGTGATGGAAGCGGGAGAAAGGCAGAAAAGACGTTTCCTTCAGGATCCCCTTCTGCAGGGGCGGATCCGTTTCAATTCCCAGATGGGCCTGCGGGAGCTGAACCGCTTCTGCAGACTCGGGGAGACGGAGCAGAGATTCCTGGAACAGATGTTTGAAAAGCTGGGGCTGACGGCCCGTTCCTGTCACAGGCTCCTGCGGGTGGCGCGGACGCTTGCAGATCTGGACGGCTCGGACGGGATCCGCAGGGTTCATCTGAGTGAAGCGGCCTGCTGGAGGCTTCCTGCGGGAAAATATCCCGGAACGGTATGAAGAGAAGATACGGAAAGAAGAGGGACAGATGGAAGAAGGTAAAATCCTGCGGGAACGGGCATTTTTTCACTGGCTATATAATATAGAAGGAATAGGACGGGTGACCATCCGGAGGCTGCTGGAAGCGGCGGGAAGCGCGGAACAGGTCTTTGCGCTGGAGGAGGAGAAGCTGAGTTTTCTGCTCACCCCGGCGCAGAAAAAGAAGCTGCTCATTGCCAGGAACACGGCGGATGTGGACAGAGGCTATGAAGCGCTCCTGAAAAAAGGGATAGATCTGTATCCGGCTTCGGATCCTCTGTATCCCGAAAGGCTTGCTCATATCCCGGACAGGCCTGAGGCGATCTATGTGAAGGGGAGACTGCCGGGGAAGGATGTGCCGGCAGCGGCAGTGATCGGCGCCAGAGTCTGTTCCGCCTACGGCGCCTTTCTGGCGGAGCAGTTTGCCGCTGCTTTTGCGGAAGCGGGCGTGTGCGTCATCAGCGGTCTGGCAAGGGGGATCGACGGGATCGGACAGCGCGCGGCTCTGCAGAGGGGAGGAACGACCTGTGCGGTCCTTGGCTGCGGACCGGATATCTGTTATCCGCCGGAGAACCGGCAGATATATGAAGCTGCGGTCCGGCACGGGGCGGTGATCTCCGAATATCCGCCGGGAACGGCTCCGAAGGCGGGGCTGTTTCCCCAGAGGAACCGGATCATCAGCGGCCTTTCCGACCTGATCCTGGTCATCGAAGCAAGGGAAAAGAGCGGGACGCTGATCACCGTGGATATGGCGCTGGAGCAGGGAAGGGAGGTCCGGGCCGTGCCGGGAAGGATCACGGATGAACTGAGCCGCGGCTGCAACAGGCTGATCTGGCAGGGGGCTGCTCCTGCTCTGTCTCCTGCCCAGCTGCTGGAAGAAATGCGGAGGCTTCTGCCTGTATTCCGGGATGCCGGCCGTGGAAAGGAAACGTGCCGGGAAGAGCAGGCCGGCCAGGGGGAGGCTGCGCCTCTTTCGCAGGAGGAAAACGGAGGGCTCCGGGCAGCTGCGCTGCGCAGTCTGGATCATCTGCCGGTCTCCCCGGAGCATCTGCGGGAGGAGCTGGAAAAGGAGGGAATCTCCTGCAGTCTTCCGGAGCTGACGCAGGTCCTGATGGAGCTGACGCTGGACGGACACTGCGCGCAGGATGGGAACCGCTTTTGCAGAAGGATGCCGCAGAGGTAAAGAGAAAACACTTTTTTGCAAATTTCCTTGCAACGGTGCGGAATATGGTGTATAGTGATTCACGATTGCTGGTGCTCCGGTGTTTTGGCGGGCCGGAGAAAAGACGAGGGCACAGCCCGGCGGGGCTGTGCGGCGGGAAAGGCTTTTCGGAGTGAGGTAGAGGATGGCAAAGTATCTTGTAATAGTGGAATCACCTGCGAAAGTGAAAACGATCAAGAAATTCCTGGGATCGAACTATGAGGTGGCGGCGAGCAACGGGCATGTGCGCGACCTGCCGAAGAGCAAGCTGGGAATTGACGTGGAGCACGATTACGAGCCGAAATATATTACGATCCGCGGCAAGGGAGACATTCTGGCGAACCTCCGCAAGGAAGTGAAGAAGGCGGAAAAGATCTATCTGGCAACGGACCCGGACCGGGAGGGGGAAGCGATCTCCTGGCATCTGATGGAAGCGCTGAACCTGAAAAAGAGCGGGAAGAAGGTATATCGGATCACCTTTAACGAGATCACCAAAAACGCTGTGAAGGAATCTCTGAAGCATCCCCGTGAGATCAACATGGATCTGGTGGATGCCCAGCAGGCGAGGAGAGCGCTGGACCGCATGGTGGGATACCGGATCTCTCCGCTTCTTTGGTCCAAGGTGAAACGGGGACTTTCCGCGGGGCGGGTACAGTCCGTCGCCCTGCGCATGATCTGCGACAGGGAGGATGAGATCGCGGCATTCATCCCGGAGGAATACTGGACGCTGGACGCTTCCTTTAAGATCCCGGGAGAGCGGAAGCTTCTGACCGCAAAATATTACGGAACCGCAAAGGAAAAGAAAAATCTGACCTGCGAGGCGGATGTGGACCGGGTGATGAAGGAGCTGGAAGGCGCCGATTACCGGGTCAGCGAGGTGAAGAAGGGGGAACGGATCCGGAAGGCTCCCCTGCCGTTTACCACTTCCACCCTGCAGCAGGAAGCGAGCAAAGTCCTGAATTTTTCCACCCAGAAGACCATGCGGCTGGCACAGCAGCTTTATGAGGGCGTGGATATTAAGGGAAGCGGAACGGTGGGTGTGATCACCTATCTGCGTACCGATTCCACCCGCGTGTCGGAGGAAGCGGAGCATCAGGCAGCCGCCTATATTGAGAAAACCTATGGCGCGGCATATGCCGGGGAAAAGTCCCAGACGAAGCAGGGCGGGCAGAAGATCCAGGATGCGCATGAAGCGATCCGTCCCACGGACATCGGGAGAACGCCGGCAGAACTGAAGGAATCCCTCTCCAGAGACCAGTTCCGCCTGTATCAGCTCATCTGGAGACGTTTCGCGGCAAGCCGCATGACGGCGGCCGTATATGAGACCACATCGGTGAAGATCGATGCGGCGGGCCACCGGTTTACGGTATCTGCGAGCAAGATCGCCTTTGACGGCTTCATGAGCGTTTACACGCAGGAAGAGGATGAAAGAGCGGAAGGCAATATGCTGGCAGGAAGCATCGGCATGGATACGAAGCTTTCCTTTGAAAGCTTTTCCAAGGCACAGCATTTTACCCAGCCTCCGGCGCATTATACGGAGGCAAGCCTGGTGCGCGCTCTGGAAGAGCAGGGGATCGGCCGTCCCAGCACCTATGCGCCTACGATAACCACGATCCTTGCCAGGAGATATATCGCAAAGGAAAACAAAAACCTCTATGTGACCGAGCTGGGAGAGGTGGTCAACAATATGATGAAGGAAGCCTTCCCCAGCATCGTGGATGTGAATTTCACCGCAAACATGGAGACTCTCCTGGACGGCGTGGAAGAGGGAAGCGTGAAGTGGAAGACCATCATTGAGAATTTCTATCCGGATCTGGATAAGGCCGTGGAGCAGGCTCAGACGGAGCTGGATCAGGTAAAGATCGCGGATGAGGTCTCCGATGAGAAATGTGAGCTGTGCGGCAGGAACATGGTGATCAAATACGGGCCGCACGGCCGTTTCCTGGCATGCCCGGGCTTCCCGGAATGTCGCAATACCAAGCCCTATTTTGAAAAGATCGGTGTCCCCTGTCCGAAATGCGGAAAAGACATCGTTCTGAAAAAAACGAAAAAAGGACGCAAGTACTATGGCTGCATCGGTAACCCGGACTGCGATTTCATGGTATGGCAGAAGCCCTCAAAGGAGAAGTGCCCCAAATGCGGTTCTCTGATGCTGGAAAAGGGGAATAAGCTGGTCTGCTGGAATGAGGACTGCGGCGCCGTGACGGAGAAAAAGGAAACCTGACGGGTTTTCGTTGCGCCGCTGATATGCCTGTGTTACAATGATAGCATTACGAAAGCGGCGTCCTTGCGGAGGGGAAACAGATGAGTAGCGTTCAACTGCTGGATAAAACACGGAAAATCGGAAAACTGCTTCACAACAATAACTCCGGTAAGGTTGTGTTCAATGACATCTGCAGCGTACTGCGGGAGATCCTTGCGTCCAATGTGCTGGTGATCAGCCGCAAGGGAAAGGTCCTTGGCGTTGGGAATCTTGCGGGCGCGGCCGCTGCGGGGGAGCTTCTGGAGGAACCGATCCGCAGCCAAGTAGGAAGCTTTATCGATCCGCTTTTAAATGAACGTCTGCTTTCCGTGCTCTCCACCAAGGAGAATGTGAATCTTGCCACCCTTGGCTTTGAAGGGACGGATGTGAAGCGATTTGCCGCAGTCGTATCTCCCATTGAGATCGCCGGAGAGCGGCTGGGCACGCTGTTTATTTACCGTGTGACGGAGGAATACGGCATTGACGACATCATCCTGTGTGAATACGGTTCCACGGTGGTCGGACTGGAGATGCTTCGCTCCGTCAGTGAAGAAAGCGCGGAGGAAAGCCGGAAGCTTGCCGTGGTAAAGTCCGCCATCGGTACCCTGTCCTATTCGGAGACACAGGCGGTTATCCATATCTTTGAAGAGCTTGGCGGAAAAGAAGGCGTCCTTGTGGCGAGCAAGATCGCCGATCGCGCCGGGATCACCCGTTCTGTGATCGTGAACGCTCTGCGGAAATTTGAGAGCGCGGGCATCATTGAATCCCGTTCCTCCGGGATGAAGGGAACTTATATCAAGGTGAAAAACGAAGTGGTCTTTGAAGAGGTGAAGAAGCTGGCGTCCGTGCAGCCGGATCTGCGTGTGGATTCCTGACCGGGAACACGGGCACGGGCGGCAGGCATGAAACTCCGGCAGCTGAAGCTGCCGGAGTAATCAGTTCAGCCTTCGGCAGAACTGTTACGGCATCCGGCCATTCCAATCGCTTTGCGATGGGCCGGATGCTTTCTGCCGATACGTTTTCGTACGGTCTGCGCAGTAAATGCGAAGACCTGGATGAACTGTTGCCTGCCGGAACCGAAAATATGCGGAAATGAAGAAAACCCCCTTGCACAGGGGGCTTTTTTATGCTAAAATCCATTTGTTATGACCAAAAAAACACGTATGCCGGATTCCGGCCGGTGCCTCCTTGACGCGGGAGGTGGCAGACGGGAAGAATTTCCCGGGAGAGCGCAGGAAAAGCGCACAGGGCATGCGGAAGAATCTAACCAGACGGAGGTAGAAACAATGAGCGTTATTTCCATGAAGCAGTTACTGGAGGCAGGTGTTCATTTCGGACATCAGACGAGAAGATGGAACCCCAAGATGGCTCCCTACATCTTCACTGAGAGAAACGGCATCCATATCATCGACCTGCAGAAGTCTGTGGGCAAGATCGACGAGGCTTACAATGCGGTTTCCGAGATCGCGGCGCAGGGTGGAACGATCCTGTTCGTAGGAACCAAGAAGCAGGCGCAGGACGCGGTGAAGACCGAGGCGGAGCGCTGCGGCATGTATTATGTGAACGAGAGATGGCTGGGCGGCATGCTCACCAACTTCAAGACCATCAGAAGCAGAATCGACAGACTGAAGCAGATCGAGACCATGTCTGAGGACGGAACCTTCGACGTGCTTCCCAAGAAGGAAGTCATCAAGATCAAGAAGGAATGGGAGAAGCTGGAGAAGAACCTGGGCGGAATCAAGAACATGACCAGGATTCCCGACGCCATTTTCGTGATCGATCCCAAGAAGGAGAGAATCTGCGTACAGGAAGCGCATATCCTTGGCATCACCCTGATCGGTATCGGCGATACCAACTGCGATCCCGAGGAGCTTGATTTCATCATCCCCGGAAACGACGATGCCATCAGAGCGGTCAAGCTGATCACCTCCAAGATGGCTGACGCTGTAATCGAGGCAAACCAGGGCGAGGCCGTTTATGACGAGCAGGCCATGGAGACCGAGGCGACCGATATCGAAGAGGTTGCCGCTCAGGAAGCAGAGGCTTAATCTTATAGTTTGACGGAGGAAAATACAATGGCTATTACAGCAGCAATGGTAAAGGAATTAAGAGAGATCTCCGGCGCAGGCATGATGGACTGCAAGAAGGCTCTGAATGAGACGAACGGCGATATGGAAGCGGCCATGGAGTATCTGAGAAAGAACGGACAGGCCAAGGCTGAGAAGAAGGCCGGAAGGATCGCGGCAGAAGGACTTTGCCGCATCGCTGTGAAGGATGATACCACGGCGGCGGTTGTGGAAGTGAATTCCGAGACCGACTTCGTTGCAAAGAACGAGACCTTCCAGGAGTTCGTGGAAGCGGTTGCGAAGCAGGCGGTTGATTCCGATGCGGCCGATATTGACGCGTTCATGGCGGAAAGCTGGAATGCGGATCCCTCCAAGACCGTGAAGGAAGCTCTGGTAGAGAAGATTGCAACCATCGGCGAGAATCTGAACATCAGAAGATTCCAGAAGGTTGTCGCGGAGCACGGCTGTGTGGTTACCTATACCCATGGCGGCGGAAGGATCGGCGTTATCGTGGAAGCGGACACCGATGTGGTGAACGATGCCGTGAAGGAGTGCCTGACCAACGTTGCCATGCAGGTTGCGGCTCTTTCTCCCAAATATGTGGCTGTCGCCGATGTTCCGGAGGAGTATAAGGAGCATGAGAAGCAGATCCTGATCGCACAGGCGCAGAACGATCCCAAGAATGCCAGTAAGCCTGCCAACATCATCGAGAAGATGATCACCGGCCGCCTTGCCAAGGAGCTGAAGGAGGTATGCCTCCTGGAGCAGGCCTATGTAAAGGACGGCGATCTGACCGTTGGACAGTATGTGGCGCAGGTCGGCAAGGAGAACGGCGCGAACCTTTCCGTGAAGCGTTTTGTCCGTTTTGAGACCGGCGAAGGCATTGAGAAGAAGGCGGATGATTTCGCCGCTGAGGTTGC
>CALWGL010000139.1 GCA_944380025.1 uncultured Lachnospiraceae bacterium
TCGATCATCACCGCCGCCACAGGGCCGAAGGCAAACGCGCCGATCAGGGCCGGGATCTCGCTGAAATCCATTTTATAAAAGGAAGGGGCGAACGGGATCGGGAAATCCAGCATGTGAAGGACTGCCGCAATGGCGGAAAAAACGCCGATCAGAGCGATCTTCCTTGTGGTCAGGATCCGTTCCCGGTTTCCGCTCCTTTTCCGCTCAAACCGCTCCGTGAAGTAGGCGATCAGAACCATCGCCACCACCAGTCCCAGGAATTCCAGGACAAAGCGCGTGTTTTCCATTATTGTTGCTGCAAGTGTGCTCATAGGACTCCTTTCCGCGGCCTGTCCGGCCGCAGGCAGGGACGTCTCGACAACGGACCGTCCTCTGCCGCATGAAAGGCAGGTTCTTCAAAAAAGAAACCCGGAGAAGAAATTCTCCGGGTCTGTTTCAAAATTTGGCGGGGGCGTCTCTCCCGGCTCCTGCCGGAGCATTCCGAAAAACGCCTGCCTCATTCTTCTTCCATCCAGACTGTACTGTCGGTTCCGGATTCCAACCGGATCAGCCGCCGATGGCGGGTCGCGGACTCGTCTGTCTTCCTTTCCGGAAAAACAGCTTCACCGCCGGTAGGGAATTGCACCCAACCCTGAAGAACGTTACCTTTTATGTAGTTGATGATGCGGCTTACCGCCGCTGTAATCGGTTACCTCTACTATCATAGCAGAAAATGGCCGGCTGTCAATAGCGCGGCGCGATCTTCAGGAATTTAGAAATTCCTCCACCCGTTCCCTTACGGGGATGGAAACCGCCGCTCCCGCTTCGGAAACAGCCATCGCCGCAGCCGCCGAGGCAAGCCGGAGCGCGTCCGCGGGATCCGCGTTCTCCAGTATGGCCGCCGCGAAATATCCGGTGAAGGTATCTCCTGCCGCCGTAGTGTCCACGGTTTTTACCGGGAAGCAGGGCTGGCGCAGAATTTTTTTGCCGTCTCCAAGCAGCGCGCCGTCCTTTCCCAGCGTGAGGATCACATGCGTTCCGGGCAGGCGGGAAAGAAGCGTCCGCAGGATCGCTTCCGGTTCGCCCTCTCCCGTAAGCGCGCCGCCCTCCGTTTCATTCAGCATGAGCCAGGCAATCCCCGTAAGGTCCATCTCAGCCAGCGCGCCGTCCATGGGCGAGGGATTCAGCATGATCCGCATTCCCTTCTTTCTTCCTCTTTCCAGCAGCCAGTAAAGATTGCTGATCTCGTTCTGCAGCATGAGGATATCCCCTGCCGAAAAGCCGGAAAGCACCTGCTCCATGTATGCGGTGTCGTTGTCAAAATTGGCGCCCGGATAAAGAATGATGCAGTTTTCTCCCGCGTCGCTTACCTGGATCAGCGCGTGGCCCGTGATCCCGTCCGTTTTTCTCACATAACGCACGTCCGCCCCGCTCTCTGAAAGGAGCTTTATGAGAAAATCTCCGTCCGCTCCCACCGTTCCCGCATGAAAAACGCAGGCCCCGGCGCGCGCCGCGGCGATGGACTGGTTCAGCCCCTTTCCGCCCGGAAAGCACTGATACCCCTTCGACGCGATGGTCTCGCCCGGCCTTACAAAATGCTCCACCCGGTAGACCCGGTCAATGTTTAAGGAACCGAAATTTAATATACTTCCTGCCATATTTACCTCCATGCCGAATCGCTTCCGTGTTCAGCAGCCGGACAGCTTCCGGAACAGATCCTCAAAAAGCCGGTCTCTCTCAATGTGATAGACATAACGGATCAGGTGATTTTCCGGATTGAAGCTGTAATGATGGTCGTACTGAGGAATCGGCGCAGCCGTCAGCACATCTCTCATGAAGCCGCCGTTTGCCAGCCAGCCGATCACCGTCACGTCCCAGATCGTCCTGGTCCAGCACCGGTAAGGGCTGCCGGCCTCTCCCTCCCGCACGGCAAGCTCCGTCAGGTAATCGCAGACCGCGTTTTTCCCGCGAAGGAACCGTTCCAGCTCCGCCCCGGAGACGGCGAACCCGGATACCACGCCCATACAGGGCAGCTGCACCAGCGCGGCTCCGCTTCCGAATACCACCCGCGCCGCCGCCACATCCTGCATCAGATTGAATTCCCGGTTATCCGGCCACCAGTGCGCGTTTCCTCCCAGCCAGACCAGCACGATCCTGTCCCGGATCTCCGGCTGAAGAAGCATTGCGGAGGCCACATTTGTGATCGCTCCCAGAGCCGCCACATACAGAGGCTTCTGCGGCGTATACTGCATGGCGAGTCCGGCCAGATGCTCCGCCGCCGGAGAGAGTACCGGCTGCGTCTCGCCGGCCAGATAAGAATGGGACCCCCTGAAAACCCGCTCCGTCAGCTCTTCTCTTCCCATCAGTCCGAGGATCCTGTGGATCTCCTGAAAGCTTTTTTCCATGCCGTCCGCCGGCCCGTCTGACTTTTCATTGTGAAACGGCGCGGCATAGATCGCCTTCACGTTCATTTTTTCCGGGGAGCGCAAAAGATACGCCAGCGCGAACTGATCGTCAATCTCGTTATACGTGTCCGTATCCAGCGCCACATCGATCTTCCCCTCCGGCCGCTTCAGCCGTTCCAGCAAAAGCGCGTCTGTTTCCCTCATTTTCCCCTTCTCCTTTCCATACCCGTGCCCGGGTATATCGCATGTGTCTTTTTTTCTCCGCCAGACAGTTTCCAAATTGTCCGGACGGGTTAAAACCATTCTACCTCAGACTTGCAAAAAAGGCACCTCTTTTTTCTTTACGCCGTCCCCGCGGCGGCATATAATCATATCATAAAGCGAGGCCACGAAAATGAGCCCGCTACAGCAGAAAGGAGACTTCACTTATGCCGCATAACAGGAATTTCTTTTTTCACCGGAAGGCTGCCGCAGGCGCATGCCTGCTTCTGTGCCTTACTCCCCTTCTGTCCCTGTCCGCTCCGTCCATCCCCGCGCTTGCGGCAGACGGTCTGCCGGCTCCCGCCGCCGCGGGCGCGGCTTCCTCTCTGCCGGTTCTCTCCGCGGCGGAAGCGGCGGCTGCTTCTTCCCTTCCGGTTCTCTCCGCGGCGGATGCGGCGGCTTCCGTTTCCTCCCTTCCGGTTCTCTCCGCGGCGGATGCGGCGGCTGCTTCTTCCCTTCCGGTTTGCGAAGCAGACCCCGACGGCCGTGTTACCTGGCAGGAGGGCTTCTTTTATGAACCGCTGAGCGAAGAGGTAAAGGCGCGGATCACCGGCATCTCCTACGGGGAGGGCTGCATCGTGCCCTATGAGGATCTGCGCTATCTGAACATCCTTTACGTCGATTTTCACAGAGAGACCCAGGTAGGCGAGATCATCTGCAATCAGGCCATCGCGCAGGATCTTGTGGAGATCTTTTACGAGCTGTATCTGGCCGGCTACCCGCTGGAAAGCGTCCGGCTGGTGGATGAATTCGGCGGGGACGATACCCTTTCCATGGAGCACAACAATACCTCCTGCTTTAACTTCCGGGTGGTGGACGGCACCAGCAATCTTTCCAAACATGCCTACGGCCTCGCCATCGACATCAATCCCCTGTACAATCCCTATGTGACCTGGCCGGGCGGAAAGCAGCGGGTCTCTCCCGCCGCCGCAGCGCCCTTCGCGGACAGAAGCCTGGACTTCCCCAACAAGATCGACGAGGACGATCTGTGCTATCAGCTTTTTGCGGAGCGGGGCTTCACCTGGGGCGGCCACTGGAGGACCATGAAGGATTACCAGCACTTCCAGAAGGCGCTGCCGGAGGATTGAAGCGGAAGAGGGGCCGGGATTGCCGGGGGACTGATGCTGCCGGATGGTCGAGACTGCCAGGGGACTGAGGCTGCCGGATGGTCGAGGCCAATGTTTCCGAAGAAAAGGGCGCGCCCCGGTGACGAAATGCTCCCGTTACGGTTCAAAATGGAAATCTGGCTCCCGTAACCGTACAAAAAGTCTAAATTGACGGTTAAAAAGAGGATTTTCCGATTCTTAACCGTACTTTTTGCCACTATTTTGCCGTCGGTACGGTTCAGAACAGGATTTTCGTATCTGGAACCGTACAAATTGGCTGTTCGGTACGGTAGAAAAACCATTTTCCGAAATTTTAACCGTACCGCGCCATAAAATGTACGGATACAAATGGTGTTTTTCGTAATTGGATCCGTAAAATTCCATTTTTTGTACGGGTGAAACTTGCCTTTTTGGCTTTTTTAACCGTATACAGACGGATTTTTTTCACGGAAATCAAAAAGGCACACGCCCCATGGGGAAAAATCCCCCGGAAAACCGAATTTTTAACTTTTCATCAGATAAAACAAACTTCAAAGAGGAGAAACATTATGAGAAAAAAGAATCTGCTGCCTGCTGCCGCCGCAGTCCTTCTGACCTGCGGCCTTGTCCTTTCCGCCTGTTCATCCGGCGGCGCGAAGGAACTGGAAACCGTCTCCGTATCTGCCGAAGAGATCTCTGCGGGAGCCTCGGGCACAGATGCGTCTGCGGACGCCGCAGCCGGGGGGACCACAGAAACCGTGCCATCAGCGGATACTTCTGCCGCTGAAGCCGCAGAAATGGGAACCGCAGAAGCGGCGTCAACGAATGCGGCGGCTGAAACCGCAGAAGCCGCGTCAACGGATGCGGCTGCCGCTGAAACTGCAGAAGCAACGTCAACGGATGCCGCGGCTTCTGCGGAAACGGGAAGCAATACGGAAACAGGAAGCAATACGGAAGCAGCCGGCCTGAGCAGCGGCTGGGACGAGACCCTTCTTAATATGCTGATGCCCATGGACGCCCTGATGATGACCGCCGTGGAGCAGGGACAGGATTATGATCCTTCCAGTCCGGAATTTTTCTGGGGAGCGCTGTACCGGGAGCTTGGTCTTTACGCTGGCGCTTCTTCTCTGATCACCACGGAAGAAAGCGGCGAAATAAAGGTTCCAAGGCAGACCGCCCAGGAATTTGCCACCGGGCTCTTTGCCGCTTACTCCGACCTGCCCGCGCTTCCGGAATCCCTCTCCTCCATGATCCGGTATGACGAGGGCTGGGACGCCTATTTCCTGTCTCCCGGGGACAGAGGGCTGTCCGCCGCCGAGCTGCTGACCGCTTCTCCCACCGAAGACGGCGGGTATGACATGACAGCAAGGCTCTATGACGTGACGGATTCCTCCGATATCTGCGTATACCGTTTTCATCTGGTTCCCAACGCCTATGCGGACGGGATCACGGATCCGCTGTTTCTTTACAGTGTGGAGAGCATGAGCCTGCAGGAGTAGCGGGTTCTCCTCCCTTTCAGGGCAGTCTCTGCAAAAAAACGCTTCGGCACGGAGGTGACCATGATTTATCTGTCCCATTTTCAGTTTCCGGACCAGGAACAGGAATATGATTTCATTCTGCGTCAGAAAAGAACCTGCTACGATACTTATTACCCATTTCAGATCCTATCCAGGCGCCGTCTGAGGATGCTGGACTTTGAACCGGTCACGATCCTGTATGGCGGAAACGGCTCCGGAAAAACCACGGCGCTGAACGTGATCGCCCAAAAGCTGAACCTGAAACGGGACAGCCTGTATAACCGCTCCAGCTTTTTCGAGGATTATACGGCCCTCTGCGGCTATGAGGCAGAGGGCGGCGTCCCGGCGGAGGGCCGGATCATCACCAGCGACGACGTTTTTGATTTCATGCTGAATCTGAGAAGCCTCAACGCGGGCATCGACCGGAAGCGGGAAACGCTGTTCGACGATTACCTGGACGCGAAATATTCCCATTTTCAGATGCGCTCCCTAGACGATTATGAGCGTCTGAAAAAAGTGAATCTGGCGAGAAGCAATACCCAGTCCAAATTCGTCCGGAAAAGTCTGATGGATAATGTCCGGGAGCATTCCAACGGAGAAAGCGCCCTTTTGTACTTTGAAGAAAAAATACAGGACAACGGCCTGTATCTGCTGGACGAGCCGGAAAACAGCCTTTCTCCCGAAAAGCAGCAGGAGCTTCTGAAATTTCTCGAGGAATCCATGCGCTTCTACGGCTGTCAGTTCATCATCGCCACTCACTCCCCCTTCCTGCTGTCCATGAAAGGGGCCAAAATCTATGATCTGGACGAGGAGCCCGTTGACGTAAAGCGCTGGTATGAGCTGGAAAACGTCCGGGCGTACTATGAATTTTTCAAAAAGCATGAGGGGGAGTTTTCATAAAAAGGGGAAAGGAAAAAAATCATGAAACCAAAATCAATCACGCCGGAGATCATAGACAAGCTGTACGCCGGCTGGATCAGCAAGGCGGTCGGGGTGCGTCTCGGCGCTCCCGTCGAGGGCTGGAGCTTTGCCGAGATCCGGAAGGTATACGGTGAAATCGACGGCTATGTGGAATCCTATCGGAATTTTGCCGCTGACGACGATACGAACGTGCCCGTGTTTCTGATCCGGGCGCTGGACCGGCTGTCCGCGCCGGAGGAGCTGACCTCTCAGGACATCGCGCATGAGCTGATGAACGCCTCCCCCTATGAGCACGGCTTTTTCTGGTGGGGAGGATATGGGATCTCCACCGAGCACACCGCCTATCTCAATCTTATGAACGGCATTGCCGCTCCCGCAAGCGGCTCCATCCTTCAGAATGGAAGCACTGTGGCGGAGCAGATCGGCGGCCAGATCTTTATTGACGTCTGGGGGCTGGTCTGTCCCGGAGCCCCCGAAAAGGCCGCTGTTCTCGCGGAGAAGGCCGCCCGCGTCACCCATGACGGAAATGCCGTATACGGCGGAATCTTCATCGCCTGCTGCATCAGCATTGCCTATGAAGAAAACGATGTGGAAGAGATCCTGAAAAAAGCCCTGCGTTTTATCCCCGCAGACTGCGAATACGCAAGGGTCGTCCGGGCCGTCATGCAGTATCATCAGGAAAATCCGGATCACTGGGAGCAGTGCTTTCGGTATGTTCTGGAAAACTGGGGATATGACAGATATCCCGGCAACTGCCATATCATTCCCAACGCGGCCGTCATCATCCTCGCATTGCTGTACGGGAAAGGCGACTATGACCGGACGCTGAACATCGGGACCATGTGCGGATGGGATACCGACTGCAATGTGGGAAATATCGCGGCCATCATAGGGGTACGGGGCGGCACTGCGGCCATCAGCTACGAAAAATGGCTTTCTCCCATTCAGGATCTCATGATCTGCTCCGGAACCCTGGGAAGCCTTAATATGCAGGATAACGCGCAGATCACGGACCTTCTGCTCCGGCAGGTCGAGAAAATCACCGGCGAAAACGCGCCTGAACCGCTGCACAGCCTGATCCATCAGCCGCAGCGCCTGAAGCATTTTGAATATCCCGGTTCCATCCAGGCCATGCGTGCCAGAGTTTCCGGCCCCGGCGCTCTTTCCGTCAGCCATACCCGCAAAAAAGCCTTCAGCGGTACGGGTTCCCTGTGTATTGCCGGTACTTCCGGGAATGGGCTGCAGGGCGAAATCTATCAGAAAACCTACTATTTTCCGTCGGATTTCAGCGACAGCCGCTACGATCCCGCCTTTTCTCCCATCCTGTATCCCGGCCAGACGCTCCGTCTCGCCTTCCTGTCCGAGCAGGAGGGAACCGCTGTTTCTCTCTTTGTCAGAGACAGCAGGCAGGGCATCCTGCAAAAAAGCGATTCCGTCTCTCTTTCCGCCGGGAAGTGGCATGAGCTGGTCTGGAAGATTCCGGCCGACCGGGGGCTTGCCCTGATCGACGAAGCGGGGCTGTCTCTGGACCGGACTGCGGCCGGAGAGATCCGGTTCTTTCTGGATGATTTTTACTGGACGGGTACGCCGGACTATGAAATCCGTTTCGAGCGGGAAAATCTGGAGGACTGGCGCATCGGGACGCATCCCGGCCCGCATTTTGAGATCTCCCAGTTTACCAGATGGAAGGGGATCCTGTTTCTGGAAAACGGAGAGCTTCATCTGACCGGCGCTGGGGATTCCGCCGCTTTCACCGGAGACGTCCTGTGGAAGGATTATACCGTGGAAGCGGAGATCACCCCCTTATCCGGCTCCGGCCACTATATCCTGTTCCGGGCGCAGGGCGCCATGCGGGGATATGCGTTCGGCCTCTGCGAGGGCGGCGCAGCCCTCCTGAAAAACGAAAACGGCTGGCGGCGCTTAAAGAGCATCCCCTTCTCCTGGGAGCCCGGTGACAGGTTTTCTCTCAGGATCACCGTGGAGGGAAGCTCCATCCGGGCGCAGATCAACGGGGAAGCGCCGCTGTTTTTTGAGGATGAAGAAAACTGCTGTGATACCGGCTGCATCGGCCTTTTCACAACGGGTAACGGTCATTTGAAATGTTCTGAAATTAAGGTTTTCTAAAATCAAAGTTTCCTAAAATGGAGGGATTCCCGGTTCTGTCACCCAGACCGCCATCCGGGAATCCTGTCTCCAGGTCTTTCCGGCGGAGGCGTAATCGATCATCGGTATTTTCTT
>CALWGL010000140.1 GCA_944380025.1 uncultured Lachnospiraceae bacterium
GTTACCTTTCCCGCCTTCAGCTGATAGAAAGCCGGTTCAGCGGAAAAACCGTTCCGGTCCGTCAGCATCAGCCGGGTCATCTTCGCGTCCCTCGGAATGCCCAGCTCCCAGACGGAAACCTCCTTCGTCACCTCATGGTCGTTGTTGTTGATGAAGACAGCGGAATGGTTCGTGCGGGTAAAGCGGGCATAGCCGATCATGTTGAAATCGGAAAGCATCCATTTGATGGAACCGGTCTTAAATTCCTCGTTCTCCTTATGCATCCGGATCACAGCCTTATGGTAGGCGATCAGCTCCTGATCCTCCCTGCCCCAGGGGTAGGTCCTTCGGTTGTCCGGATCGGTAAAGCCGCAGAGTCCGGCCTCGTCGCCGTAGTAAATGGTGGGCGCTCCGGGCCAGGTCATCTGGATGAGCACGGCTTCCCGCATCACCGCCTTGTTGATCCCCTCGTTTGCCGCCTCCGGCCCCAGGGTGTTCATCCGTCCCACCTTCCGGTTCGTCCGGGTCAGGAAACGGGAATGGTCATGATTGGACAGTTCATTCATCGCCACGAAAAGGGAGGGGGTGGCAAAGCAGGCGGTATGATACCCCATCGCTCCCCAGAAGCTCTCCGCATTTCCCAGAAGGTCCGGCCGGTAATCGTCGCTGTGCTTCTGCATGCCCGTTAAGAACCAGGTGACCGGCTCCATAAAGGCGTCGTAGTTCATCACCGTGTCCCACTGGTCGCCCTGAAGCCAGGAGGAAGGGTCGCCGTAATGCTCCGCAAGGATGATGGCGTTTGGATTCGCGTTCTTTACCGCGCGGCGGAAATCCCGCCAGAAGCGGTGGTTGAACTCCGGCGAACGTCCCAGATCGGCCGCCACGTCCAGCCTCCAGCCGTCCGCGTTGAACGGCGGGGAAACCCATTTTGCGCTGATCTTCATGATATATTCGTACAGTTCTCTGGAATTTTCATAGTTCAGCTTGGGAAGGGTATCGTGTCCCCACCAGCCGTCGTAGGTGGTGTTATAGGGAAAACGGTTCTCGTCGTGGAACATGAAAAAGCTGTGGTACGGGCTGTTCCGGTCAATGAACGCGCCGTTGGCATAGCCCTCTCTGCCCTCGTAGATCCGCTCCCGGTCCAGCCACTTGTTGAAGGAGCCGCAGTGGTTGAACACGCCGTCGATGATGACGCGGATCCCTCTCTTATGCGCCTCCTGCACCAGCTCGATGAAAAGCTGGTTGCTGGCCTCCAGGTTCTTCGGATTCGTCACCCGATCGATATAGCGGGAGGCAAAACGGTTCTCCGTCTGCCAGTCCTCCAGCAGGTTCCCTTCGTCGCTGACGATCCTGCCCTTGTGAGGGTCGATGTTGTCATAATCCTGAATGTCATACCCGTGGTTGGAGGGGGAAACGAACAGCGGATTGAAATAGATCACGTCGATCCCCAGCTCCTGCAGATAGTCCATCTTATCCAGGACGCCCTGCAGATCTCCCCCGTAAAAATTGCGCACGTCCATCTGCGCCGGATAGCGGTACCAGTCCTCCACCCGCACGGATTTGTCGCCAATATACCGGTATTCTCCGGTCAGGACATCGTTGGAGGGATCCCCGTTGCAGAAACGGTCCACCATGATCTGGTACATGACCGCGCCTTTGGCCCAGTCCGGCGTGGAAAATCCCGGGATGATGCAGAAATAATAGTGTGCCTCCGTCTGCTTCACCACGCCTCTGGTATCAAAATAGCATCTGGCCCTTCCGGCCTGTATTTCAAAGTAGTAGGTGATCTTTTCATTATCCAGCTGGTATTTTACTTCGTAATAGTCAAAAAGGGAATCTGACGAAACCCTGAACATCAGATTCCTCTCTCCCTGACATACCAGAAACACCCGATCCAGATTGTTTCTTTTGGACCGGAACCGTATCGTCACTTCACTGTATGGAGCCGGTTCCGCCGGCGATATGAAATTCCCCGTAGTATCGCTGAATAAAGCTCTTTTACTGAGAACAGGACGCATTCCCGTGATGTACTGATGCTGTTCTCCCCGAAGGAAGCGTTCAAAATTCATAGCCGTTCCACCCTTTCTCTCCCATTTTAACTGATTCCCATCTGACAATCAAGACTTTCCGTGATAAAGTAAAAAAGACAGCTGACGCTGTCTTTTTTAGAGAAGGTATTTCTTATGGGGTATAGCAAAAACTATAATGTATTGGGGGGGGGTTACGCATATTATAATAGCAAACCGAACCCGTTTTGTACATTCTCAGAATTCACAAACTTCACAAATTCATCTTTGTTTTTTTGTATGATATGCACAAACCCTGTTCTCAGATATTTTCAAAGAAGGGCTTCTCGTCCTCAAACAGAGCCTCAAATTCCGCCCGGTTGATCCTCTCTTTTTTCAGAAGGAGCTCCGCGCACTTATGAAGCGCCTCCATATTTTCCCGGATGAGCTCCGTAGCCCGCTCGTAGCAGCTGTCGATGATCCGCTTCACCTCTTTGTCGATCTCTCCGCTGATCATCTCGCTGTGGGCCCTGGCATGAGCCAGGTCACGTCCGATGAACACTTCGTCGTCATCGTCGTCATAGCAGACCACACCGATATTTTCCGACATGCCGAACCGGGCGACCATCATACGCGCCATTTTGGTGGCCTTTTTGATATCGCTGGAAGCGCCCGTTGTGATATCGTCAAAAATGAGCTGCTCCGCGATGCGGCCGCCCAGAGAAACCATGATCTCCTGCTCCATGCGCCCTCTTGTCAAGAACATCTCGTCCCGTTCCGGAAGCGGCATGGTATAGCCGGCCGCTCCGCTTCCCGTGGGAATGATGGATACCGTATAGACCGGCCCCACATCGGGAAGCACATGGAAGAGGATGGCGTGCCCCGCCTCATGGAAGGCTGTGATCTTCTTTTCCTTATCCGTGATGATACGGCTCTTTTTCTCCGTTCCGATACCCACCTTGACAAAGGCCTTCCGGATATCCTCCTGGGAGATGTAAGCCCGGTTGGCTCCTGCGGCCAGGATCGCCGCCTCGTTCAGCAGGTTTTCCAGATCCGCGCCCGTAAAGCCCGCGGTGGTCTGAGCCACCTGCTTCAGATCCACATCCTCCGCCAGAGGCTTGTTCCTAGCATGCAGCTTCAGGATATCCTCCCTTCCGCCCACGTCCGGAGTGCCGACGGCGATCTTTCTGTCAAAACGTCCGGGACGCAGGATGGCCGGATCCAGGATATCCACCCGGTTCGTGGCGGCCAGCACGATGATGCCCTCGTTCACGCCGAAGCCGTCCATCTCCACCAGCAGCTGGTTCAGGGTCTGCTCCCTTTCGTCATGGCCGCCGCCCATGCCCGTTCCGCGGCGTCTGGCCACGGCGTCGATCTCGTCGATGAACACGATGCAGGGAGAATTCTTTTTCGCGTCCTCAAACAGGTCCCGTACGCGGGAAGCTCCCACGCCCACGAACATCTCCACAAAATCGGAGCCGGAGATGCTGAAGAAGGGCACGTTCGCCTCGCCGGCAATGGCCTTTGCGAGCAGGGTCTTTCCCGTTCCGGGCGGCCCCTCCAGCAGGACGCCCTTGGGGATCCTGGCTCCCACCTTCGTATATTTGGAGGGTTCTCTCAGAAAATCGATGATCTCCTCCAGATCCTCCTTTTCTTCCTTCAGGCCCGCCACATCCTTCAGGGTGATCCGGTTGTCCTTTCCGGTGCTCATCCTGGCGCGGCTCTTGCCAAAGTTCATCATCTTGTTCCCGCTGGCTCCCGCTCCCGCGTTCTGGGCGTTCATCATCATGAAAAAGAAGATCATGAACACCGCTCCCATCACCAGCACCGGAAGCATATCATTCATGAACCAGCTTTCCTGCGGCACATCCCGCACCAGCGGATCGATCTCATACTGCCCGAGCAGCGTGATCGCGTCCTCCACATCCGTCACATAGGCCGTCCTGCTGCGTCCGTCCGAAAGCGACACGGTAACAGAGCCCGTCGGCGTCTCCGGGTTCTGGCCGATCACCGCGCCGGTCACCAGCCCTTCCTCCAGATCCTGCCGCAGAGCTCCTTCCGTATAATTATCCTGCACCTGATTCAGGGAGCTGGTCCATACCATGACCAGGAGCGCTCCCAGCAGCAGAATGAAAACCAGGTTTATGCCTCTGCCGTTCCTAACCAATTCAGTCCTCCTGTTTTGCCGCCGAAAGCGGCTTTTTTACTGTCAAAGCCTCAGCCGTCAAATTCCACAACGCCGATGTAGGGAAGGTTGCGGTATCTCTGGTCATAGTCCAGGCCGTATCCCACCACGAACTCGTCGGGGATCTGAAATCCGGTATAATCCACCTTCACATCCACCACCCTGCGCTCGGGCTTGTCCAGCAGCGTGCAGAGCTTCAGGCTTCTGGGGCCCCGGTCCCGCATCATCTCCATCAGGTAGCTCAGCGTCCTGCCGGAATCCACGATATCCTCCACGATGATCACATCCTTATCCTTCAGCGGCTCATCCAGATCCTTCACGATCTTCACCACCCCGCTGGACTTGGTGGAGCTTCCGTAGCTGGAGACCGACATGAAATCCAGGGAAACCGGGACCGTGATCCGCTTTGCCAGCTCGCACATGAAAAAGCTGCCGCCCTTGAGCACGCAGAGCAGGTGCACCTGCTTTCCCGCATAATCCCTGCTGATCTGTTCTCCGATCTCCTTGATGCGCGCGTCCACTTCTTCCTCTGACAGCAGCACTCTGACTCTTTCAGCCATTTTCCTTTCCTCCTCTTAAGTATATCTGAAGCACCTTTTCGGTTGATTCCGTTACCTTCGCCGCGCTGCTGATCCGGTGGCCGATCACCCACAGGACGTGGCTTCCGTCCGCCAGCAGGGGCAGCGCTTCCCGTTCCGCCGCCGGCACCTTTTCCTGGATCAGATACTCCTTCAGGCTCTTCTTCTGCAGCCTGTCGTTGACCGCAAGATAGTCGCCGGGCCTTCTGGTCCGCAGTACCAGAGACTTTATTCTATCATAATCCAGCCATTTCGTATACGTCTTTTGTTCAATTCCCCGCGTTTTTTCCCAACGCATGAGGGTGATCTCCAGCGTTCCCGTTCCCGGGATCCGCACCGAAGCGATGCCGTTTTCCCGGATCTCTTCCAGAAGATCCCTGTCTCCGGGCAGTGTCCCGGCGGGAACCGCGGCTTCAGACGGCTCCTCCGTGAAAACGCCCTCTCCGGCCCGCTCCGCCTCCCTGCGCAGAACGACCTGTCCGAAATCCCGCCTGGCCTCCAGGCCGCCCGGAAGGGACAGCCTGCGTCCGCTCTGGCGTCCAAAAAGCGCCTGCACATCCCGGATATGGCGCTGTCCGATATCCTTCCCGCCCTCCGACAGCCGCTCCAGGAGCAGCCTCAGCATCTCACTCTGAAGCAGCTCTTCGCTTTCCAGGAAGGCTTTCACATCCAGTCCCGCTGCCTGATCCTCCTGAAAAGTCAGACATTCCGCCAGCCGCGCGCGTGCCTTCCGGTCCACAAAGTCCGCCGTCTGCATCAGAAGCTGCGCCGCCTGCGCCAGATGGATCCCCGCCTCCGCGCAGATCTCCCTCTCCGCATAGGGAAGCACCTGTCTGCGGATCCGGTTTCTCGTATAGGCGTCCGTTTCATTGGTGGCGTCCGTGCGCCAGGAGATCCCGTTTTTCCTCAGCCACTCCTCGATCTCCTCCCGTCCGGTATCCAGAAGCGGCCGGATGATCTTTCCCCGCACAGGGCGGATAGAGGCCATGCCCTTCAGCCCCGTTCCCCGGAACAGATGGAACAGAAGCGTCTCCGCCCGGTCGTTCCGGTTATGGGCCACCGCGATCCGGTCTGCGCCGAAGCGTTCCGCCGCCTCGTAAAAGGCCTGATACCGCACCTTCCGCCCCGCTTCCTCCACGGACATGCGCCACTCTTTTGCCCGCTTTCCCACGTTCTCTTCCTTCAGAAAAAACGGCACGCCCCATCTGCCGCACAGCTTCGCCGTGAAATCCGCATCTTCTCCCGCTTCCCTCCGGAGACCGTGGTTCACATGCACCGCTCCGATCTGCCAGCCATACCGTTCTCCAAGCCGCAGCAGGACCGCCAGCAGGCAGACGGAATCAGCCCCGCCGGATACACCGGCAAGGATCCGGCTTCCCGGACGCGCCATGTTCTCTTTTTCCATATACAGACTGACCTTCTCCGGCAGCTGATCCGTATCTTTTGTACCCTGCAAGACAGCCCATCTCCTTTCCTTACACGCAGCTCTTTCCCGCCTTGCGTCCGGTCACGCGGGCCCTGCATACAGGCTCCCCGTTTTTCCGGCATCATATCCAGAATATATCCAAATTCCCGCCAGAAGTCAAATCTCTGTTTTCGGTTCCTCTGTTTTGGGTACCCGACGTGCTGCTGATCGGGCAGGTGCCGGTCACTTGCTGACCGGCACGTAAGAAAAGCGTTCCGGCGGCCTAACCTTCCGCGTCTCCATCTCTTTTTTCCCAGATCCCGGCGCAGAGCACCGTCATATCGTCGCGGATCCTTCCGCCGCGCTGTTCGATGGCGGCCCGCAGCAGAAGGCCCGCCATTTCGGAGGGGGAAATGCCGTTCATGCCGGAAAGGATCGTCTCCAGCCTCTTCTCCCCCTCTCCGTCCGGCCAGCTCTCCGTCATGCCGTCCGTCATCAGAATGATATAGTCGCCGTCCGACACGCCCCTCTTCACGGGCTGAGGCTGTGCCTCACCGAGAGCCCCAAGCGGAAGCGAAGCGCCGCTGATCCGCTCCACCACGCTGCCGTGCTTGACAAAGCTCGCCGCAGCCCCTGCCTTTAAAAAAGTACATTCGCCCTCATGCAGATCCAGGGTGCACAGGTCCAGGGTGGGAAGACATTCCGCGCTCCCCTCCCCTGCCATGGCGCTGTTCATCAGCCGGACGGCCATCTGCGCGTCGATTCCCGCTTCCAGCATGCTTTCCGCCATATCCACCACGGCCTCACTGTCCCGGCAGGCCGCCTCCCCTGACCCCATGCCGTCCGACAGGGCCAGCACCAGACCGGCATCCCCGGCTTCAAAAAAAGCAAAATTGTCTCCCGAGACCGTTTCCGTTTCCCTGACCGCCCGCGCCGTCCCCGTCAGCCACACGTACGCCGGCTCCTCCTCAAAAAAACAGCACGCCGGTTCCGTGCCGATGAAGAAGGGATTTCGCCCGGACGACACCAGCCGCATGTCCAGAAGCACGGACAGCAGATCCGCCGCCTCCTGCGCCGTGCGTGTCCCCCGGCTCCGCGTCTGCCGGGCAGACAGCAGAAGCGACAGTTCCATGCGTCCGTCCCCTCTCTGCACCAGATAGATATCCTCCGCATTCAGGCCTTCGCCGGCAAGTCCTCGGACGATCTGTCTCTTCCTCCGGTTTCCCAGCCGCAGGAACCGGACGGATTCCTGTGAACTCCGGTTCATCAGCTCCGCCATCTCCTTCAGGTTTTCCGCAAAAAGCCGCCGTTCTCTTGCCAGACTTTTTTTCAGGTAAAAAAAGGCCCTCTCCGACCGCTCTCCTCCTTCCTCCTGTTCCTTTCCTTCCAGCCTGTCCTCCGAGAAGATCTGCGCCAGATTCTGAAACGTATCCGCGCACACCCGGATCTTTCTTCTGCCGTATTCCAGCAGATATGCGGACTGCACCGCATCTGCGGATCCCCTGTTTTTCATCTGCCTGCCGCCTTTCCCGCCGTCCTTCTTCCGGAACGGCGTATGCTCCGCCTTTCTGTTACAATTCAGCCTTCGGCAGAATCGTAACGGCATCCGGCCATTCCAATCACTTCGCGATGGGCCGGATGCTTCCACCCGATACGTTTTCGTACGGTCTGCGCAGTAAATGCGCAGACCTGGCTGAATAGCAACGCTTTTCATTCCGGATTTCCGCTTTCCGGTTTACGCCTCATTATATTCCTTTTCCGGTGCGGGATTTGTCAAAGCGTGGGCGGTTTCTTTCTGATACGTCCCTGAAATCTGCCGCTTTCCGGCATAATCCGAAGTTTTATCTCAAACGGGAACCGCATCCGGCACGCCTGCCCTCCCACGCGGCTGCTCTCCGGGCTTATCGGTCCAGCTCGCAGCAGTGCTGCTCCCTGTCCGTTGCCCGTCGAATATCCGCGTGTCCGTGCAGGCACGCCTGCCCTCCCACGCGGCTGCTCTCCGGGCTTATCGCGCAAAAAAAGGAACCGGGCGCTTTTTGCGTTCCGATTCCTCTTTATTCCTCGGGCTTGTAGATGATCTCGCCCGGATTGACCAGACCCAGCTTATCCTTCGCCACTTCTTCGACGTATTTCTTGGTCTGCGTATA
>CALWGL010000141.1 GCA_944380025.1 uncultured Lachnospiraceae bacterium
AGTGTCCCTCCAGGTACTTATTCTCGAAGGAAAAGATCTCCGGATGGTACATGTCCGTCTCATAGAAATGCGGATCCGACGCCGGAGCGAGCTTTCGCTTCACTTTCCGCAGAAGGAAGGCGGCTCCGGACAGGACGCTGTCCGCCGGGCCTCCCCTGCCGGACGGCTCCTTCCCAAACCCTCCGCCTTCTCCCAGGAGCGCCGCGCACTCCCGGCGGGAGGCCTTTTCAAACGTCAGCCCGTCGAACAGCAGAAGCTCCAGGCTGCGCCTGGCCAGGACTCTTTCCTGCTGCTTTGCGTCCTCGAACCAGGAGATATCCAGCTTCGCTTCTTTCCCAAGAGACCGGAACTTCTCGTACAGCGCATACTGCTGCATCTGGTTTCCCAGTCCTCCCATTACCTTCACAATGATCATTGCAGTCCTCGTTTCTCCTTCTTCAGCCGTGTCTGCCCGCCAGGGCGTCATGCAGGGCAAAGGCCATTCTGCCGCACGCGCAGCGCAGCCGGTCCGGCCTTCTCATCACCCATGCGATGATCCGGTTCGCCTTATCCCGGGGCCGGATCCCGTACCGCTTCAGCAGGTCCGCCATTTTCTCCGTCCGACAGATCCGCGCGGTGCGTTCCGCGTAGCCTTTCCGGCCGCCGCGCAGCTCGTTTTTGACGGAAAGCATGGTGAGATACACGTTCTCCTTTTCCCGCTGGCGGACTCCGTCCGGCATCCGTTTCGCTTCCGCCACCTTCCGGATGACTCCGTTCAGCTCCCGGATCTGCTCCGCCATGGCCGGGTCATATTTATGGACCATGGAAGCGGGATTGAAGAAATAGTGATAGTACAGAGCGTCCTTCAGGATCACCAGTCTTCTGCAGTCGCAGAGGGCCGGAAGGACAATGCTCACATCCTCTCCCATTTTCAGCTTCGGGCTGGTGAAGCCCAGGTTGTCCGTGATCAGCTCTCTGGAAAACAGCTTCATGCAGCGGGACATGGAAACCGTCCGGTCTTCGTGTCCCAGAAGCTCCCCCCTGACTTCCGTTTCCAGCCGTTCTCCTTCATAGACGCCGGGCGCGAGGACATGGCGGCATTCCTCCGCACAGCCGGGGCGTTCGATGACAAAATTGCAGCAGACGATCTCTCCCGGTCCTCCGGACGCATGCCTGAGCAGCTCCTCCGTCATACAGGCGTCGATCCAGTCGTCGCTGTCCACGAACATCAGATAATTTCCCAAGGAACGCCTCACCCCCGCCGTCCATGCGGACACCAGGCCGCCGTTTTCCTTGTGGATCACCTGTACCCTGGCATCCCGCGCGGCAAAGGCGTCGCACATCTGCGGGCTGCGGTCCTGTGATCCGTCGTCCACCAGGATCACCTCCAGCCCGGAAAAGGTCTGCCCGAGAATGCTTTCCACACATTTTTCCAGAAAATTCTGAGCATTATACACCGGAACAATGATACTGACCGTCTTCTCAGTCATTTTACTTTCCATTGTCAGATATTTTCTCCCATCTAAGGCTTTCATTCAGAACATTCAGAATTTTTTCATTTACTTTTCTGTAATCAAACTGAAGAGATTTCTCATATGCCTTCCGCGCATACCGGTCATAATCAGCCAGGATCCTGTCCGCGGCGTCCCGGATCCCCTGAGCGGTTCCGTCCGTGGCTTCGCTGTCCTCTCCGAAGGTGAGCGCCTCGCGGATCCCGCCCACGTCCGTGGTGATCACGGGCATGCCGGTGCTGATGGCTTCCAGGATCACCATGGGCATCCCTTCCGAGTCAGAGTTCATGACCAGGATGTCCGACTCCCGCATGAACCGCTCCACCTCGTCCGGCCCCACGGCTCCCAGAAGACGGATCCTGCTGCTGCCCTCCGCCGCCTCCTCCAGCTTCTGCCGTTCTTCCCCGTCCCCCAGGATGTTCAGGACGCAGTCCCCGGGCCAGCCTTTTACCGCTTCGATGATGGTGCCGATCCTCTTTCCCGCGGAAAGCCTCCCCACGAACAGAAAACGCGCCTCCCGCGCGCCGCTTTTTCTCCGTTCCTGAAAGCCGCGGCAGACGATGGAATTCCTGACCAGGATCACCCGCCGGTT
Organism: uncultured Lachnospiraceae bacterium; assembly: GCA_944380025.1. Classification (GTDB taxonomy): domain Bacteria; phylum Bacillota; class Clostridia; order Lachnospirales; family Lachnospiraceae; genus Eisenbergiella. Next base: position 2,083 of record CALWGL010000141.1, read on the forward strand.
ATAGGCGCTGTAGTCCCGCAGGGTTCCGTGATCCAGAACGAAGACCGCCGTGCTTTTGCGGATCACCTGCATCAGGAACTGCTGAAAGAGCAGGCGGATGAAGGGGGCCTTTCTGAAAAAGCGCACCCGCTGCCACATATGCAGATAGGTGCCGTGGGAAAACACATAGCAGACGGCCCCCGGCCGCATCAGCCGCACCGCGGCAAAGGCCTCCGGCGTATGGATATAATTGCAGTCGCTCTTTTTCAGTCCGATCAGCTTCCGGTATTTCAGGAGTCCTTTCACGTATTCCAGGCGGAGAGATTTTTTTACGTTTCCCAGATCCTCCTCCGCCTTCACCACGGCGAGAAAGGAAAAGCTTCCGGAAGCGGCAGGGATCTTCCGGATCCTCCCCACCTCTCCCGCGTCGCAGGATACGCCGACCAGCAGCACATCCTCGCAGCGCTCCGGGCAGACCTCAGCCAGGCAGCGGAGAAAATTCCGGATGCTGGTCAGCTGTCCTCCCACCGGATAGTCCCGGAAATTGCAGGTATCATATAAGATCAGACGGTTCATTCCACTTCCTCCAGGGCAGCAAACAGCTTCAGTGCCGGCCCGTCTCCCCAGGGATAGCTGCCGTAGCGCTGGGGATATTCCGAATAGGCCGTACACTCGGCGGAGCACTGTTCCACCTTCCCGTTCTTCATGCAGGAAAGCAGGAATTCCGCGGCAGCCTTCACCTGCTCCGCCCGGTCCTCCTCCAGGCATCCCCTGCGGATCCCCGTCAGAAGGGCGCAGGCGATCATGGCAGTGGCCGAAGTATCGGCCGGTCCCTCAGCCGCCGGAAGAAGCCAGGAAAAACTTCCATCCTGTCTCTGATAGGTTATGGCCGCGCATGCCAGCCGCTGCAGATGTCCCTGCATGAAGGAAAACTGGGGCGTCTGCTCCGGCAGATACATGAGGCTTTCCGCGATGCCGCCCATCAGCCAGCCGACCGCCCTTCCCCAGCCCACGCAGCCGTATCGGATGCCGGCCGCGCTGTCAAAGCAGTGATAGGGAAGACCCGTTCTGTCATCCATCCCGTGGTCCAGGAAATGGACGATCTGCAGCACCCCAAGCCGGACCAGGGAGGGATCCTTTTTCAGGACGCCGTACCGGCACAGAAAAGGGGAGACCATGCCCACGGTATCCGCATAGATCATGTCCGCATCCTTTCTCCGGTAGAGAAGGTTTTCACCGGCATCCTTTTTGTGCTCCTTCAGAAAAGCGGCGATGCGGGAGGCGGCGTCCAGATACTTTTCCTCCCCGGTGGTCTCATAAAGATCCAGCAGCGCCATCCCGTTTACCGTGTTGTCCACATAATAGAGAGGCATCCCTTTCCGGATCCACCGGTCGAAATACTTTTTCAGGATTTCCGCGCTCCCGTTGTCCCGCAGCACCTTCTGCACCTGGGAAAGACCTCCGGCCAGAAGCCCGTTGGGCCAGGAATATCTGTCCGCGGGAGGCACGGCCTGTCTCAGCAGGTATTTCCGGATCCCCCGCTTCAGCCTGTCCTTTCCCGAAAGGGCGGGCCAGGAAAGGATCTCCCGGGATGCCTGCTCCTGCAGCGCGTTGATCTTCTGTATGGTTTCCGTTCTCTGCAGAAGCTCCTGCAGCAATTCCATATTGTTTTCCATGTTCGTTATGTCCGTTTTCTCTCATTTACATCGGATCGCGGCCTTCCATCAGGCGTTCGATCATCCGGCCGGCCTGTCTCGCCCTCTCCAGATAGGCGGGCATGACCCTGCCGAGCCTCCTTCTGACCGCGTCCTCTTTCCGGATCAGCCATTCCAGGCCCTCCGCAAGCTCTTCTTTTCTCTGAAGCGACTGCACGGGCAGCACATAATTCTCCCAGGTGCCGAACAGATCGAAGGCGATCCCTCTCGCCTTGACCGAATATCCCAGCACCAGCGTGGGAACCAGGGAAGAATAGGCGGCAATGGTAGCGTGGGTCCTGGCTCCGATGAAAAAGCGGCAGCGGGCGATATAGCCCTTCAGAGTCTCGCAGTCCGCGTCCCCGATCATGATCACCCTGCCCGTGTCCCGAAACTCCTGCCAGAGTTTTTTCAGCACGGTCCTGTCGTCATTGCTCTTCCAGACCACATGGGGGATCAGCGCCACGCCCATATCCGTTTTTTCCAGGATATGGCGGATCAGATATCTGTAGTTTTCCATGGTGATCCCGGGACTGCTCTCCCGCTCCACCACCATGGGGCTCACGTTCAGCCCCACCATGTTTCCCTCGGCAAAGCCTTCCGGGAGGGGGAGCTTTCTGGCCGGAAGCAGGAAGGCGGGATCCGGGACCAGGTAGCTCTTTTCCTTCAGGCCTGCCTGGACCAGAGCCTGCCAGGTGATGGATTCCCTGGCGATGATGCAGGCATACCGCCGCATATCCTCAATGATGTCCGGATCCGACAGAAGCTCCGGCTCGATGGAGCAGCCAAACAGCACGGTCATCGCTCCCTGTTCGTTAAAAAGCCGGTTGGCGCATTTCAGTTCCTTCAGAAGGATCCCGTAGCAGTAATTGTCGCCGCCGATGGAGATGTTCATCCGGCGCAGGTTTCTGCCGCATACCGCGCGGAACCGGTAGCGGAATGCCGCCTGTGGGTCATGAAAGACCCGGTCCAGCAGGTAATACCAGGAATGTATGAAAAAATTCTTCCGCACCTTCCGTTCTTCCAGGATGGCCGCCTTTCCTTTCAGGGAATAGGCTTCATCCTCGGCCAGGCTGTTGGTCATCACGATGGCAGGTTTTGGAAGCATCCGGATGATCGTGTTGGCGATCGCCTCACAGCCGTGATTTCCGCTTCCCGCATGCATGTACAGGACTATTTTATCCGTTTTTCCCAGGTAACGCTTCATCCTCAGCTCTTACTCCTCCGCTTCCAGATATGATACAGTTTCAGATACATGGCCGGGGCGTGCAGAAAGACCAGCCCCTTCAGGCGGTATCCGGCGGACAGCCGCTTCCTTCCCTTCCGTCCCAGCTTCTCCCAGGCTTGCCGCGCCGCACGGATGCACCGGTCCACATACGCCGCCTGTTCCCCTTTCACCGCCGCGGGCGGCAGCAGCGCCAGCTTTCCCGCCGTCAGCAGCACGGCCTGGAACAGACAGAGGCTGACCCGTTCCGCCGCTTCCTTTCCGAAGGGCGCAAGCTCCCGTTCCGCCATTTCCCAGCAGGTGATCTGATCCATGTAGGAAGGACGGAAGCCGGCAAGCATGGCCCCCTCCGCATTGATGAAATAGCAGTAGCCGCAGGCTTCTGTGACAAGGATCCTCTTCATCTTCGGCATCAGGCGCGAAAGGAACAGCAGATCCTCCCCGATGGAAAGGCCCTCCGGAAAACGGGTCTCTCCGATGGCCTCCCGGCGAAACAGGATGCTCCAGCAGCGGGAACAGCTCTGCAGAAGATACTCCTCCACATACTGTCCCGCATCCATACTCCGGCAGGTCCGCCTTCCGGAGAACGGACCGGACTGCTTTCCGGAAGCCGGGCCGGGCGTCCTTCCGGTGTCCGGACCGGACTGCTTTCCGGAAGCCGGGCCGGACTGCTTTCCGGCCCGGGCACCGGTCTCTGCGCCTGAGAAGCCCTCTCCGCCGCGGAAGGCCTTCCGTTCCCTTTCTCCCACCGCCAGATAGCCTCCCAGGATCATATCTCCGTCTTCCTGAACGAGCAGCTCCAGCTGCTCCTGCAGCATCCCCGGCAGGAGCCAGTCGTCTGCGTCCACAAAGGCCGCGTACTCCCCCCGCGCCATCTCAAGCCCCAGGTTGCGGGCAGAGGAGACGCCTCCGTTTTCCTTCTGAAAAAAACGGATCCTCCCGTCCTTTTCCTGCCACCGGCGGCAGAGCGCCGCGCTGCCGTCTGTGGAACCGTCGTCGATCACCAGGATCTCCAGCTGCCTCCAGGTCTGTCTCACCAGGCTCTCCAGGCAGTCGGAGAGGAATGCTTCCCCATTATGGACCGGCACGATCACCGAGATCAGTCCGCTCACTTCGCAAGCACCTCCCAGTAACGGCTGATCCTGCTGTCCCAGTCAAACCGCTTCACGTTCTCATACCCCTTTTCAATGAGCTCTCTGCGGAGCGCTTCGTCTCCCAGCAGACGGCGGATGCAGGATACCGTTCCTTCGATATCGTCCGGATCGGTCAGAAGGCCGGCGTCTCCGATCACCTCGGGAAGGGAGGTCCGGTCGGAGCAGACGACGGGAACGCCCAGCTGCATGGCCTCCAGAGGCGGGAAGCCGAAGCCCTCGATGAGGGAAAGGAAGAGAAACGCGCTGGCTCCGGCCAGCAGGCTGTGCATTTCCTCGCCGCTTTCAATATACCGGCAGAAGGTCACATATTTTTCCGCCTCCGGACTGAGTGCCTCGCGGCCTCCGGTCACGCTCTCCGGTCCGTCGATGCCGATGGCGACCAGGCGGGCGGGCGTCTTTCCCTCACGGAGCTCCGCGCGGAAATAGGCTTCATAGGTCTTCAGGACCCCCAGCGCGTTCTTGTGAGGCAGGGGGGATACTCCCGCATACAGATAGGGGCCGTCTGGCTTCAGGGGAGAGGGCCGGTCGGAGCAGGGCACCGGATTGACGCCGTTGTAGATCACATGGACACGGCTTTCGCAGCCGGGGCAGAGCGCCTCCATCTCCTGCAGAGAGTATTTTGAAATGGTCACGATCCGGTCCGCATGCCGGATGGAGGCCTTCAGCCGGTTCATGATATAGGCATTTTCCACCCGGTTCAGGACGCCGGGGAAGCATCTGTCATAGAAAAAAGGGATCAGGTCGTGGACAATGATCACATCCCGTCCCCGGTAAAACAGCGGCCGGTAGCCGCGGGGAAACAGGATCCGGTCCGCCCCTTCCCTCCGGGCCGCGTACACTACGCCGAACAGTTCCCAGAACGTATAGACGATCCGGTTCAGAGGATTGCCCTTTACCTGGACAAAACGGACGCCCGGCACGTCAAAATCCTTCCGGTTCAGCGCGTTTCCCAGTACCACGATCTCGTCGCAGTGCTCCCTGTTCCGGTTCGTTTCCGCCAGATGCCCGGTCAGATTTCTGGCCAGATTGTAGATCCCGATGCTCTTTCCTTTTCCTTTTACCAGCTTAAAACAGTCGATGACCAAACGCATAGATCCCGTCCTCTTTCCATCCGCCGGGGCGGCTCCGTTCCGGCGGAAAATGGTTTCCTTTTTCTGTGCTACAGCAGCAGCCGCGGAAGCATCCAGAAGTACTCCTGTCTTTCCGGCTCCGTCCCGCCGTCCTTCTTTCTCTTCCGCACGATCCCTGTCCAGTATGCTCCCATGAGAAACAGCGCGTAATTCCTTCCCAGATATACGGAAATGAAATGTGCCTCCAACATGGTGTACAGGCCGAAGGACAGAAGCATCATGAAGCCGAAGGGATCCTTCCTCCTGCGGCATTCCAGGGTCAGCAGGGCATACATGACCAGATAGACCGCCCCTGGGATGATCCCGTACCAGTAGAACAGGCGAACATAGCCCAGGTCAAAATATTTGACGTTCTCCGGGCGGGAGAACAGCCGCCAGTTGCGAAGCATCCCGCCGCCCTCCATCAGGGTGTTCATGCTGGTGATGCGTCCTGTGATGAAACGGTCGATATACGTATAAAACGGCCCCTGATAGGGCTCGTAATACGCGATCCAGACGGACAGGAGCGCGCAGGCGGAAAGCGCGGCGATCCCAAGCAGGAAGAGAAGCTTTGCCTCTCTGACCTTCTTTCCGTATGTCAGGAGCAGAGACAGCCCCAGGGTGAAGATCAGAAACAGCGCCCCGGTCCTCGATCTGGTGGGGAGAAACAGAAGAACGCCCAGAAGGGCGATCAGCCCATAATGCCGGAGCTTCATCTTCTCATGCCACAGGTAAATGCCCAGCGTGGCAAGCGCCCAGAACAGACAGTAGCAGGCATTGGGATGGCCCAGACCGAAGCAGTAGCGCAGCCCCCTGTCTCCGTCGTCGATGATGTACATGTTTCCGAAGATTCCCGCCGCCGCCAGGAACGCCAGAAAAAGACAGCCGGAAAGCGTCAC
>CALWGL010000142.1 GCA_944380025.1 uncultured Lachnospiraceae bacterium
CTCTTCCGCTCTGTAACGGGTGTTCTCCAGAAGGATCACATCGCCGTCCTGCATGGCTTCTACGGCAGCCTTCGCGTTGGGGCCTACCACCTCGGGATCAGCGGCGAACTTCACTTCCTGGCCGAGCAGCTCGGACAGGCGCTTTGCCACGGGAGCCAGAGACAGCTCAGGCTTGGGCTCTCCCTTGGGCTTTCCAAGATGGGAGCAGAGGATCACCTTTCCGCCGTCAGCGATCAGCTTCTTAATGGTGGGAAGCGCCGCAACCAGACGGTTCTCGTCCGTGATCTTTCCTTCCTTCAGCGGAACGTTGAAATCACATCTGCAGAGGACTCTTTTTCCTTTTACATTGATATCATCAATGGATTTCTTGTTTAAAGACATGATATAAACCTCCTTGATCCGGGGCGGAACCCCGACTGATAGAATAACGGAGCATCCCTGAGGGACAGCATCCGTTAAAAAAGGTCCGGTCCTTTTCAGACCGGACCCTTAATGAGCCTATGCCTTTCGCATACGAACGGATTAAGCGTTCAGCAGCTTGCCGAAGTGCTTGATGGTACGAACCATCTGGCTGGTATAGGAGTTCTCGTTGTCGTACCAGGAAACAACCTGTACCTGAGCGGTGTTCTCGTCGATGGGCAGAACCATGGTCTGGGTAGCATCGAACAGGGAACCATATCTCATGCCAACGATATCGCTGGATACGATCTCGTCCTCGTTGTAGCCGAAGGACTCATTCGCAGCAGCCTTCATGGCAGCGTTGATGGCATCCTTGGTGGGCTGTCCCTTAACAACCGCAGTCAGGATCGTGGTGGATCCGGTAGGGGTAGGAACACGCTGAGCAGCGCCGATCAGCTTTCCGTTCAGCTCAGGGATAACCAGGCCGATCGCCTTTGCAGCGCCGGTGCTGTTGGGAACGATGTTCACAGCTGCGGCACGGCTTCTTCTCTTGTCACCCTTTCTCTGAGGGCCGTCCAGAGTCATCTGATCTCCGGTGTAAGCGTGGATCGTGCACATGATACCGGTCTGGATCGGGAAAGCGTCGTTCAGAGCCTTCGCCATGGGAGCCAGGCAGTTGGTGGTGCAGGAAGCAGCGGAGATGATGTGGTCATCCTTGCTCAGGGTCTCATGGTTTACATTGTAAACGATGGTAGGAAGATCGTTTCCGGCAGGAGCGGAAATGATAACGTGCTTGGCGCCGGCATCGATATGAGCCTGGGCCTTTGCCTTGGAGGTATAGAAGCCGGTGCACTCCAGAACTACGTCAACACCGATCTCACCCCACGGAAGCTCAGCAGCGTTGGCCTTCGCGTAGATCTTGATCTCTTTTCCGTCAACAGTGATGGAATCCTCACCGTAGGAAACCTTGTCGGCCAGCTCATATCTGCCCTGAGTAGAATCATACTTCAGCAGGTGAGCAAGCATCTCGGGAGAAGTAAGATCGTTGATCGCAACGATTTCAAATCCCTCTGCGCCGAACATCTGTCTGAACGCAAGACGTCCAATACGGCCAAAACCATTAATTGCTACTTTGACTGCCATTTTTAATTCCTCCTAAAAATGTTTTTTATATCATTCTGCCAGACACAACAAAAACCGCCGTGCAGAACACAGCCTGTCCAAATTATGCTTGACAAAATTTTATCAGCAAAAACATTGTACCTAATCCGCCCAAAAATATCAAGATGAAAATCGAAAAATATTGGAAAATGAACAAATTTTACAAAAATTTCAGATTTTCTTCCTCCATTGCCATTTCCTCCCGTATAGGGTATACTTCCTGCAGGAGCCGCCCTTTTCACCGAACATGCCGGGCGGCGGAAGGGAGCTTTTTTATGTCGATCAGAGCCGACTATCATCTGCATTCCTCCTTTTCCGGAGACTCGCAAGCCCCCATGGAATCCATGATCCAAAAAGGAATGGAACTGGGCCTTACGCGGATGTGCTTCACGGAACACATGGATTTCGAATTTCCGGTATCGGATGCCACGCCTGCCGGATTCTTTGAAGTCAATCTGGATTCCTATCTCTATGACCTCCTGACATACCGGGAAAAATACCGGGACAGGATCCGCCTTCTCTTCGGCCTGGAGCTTGGGCTGCAGGCACATCTTGTTCCGCTGCAGGCCGCCTGCGCCGCATCGAAGCCCTTTGACTTCATCATCGGTTCCTCTCATCTGTGTGCGGGAAAGGACCCTTTTCAGCCGTATTTCTGGGAGGGACGGAGCACGGAAGAAGCGCTGCGGGAATATTTTTCATCCATCATCGAAAATCTGGAGACCTTCACGGACTTCGATGTATACGGCCATCTGGACTACGCCGTCCGCTATGCGCCCGGGCAGGATAGGGATTACTGTTATGAAAAATATGCGGATCTGTTTGAGCGGATCCTGGATCTGCTTCTGGAAAACGGGATCGGACTGGAGCTCAACACCGGCGGACTTGGCTATGGCCTGAGAGATGTCAATCCCGCCGCAGCCGTCCTGCGCCGCTACCGCGAGAAGGGCGGAGAGATCATTACGATCGGTTCCGATGCTCACAGGCCGCAGGACCTGTGCCGCTTCTTCGGCCGGGCGGAGGAGATCCTGAAAGACTGCGGCTTCCGCTATTACACGGTTTTCGAAGGCCGGACGCCGCATTTCGAAAAGCTTGACTGACAGGGCGGCCGGCCCCTGGCCTATGTAAAAAAGACGCCCCTGTGCGGCAGCGCGGGGCGTCTTTTCATCTGTCTACTGTCCGCAGAGGACGATAACCTTATCCGGCGTGGTCTGGGGCGGGATGCTTCGGGTGGTCTGACTGTAAAGAACGACCAGCGTATGTCCGCCCGGATTTCCCAGATAGGTCTGGTTGTTCTGCGTCACCACCGTGGTGGACGGCGCCAGGTTCAGCTTCAGTCCCTGGTCGCTGCTGAGAAATACATTGTTGAAATAGCCCACATACACCATCTGCCCTTCTGTCTGCGGCGCAATGACAGCCGCCGCGTACTGCGGCGGATAGATCAGCGGCGCGGCCGCATTGCCGTTATAGAAAACCGTGACGGGAAGGCTTTCGTACAGGGTGGTGTAATCCACCACAAAGGTATCCGCATTCATGAAAAAGTTCACTGCATTTCCGGCTTCGTTTTCCACGGTGACCACCTGGGAACAGCCGTCGTATCTGCCCATGTTTCCCGCCGCTCCGATACTGGTGATCACTCCGGAAAAGGTCATGTAGACCGGCCTCTGAGTCATGCCGAACTGATTGTAATGAAACTCCATACCATGGTTCCTTTATTTCTTTTTTCTACCATTGTATGCGTTCTGTGCCGGCGCGGTTCACTGCCGCGTTTCCTGTCCTCTCCTGGTTCCGAGCCCGTCAGCGATCTGCATCAGATGATCGATATCAGACTGCACCAGCCTTCCGTCCGTATCCGGCGGAAGATTGATCACGACCATATTCCGGGCCGCAAAAGCGATCCTGCATTTCTCCACGGTATCCTTCACATCCAGGAAAGGCATTTTTTCATAGATATTGGAATAAAACCAGCTGAACCCCTGTCTGGAACAGATGGTCATCTCAAAGGGCAGATAGTAGGTGTTGTTCTGATAGGTATAGAGCTTCGGATCCGGGCAGGCACACATGTGAGGGTCCCACAGCCGGAAATCGCTGGGAAACATCCGCAGCGGATCTCCTTCCTGACAGGCCGCGGGGAGATATCTTTCCTCCGGCTGTCCGGGTCTGTCAAAATCCGTGCCCACTGTGTGGTTCACGCCGATCTGGCAGGCCGGTTGCATTCTTTTGACATAATCATAAAGCCGTTCCAGCTGCCAGTCGCTGCGCGCCCTGTCCCAGGCGCCGTCCAGCCACAGCTCCACGATCTCCCCGTATCTCCCGTCCAGAAGTTCCGTCAGCTGGTCCTGCATGTAATCCAGATACTGTCCGGAAAAATCCTGTCTGTAGCGGGGTTCGCTCCTGTCCCACAGGGAATAGTAAAGTCCCAGCTTCAGTCCGTATTTCCGGCAGGCCTGCGATACCTCCATCACCACATCCGCGGTATTTCCGGAGTTTTTCACGCAATAATCCGTGTATTTCGTATTCCAGAGGCAGAACCCGTCGTGATGCTTTGTGACAAGGACCACATAGTTCATCCCCGCTTCATAAGCGGTCCTGATCCACTGGTCCGCGTCGATCTGCCGGGGCTGATAGCAGAGCGCGGGAATGCTTCCGTCCGACCATTCCACATTTCCAAAGGTATTCACTCCGAAATGAAGGAACATCCCGAATCTTCTCTCCATCTGCTGCTTCTGATATTCGTTTGGCTGTGTTCCCGGCATCTGCCGGATCCTGCTATCCGTCATTTTCCCCTCCCTGCTGAAATGTCCCTTTTCTCCGGTCGGATGGAGGAAGGCATTCTGACGCCCTCCTCCGATCCTGTCCGGCAGTTTTTTCTTATTCCGGCTTCACGGCAAATACAAACCGGCAGTGATCCTCCGCCTTGATGCGGAATTCCTCGTGCGCTCTTGCGTTCAGGCTCCAGGTGTCGTCCCCGCCGACGCCGGTCTGTCTCCAGTTGATGCGCACCACCGTCTTGTCGGAAGGAAGCAGGTCCTTCTGGTGCGCCGCGGTCTCCATTTCCTCCGGCGTATAGGGAAGAACATTGGCTTCCACCGCCGGGATCCCCGTGAATGTCAGGCAGCCGCCGTCCCTTCCGGCAATGGAAAGCCGTCTCACATCCAGAACGTTTCCGCATTCCTGAGGAACCAGGTAGGGCACCATCCGGTCCTCCACCTTCGACTGCCAGGTTCCCACAAAGGCGGATTCCTTTCTGTCAATATAGTTCTCATGCTCTCCTCTTCCGAACCACTCAAACCGGTCAAAATCCTCCGGAAGAGTAAACATCAGGCCGATCTCCGGAATATCCGGCAGATTCTGCGCGCCGTAATAGCTGTTGTCAAAGAGGATCGTTCCGTCCGCGTAAACGGAAAGCTTCGTCTCCAGATACGCCTCTGCGGGAAGGGGCGGGATGAACTTCATCGTCACTTCCACGTGATTGTCCTTTTCCGTGGCTCCCGTCACCCATTTGGCCGCCTGCGCGCCCGCATACCTCCACACCTGGGACTTCCAGCTCTGCTTGCTTCCCCGGTCATTGTCGGTGCTGGCTCTCCAGAAATTGCAGGCAACGGGCTCTTTTAGATATTCCCTTCCGTTTTTCCTGATGCTGTAGAAGTCGCCGCTTCTCTTGGAAAACCGATACTCGAAATCGGCTCCGGTCAGGATCAGGGCAGCCAAAGTCTCGGAAACGGTGGTCCTGCCTTCCGCCTTCTCCGCCTTTGCGACCACATCCGTTTCCCTGACGCCGGTCTTCAGCTGTCCCATTGCAACCGCGTAACCGGCATCGGCCCATTCCGTCTTTTCCTTCAGCACAGCTTCCAGGTTCAGGAAAGCCTCCTTTCCTTCTCCGAACCCGCCTGCTGCCAGCGTCTGAGCCAGAGGAAGGGAAACCTCCGCCCGTTCCCCGGGCGCACAGGAAAGGGAAAAGCTTCCGCCCGCGCAGTACGCTTCGTCCACATACAGGGTCCATCTGAAGTCATATTCGGCCAGATCCGTAAACAGGCTCCTGTTTGAGACAGTCACCTTTCCGCTGCCCCAGTCTGCCTTTTCAAAAGCGATATTCTGATAGCAGACACGGACCTCCTTCATCTTGGGAGTCTCTGTCCTGTCCGCGAACATCAGTCCGTTTCCGCTGAAGTTTCCGTCGTGATAGCCTTCTCCGAAATCTCCGCCGTAGCCCAGATATTCCTTTCCGTTCTCATCCTTCGTCAGGATCGCCTGGTCCACATAATCCCAGATAAAGCCGCCCTGCAGCTTCGGATATTTTTCAAAGGCCTCGGTATACTTCACCAGGCTTCCGCAGGAATTTCCCATGGCATGCGCGTATTCGCACAGGATCGAAGGCTTGTCGGGATACTTTTCCGGGAACTTCACCCACTCCGCCGTCGGAGTATACATAGAAGAATGCATATCCGTCACATCGTCATAGCCCGGGCAGTGGGTTTCGCCTTCGTAGTGCACCAGCCTGGTGCTGTCATGCTCTCTGAGGAATTCCGCCATCTTTCTGAAATTTTCTCCGCAGTAGGACTCATTTCCCAGAGACCAGATCAGGATGCTGGAATGGTTCCTGTCGCGGTAATACATATCGGCCACCCGGTCCAGAACGGCAGCGGTCCAGTGCGGATTGCTCCCGGGAAGGGCGAAGGGCTGTTCGCTCTCCGGCACGCCGTAGATCCAGGTTCCGTGGGTTTCCAGATTCGTCTCATCGATCACGTACAGGCCGTACTCGTCGCACAGCTCATACCAGTAGGGATGATTGGGATAGTGGGAGGTACGCACCGCGTTGATATTGTTGCGCTTCATGTCGCGCACATCCTGGAGCATGGCCTCCTTCGTGATGGCCCGGCCAAACTTCGCGCCGAATTCATGACGGTTGGCTCCCTTGAACACGATGCGCTTATTGTTCAGCATCATCAGGCCGTCCTTCATCTCGAAGGTGCGGAAGCCGCAGCGGCAGGCCAGGATCGTCTCCTCCTCTCCGTTCTTCAGCGTAAGAACCACCGTATACAGGGACGGAGACTCCGCGCTCCACTGCCAGGGCGTCTCCACATCCTCATGAAACTCCGCCCGGCCATCCTTCACCCGCGCCACGTCCGTGGAAAGGATCCCCTTTCCCTTCGGGCTGTACAGATCCAGACGCACCTCGCAGCCGTCGGCGTCCCCTTCCGTCAGAACCTCCACGCTCAGACGGCCGTCCTGATAGTTTTCATCCAGCAGGGCGTCCACCCGGAAATCCCGGATATGCACCTCAGGCAGGGCATAAAGATATACGTCGCGGAAGATTCCCGCAAGCCGGAAGAAATCCTGATCCTCCAGCCAGCTTCCGTCGCACCAGCGCATCACTCTGACCGCCAGCTGATTCTCTCCCTTTTTCACCAGATCCGTGATATCAAACTCCGACTGATTGAAAGACCCTTCCGTATAACCGGCAAACGTGCCGTTCACATAGATCTCCCCGCAGGACTCGATCCCCTCAAAACGAAGGATCAGCTTTTCTCCTTTCTTCGGATCCGCCGCAAAACTTCTGCAGTAGATTCCCACCGGATTATACTTCCTCGGGATCTGAGGCGGCATGATGTCCTCCTTCATTTCCCAGGGATACTTGGTGTTCACATACTGCGGATAATCATATCCCTCCAGCTGCCAGTTCGCCGGAACTTTGATCTGCCCCCAGGCATGGGTATCCAGGATCTGCTCCAGCCCGTCCGGAAAAGCCGCGTCAGCGGCGTCCGGATTCTCAAACAGCCGGAACTTCCATATCCCGTTCAGATCCGTTACCGCCCTCGCGTCCTTATTCCAGGCCAGCGCATCCTCCAGCGTGGGAAAAGGGATAATATCCGTATGGGGCGCCCTTTTGTTGATCTTAAAGCACTCCGGATTCTGCTCCCAGGGCATGAATCCGTTTTCCTGCACCAGTTTGTTGTCCATTCCTTACATTCCCTCCATTTGGAATCCTTTTTTCTGCTTCCGCAGATATCAGCCCTATTGTACCCCGTCTATCCTGCCTTTGGAATGGAAAATCTTGCTATCCTGTGAAGCCATGCGCCCGGAGGGCCACAGACTCCGGAACAAGCTTGCTTGTGGAGGAGTCTGCGGCCCTCCGGGCATACGGCGAACAGCCGCAAGCGAGATGCAGCGAAACGGAATCGAGCTTGGCATGGCTGGACTTCGCGTGGACGGCGATCTCCGGCGCAGGTCTGCCCGCAGAAGACTCGCCGGGCTTTCTGGCATACGGCGAGTTTTGTTACTGTTCAGCCTTCGGCAGAACAGTAACGGCATCCGGCCATTCCAATCGCTTCGCGATGGGCCGGATGCTTCCTGCCTGTACGTTTTCGTACGGTCTGCGCAGTAGATGCGCAGACCTGGCGAACAGTAACCGAGTTTTTTCTTTTTTCCCTTCCGCTTCCGGCTCTTTTCGTATATAACCTGACTTTGGTATCAGGTATTAAAAAATGGCGTTAATTCTAATAATAAAAAGCTGCTACAGGAACGTAGCAGCTT
>CALWGL010000143.1 GCA_944380025.1 uncultured Lachnospiraceae bacterium
GTCATCGGCCCCGTCGTAACTCCTCCGGAATCAAAGGCCACGGCAAGAAAGCTGTCCGGCACGAAAAAGGCCAGAAGGAAAACCGCGAGATAGAATACCACCAGCAGGGGAGGCAGCGCGAAACCCAGAAGCATACGAAGCAGCGCAACCACCAGGAAAATGCCGACGCCGACGGCAACCGCCGCGATCAGGATCAGATTGGGGACCGACGGGACCTGCTCCGCCAGGACCTGCAGATCCGGTTCCGACACGGTGATGATAAACCCGAGCACGAACCCCATCAGGACCACGATCCAGAGCTTCCTCGTTTTCGTCATACAGGTACCCACCCGTTCTCCCATCAGCGTCATGGACATGTCCACTCCCAGGGAAAAAAGGATCATACCCGCCATCAGAAATACCGCACCCACCAGAAACGCCGTCAGGATCCCCGGCGAGATCGGCGCGATGCTGAAACAGAGGATCAGCACGATCCCAAGTACCGGAAGGACGGCCTTCCCCGTTTCCACTGCTTTTTCCATAAGAATAGTCTGAAATACCTTCAACTGTCCACTGCCTTTCTGATGAAATACGGTTGAATAGTAACGGCCGAACGGCCAAAAAAACACTTTCTGCAAGACGAAAAAGAATTTTCCTCTGATAGAATCAAGTATAACATCTGGAAGGCCAAAACAAAAGAGGAAAATAAAAGCATCTGAAACAAAATCAGAAGAAAGCAAGCGCCTTTTCCAGCACAGAAGGGTTCACAAAGGCTTCCAGGACGCATCCGCCCAGCAGGCCGCCCAGCAGCAGAAGCAGGATTCCTCCGTCAGGAAGCACTGCCGCCTTCTTTCCCCCGGCCTTCCCCGCGCTTCTTTCGCTCATCATGCACCGGATGCAGAGCATCCAGAACACCGGCACGAACACGGCCGCCTGAGGGCAGATGCCTCCGGCGAACAGAAGGACGCCCCGGATTCCATATCGGAGCGAGAGCACGGAAAGCAGGACGCCCGCGCAGAAACCGCTCCACAGCAGAAAAAAACAGGCGGCAATGCCTCCCATTCCCGCCGCTGCCGCCAGCACAAGGACTCCCGCCGGCGCCAGCCGCTGCTTCAGGCTGTAGAGAAAAAGTCCCCGCCGGTCTATCCTCAGCGCGCCGATTCCCGCCAGGCTCACGGAATCGAGATAAGACGATCCCTGCACCAGACTCTCCTGTCCGGCAAAGATGAGGACCATCCCGGCCAGGAAGCCCGCAAGAAAAAAACCGGAGGCCAGTCTTCCGGCCTTTCCCGGATGCCACGGACCGGCAGCCGGTCTTATCCCATATTTCCCCATTTCATGCCCTCCGCCTTCTGCCGCTTTTGTTTTTCTCAATATATGCGAAGGAATCGGGGGAATATTCCGGACGGCCGGCCTTTCCGGGCCGTTCTTTCCGGGCCGTTCCGGCATCCGGACGGCCGCCCCGGATCACGGCTGCCCGAATTTCGCCTTATAGCTCATGACCGCCGCTATGGTCTTGGAGTCCTCTATCTCCCCCGACAGGATCTTATCGCAAAGCTCCTGTACCGTATATGCCTCCACATGAATGAACTCGTCTTCGTCCAGGTGCTGGCAGCCGCGAGTCAGATCCGTCGCGAGATAGATATCGATCTTTTCATTGCAGAAAGCGACTGTGGTGCGCACCGTGATCAGCCACTCCATCTTCCCGGCCGCATACCCGGTTTCCTCCTCCAGTTCCCGCGCCGCGGCATCCTTTGTGGGCTCGTCCGGGCCGTTCAGTCCGCCCGCCGGGATCTCAAGGGTATATCTGTCCAGAGCGTTCCTGTACTGCCTCACCATCAGGATCCTCCCATCCGCGCGGACAGGCACCACGGCAGCCGCGCCCTGATGTCCGATAAAATCCCATTCCACCACATTTCCGTTCGCGACCTGGATCGTATCCTTATAAAAATTTACGATCGCTCCCTTATAGACCAGTTCTCTTTTTAACCGTTTGAATTCTTCCGCCATGTTCCCCTCTTCCTTTCTGAAAAATTTCCGTTGAAGTTTCTTCCATTGAAAAAACCCTGCAGGCTTTGCCTGCAGGGCACATATGACTGACTCTTATTCTGACTGATCATTCTGACTGACTATTTTGCGTAATCCGAAACGCGGCTCTCTCTGATAACATTGACCTTGATCTGTCCGGGATATTCCAGATCGGCTTCGATCGCCTTTGAAATATCACGCGCCATCAGAACCATATCCGCATCCGATACCTGTTCAGGAATAACCATGACACGAATCTCTCTGCCTGCCTGAATGGCATAAGATTTATCCACACCTTTGAAATTGTTTGCGATCTCTTCCAGCTGCGTCAGTCTGCTGGTATAGGTTTCCAGCGTCTCTCTCCTTGCGCCCGGTCTCGCCGCCGAGATCGTGTCGGCAGCCTGTACGACGCAGGAAATCAGGGAAGCCGGTTCCACATCGCCGTGATGGGACTCCACGGCGTTGATGACGACGGAAGATTCCTTGTACTTCTTGCAGAGTTCAACACCCAGCTGAATGTGCGAGCCTTCCATCTCATGATCCACAGCCTTGCCGATATCATGAAGCAGACCGGCACGCTTTGCCATACGCGTATCCAGTCCAAGTTCGCTTGCCAGAAGTCCGGACAGCTGAGCCACCTCTATGGAATGCTTCAGCGCATTCTGTCCGTAGCTCGTTCTGAACTTCAGCTTTCCAAGCAGCTTTACGAGTTCGGGATGAACACCGTGCACGCCTACTTCCAGCAGCGCGGATTCTCCCTCTTCCTTGATCATTACCTCTACTTCCTTCTGCGCCTTCTCCACCATCTCTTCGATTCTCGCGGGATGGATACGGCCGTCCACGATCAGCTTCTCAAGGGCGATCCTGGCGACTTCCCTTCTGATCGGATCAAAGGAGGAGAGGATCACGGCTTCCGGCGTATCGTCAATGATCAGATCCACACCGGTCAGCGTTTCCAGCGTCCTGATATTGCGGCCCTCACGTCCGATGATCCTTCCCTTCATCTCATCATTGGGAAGCTGCACAACGGATATGGTGGCTTCCGCCACGTGGTCGGCCGCGCATCTCTGAATCGCCGTGACCACATATTCCCGGGCCTTCTTGTCCGCTTCTTCCTTCGCTCTGGCCTCCATATCCTTGATCATCACGGCCGATTCATGCTTTACTTCGTCTTCAACAATTTTCAGCAGGTAATCTTTTGCCTGTTCGGAGGTTAAACCTGAGATTCGTTCCAGTTCCTGTATTCTCTGCTCATTCAGCTTCGCGATCTCGGATCTCTGCTTTGCCATCTCGCTTTCTCTGGCTGCCAGCGTGGATTCCTTTTTCTCAAGGGCATCCGCCTTCTTGTCCACGTTCTCTTCCTTCTGCTGGACTCTTCTCTCGAAACGCTGCACCTCTGCTCTGCGTTCCCTGATCTCCTTATCCAGTTCGTTCTTCGCGCGAATGGATTCTTCCTTTACCTCCAGCAGACCTTCCCGTTTCTTGGCCTCGGCCGTCTTCAGGGCGTCATCGATGATCTCTCTCGCCTTTTCCTCGGCGTTTCCGATCTTCGTTTCCGTTTCTTTTTTCCTGTATGCAGAAGTTACCGCAAAAGTCGCAGGGATAGAAATCACAAGCGTGACTGCTACCGCTATCACACAATAAAGCATAGACAGGAGCACCTCCTTATTTAATTTTCATTGTACGAATATCTGTTATAGAATGTATGTACATACAAACATTCTTATAATCGTTTACAACGATACAATTTTAATAAATAACGGGTACTATGTCAAGTCCAAAAGCGGATTTTTCGTTCCTGTTCAGCCTTCGGCAGAACGGGAACGGCATCCGGCCATTCCAATCGCTTCACGATGGGCCGGATGCTTCCTGCCTGTACGTTTTCGTGCGGTCCGCGCAGTAAATACGTAAACCCAGCCGAATACTAACGTTTTTTCATCCATTCAGTGCCTTCCGGATCCCGTCCGCCGTAAATCCCTTCCGCATCAGAAATGCCTGCATCCTCCGCTTTTCGGCAGGATCCGCCGTTTCCGGATCAAAATGCTTCTTCTCCAGAAGCCTGCGGATCATCCCCTCCTCATCCTGCCCTCCGTCCCGCTCCTGCACATAGACAAGCGCCTCTTCGATCAGGCCGCGGTCCACGCCTTTCTGCCGGAGCTCATCCGCGATCCTCCGGATGCTTTTCTTTTCGATCTGATCCTCCACATAGCTTCTGGCATAGGCCGCGTCATCCACATAACCGAAGGAGCGAACATAGGAAAGTGCTTCTTCGATCACCGTCTCCGGATATTTCCCCGCGCGCAGCTTTTCCGCAAGCTGCTTTTCCGTGTAGCCGCGGCTTTTCAGCAGATTCAGACAGCGAAGCTTCGCGCGCCGGGGAAGGAGCTCCCGCATGATCCCGGCAAAGGTCTCCTCCGGGATCTCCCCTCCTTCCCTGATCCGGTATGCGGCAATCTCCTTCTGATACAGGACAAACGTGCATTCTCCGTCTACGGTGACCGCATATCCCGTTCTGCCCTCCGGCACAATGCCTGTCACCGTCATTCTTCCGCCTGCTCCTCTTCCGCCTGCCCCTCTTGTGCGGATGCCGGCTTAGAGAAATAATGCTCTCTCACCTTCTGCTCGATCTGCGCGCAGGCCTCCGGATGCTCCGCGAGGAAGGCCTTCGCGTTCTCCCTTCCCTGACCGATCTTGTTTCCCTCATAGGCGAACCATGCGCCGCTTTTATTGACGATGTTCAGACCCACCGCCAGATCCAGGATGTCTCCTTCCCTGGAAATGCCCTTGCCGAACATGATATCAAATTCCGCTTCCTTGAACGGCGGGGCGATCTTGTTCTTCACCACCTTCACGCGGGTACGGTTTCCGACCACTTCCCCGCCCTGCTTGAGCGCCTCGATCCGGCGCACGTCCAGACGGATGGTGGAATAGAACTTGAGGGCGCGTCCTCCTGTCGTCGTCTCCGGATTGCCGAACATCACGCCCACCTTCTCACGCAGCTGATTGATGAAGATCACGGTGCAGTTCGACTTGCTGATCACCGCGGTGAGCTTGCGCAGCGCCTGGGACATCAGCCTCGCCTGCAGACCCACATGGGAATCCCCCATGTCGCCGTCGATCTCCGCCTTCGGCACCAGAGCCGCCACGGAGTCCACAACGATGATGTCGATCGCTCCGGAACGGACCATCGTCTCCGTGATCTCCAGCGCCTGCTCGCCGTTGTCAGGCTGGGAAATATACAGATTATCGATATCCACGCCGATATTCTTCGCATAAACGGGATCCAGCGCATGCTCCGCATCGATAAAGCCCGCAATGCCGCCCCGCTTCTGCACCTCGGCGATCATGTGGAGCGTCACCGTCGTCTTACCGCTGGATTCCGGGCCGTAGATCTCCACGATCCTTCCCTTCGGGATACCGCCCAGCCCAAGCGCGATATCCAGGCTGAGGGAACCCGTGGGAATGGTCTCCACATTCATCTGGGAAGACGGATCTCCCAGCTTCATCACAGCTCCCTTTCCATATTGCTTCTCGATCTGCGCAAGCGCCGCGTCCAGCGCCTTGAGTCTTTCTTCTTTTTCCATGTCGTCCTCCTTATTCCCTATCGCCGCAGGCCGTTAAAACTCTCCATTGCAGAACAAATGTTCTTCTTTATCTTAAAACATCCGTTCCGTTTTGTCAATTCTCTTTCCGGAAAACAGCGGCGAAACGCCCGGCACTGAAAAATGCCTGATGAAATGTATCTGTCTGAAAAATGAATGCATTTTATTGTAACATGTTTTTCCCCTGAAATCCACCTGTTTTTGTGCGCCGATGCCGTTACTGTTCTGCCGAAGGCTGAATGGTAACCGTTACTACCCGTTACTGCTCACGGGGTATGGGATTCGGCGAAATGTTCCATGAATTTTTGCGGAAAAGCATTCTGCAGAGCCTTCTGCAAGCCCTTATGCAGGCTCTTCCCTGAAACCCTTCTGCCATATACGGTTAAAAAACGAAAAAATGAATTTTGAACCGTACAAAAATCCATTTTTTACGGATCCAATTCCGGAAAATGTCATTCGGAACCGTACTTTTCATGGCGTGATACGGTTAAAAGATCGAAAAATCTGTTTTCAACCGTACCGGGTAGCCCGAAAGTACGGTTACAGACGAGAAAATCAGGTATTGAACCGTACTGATGACAAAATAATGGCAAAAAGTACGGTTCCGGGAAGCCTTTTGGGCAATCTGAACCGTCAGAAAGGAAATTTTGTACGGTTAATAATCCGATTTTCCTGTTTTTCAACCGTACTGCTGCCTGAGAGCACAGCAGCCGTTCAGACCCAATGTCAGCCGGTTGAGAAATCAAAACCTCAAAAAAAGCGGGAAGCAGCTCAGTTCTCCTGTCTGCCTCCCGCGCGGGACAGCTTCTTCTAGACTTTCGGGACATAGCGGTCATAATCCTTGATGGTAGCCGTCACCCAGCCCGTGCTGTCGTTCGTGGTATAATTGAATCCGATCTCCAGGCCGACCGGCGTATAGAACACGATATTCGTATTCTCGTCGGAAAGGAAATCCAGAAGCTGCTCGTCGTTCATATTTTCCACGGCTTCCACATAGCCGTTCTGACGGCTGCTCTGATCCCGGAACCGCTCCGCCAGCTGCGGACTGTATTCGATCAGTCCCCCGTTGTCCATCACCTCTCCGCTGAGCAGATCCACGTTGATGCTGTAAAGGGAGATCCTGGACTGTCCGTCCATCTCATAGGATTCTTCCAGCACGATGCTGATCCTTTCCTCATCCATATAGGTCACATAGCCGATGCTCTCCGCACGGTAGACCACATTTTCTCCCTGCCAGCCTCTGTAATATTCATACAGATTGGAAAAATAGGTGGCTTCCGAACGGATCAGTTCATTGAGCTGATCCATCTGCGGAATATTTCCGCCGGAAAGCTGCGGATATCTGCCGGACGCAGTCGCTCCGGTCTCTTCGTCCCGCAGATCGTATTCCTCCCATTCCACCCGGTAACTCAGATCCTCCCGCACCGCGTTGGCCAGAGTCACATAATACTCGTCGTCCGCGCTCGGTATGTAAGCTTCCTCGGGCGCCGTCTCCTCTGATCCCGGAACGGTTTCCTCCGGCACATCATACTCATAGGGAAGCCGGCCGTACCATTCTCCCTCTCCCTGCTCAGGAAAAGGCACTGCCTCCTGCCAGCTGTTTTCCGTGATCCGGGCAGCATTCATCGAATCTCTTACCAGAAGGAAAAACAGGATCATCGCCAGTCCGATCAGGACCGTTATCATAACGATGATCACGATGGCGAGGGTCTTCTCTCCCTCCCTTCTGCCCTGCTGCGGCCAGCCGGGACCATAGCCCTGCGGACCATAATTCCCGGGGCCACCGGGGCCATAGCCCTGCGGGCCATAATTCCCGGAACCGCCGGGGCCATACCCCTGCGGGCCATAACCGCCGGGGCCGCCAGCACCGCCGGGGCCATACCCCTGCGGGCCATAACCGCCAGGGCCTCCCGCACCGCCGGGACCATACCCCTGCGGACCACAACTCCCGGAACCGCCGGCACCGCCAGCTCCTCCCGCGCCGCCAGGGCCATAACCGCCAGGACTTCCTGCACCGCCGGGACCATACCCCTGCGGACCATAACTCCCGGAACCGCCGGCACTGCCAGGACCTCCCGCGCCGCCGGGGCCATATCCCTGCGGACCATAACCCGGCCCGGCATTTCCTGCACCGGCGGCTCCAGGCCCGGCGGTTCCCGCACCGGTGCTTTCCGGCCCGGCGGCTCCAGGCCCGGCGTTTTCCGCACCGGCATCTTCCGGTCCGGCGGTTCCCGCACCGGTGCTTTCCGGCCCGGCATATTCCGCACCGGCATCTTCCGGTCCGACGCCTTCCGGTCCGGCGGTTCCCGCACCGGCATCTTTCGTCCCGGCGGTTCCCTCCCGGAAGCCGCAGCTCCTGCAGAGGCCGTCCTTCATAAGCGCCCCGCAGTCCGGACAGAATGTATACTCCTCCTCGTACCCCTGATTCATAATTCCCTCCGCGAGCATCCCGCTCTCA
>CALWGL010000144.1 GCA_944380025.1 uncultured Lachnospiraceae bacterium
TATTTTACGGCGGACGACGGACAGATCGATCTGGACAGGAAAAACTATGTGATGATCGGTACGCTGGAATCCTTCCTTGCGGTGCGGGATCATTTCGGCAGAGAGCGGGTGCTGCCGGTCTATGTGGAGCTGGACGACGGAGAGCGGCTTCAGCGGGCGCTGGACCGGGAGCGGGCGCAGGATGTTCCGAAGTATGAGGAAATGTGCCGGAGATTTCTTGCGGATTCTGCGGATTTTTCAGAGGAAAGGATCCGCGCCGCGGGCATCTCCAGACGTTTCCGCAACGAAGATCTGGAGGAATGTATCGGGCAGATCCGGGCGTATATCGGCGCGGAAGAAGGGCGGTGAATATGGCAGGCTTCCATGATATCTACGGACAGGACGCTGTAAAAAGATTTATGAGGAACGCGCTGGAAACGGGACAGATCCCCCATGCCTGCATCCTTTCAGGGGAAAAAAGCAGCGGAAAGGAATTTATCGCCGGGATCTTCGCCCGCGCCCTGCAGTGCGAAAGCGGGGGGACGGAGCCCTGCGGGGAATGCCATTCCTGTCTGCAGGCCCTGTCGGGAAACCATCCGGACATCATACGTGTGACGCATGAAAAGCCGGGAAGCATCGGGGTGGAGGATATCCGCAGACAGCTGAACAATGACATTGTGATCAAGCCGTATTACGGGCCATATAAGATCTATCTCATCAATGAAGCGGAAAAAATGACGGTGCAGGCGCAGAACGCTCTGCTGAAGACGCTGGAAGAGCCGCCGTCCTACGCGGTCATCCTGCTTCTGACAACGAACGCGGGGGAACTGCTTCCCACCATTCAGAGCCGCTGCGTGAAGCTGGAAATGAAGCCGGTGCGGGATGATATCGTCAGACGGTATCTGATGGAGGAGCTGAAGGTCCCGGATTATAAGGCGAACGTATGCGTGGCCTTTGCCCGGGGGAACATCGGCAGGGCAAAACTGCTTGCCTCCAGCGAGGATTTCGATCGGGTGAAGGAAGAAGCGGTGACGCTTTTAAAATATATTCATGAACTGGAAACGGCGGAGATCGCGGCCTCTGTTAAGAGGATCGGGGAATACAAGCTGGATGTGACGGACTATCTGGATCTGATCGCTGTCTGGTACCGGGATGTCCTGCTCTTTAAAGCGACGAATGACGCAAACCACTTGATTTTCAGGGAGGAAATCAAGTATATTAGAAAAGAAGCTGACCGGACAAGCTATGAGGGTCTGGAAAAGATCCTGAACGCGGTGGAAAAGGCAAAGCAGCGTCTGGCGGCTAATGTGAATTTTGACCTGACCATGCAGCTGATGTGCATGACGATCCAGGAAAACTGAGCGGAACAGGGACGCGGACAGGAAGACTGTCAGGCGGAAGCGCTGTCCGGAGGAGAAAGAGCGCGGGCGGAAGGCCCGCGCATCCCCGGCACGGCCATGCCGGGGAACGGAGGTTATAGATGAAAAGAATCATAGGCGTGAGATTTCGTACGGCGGGAAAGATCTATTATTTTGATCCGGCCGGGTTTGAGATAAAAAGGAACGACCATGTGATCGTGGAGACCGCAAGGGGCGTGGAATACGGCACTGTGGTGGGCGGCATCCGGGAAGTGGACGATTCGAAGGTGGTCCAGCCCTTAAAGCCCGTGCTGCGGATCGCCACGGAAAGAGACGACGAGCAGGAGGCGGCGAACAAGGGAAAGGAAAAAAAGGCCTTCGCCATCTGCCAGGAGAAGATCAGAAAGCATAAGCTGGAAATGAAGCTGATCGATGCGGAATATACCTTTGACAACAATAAGGTGCTGTTCTATTTTACGGCGGACGGAAGGATCGATTTCCGTGAGCTGGTCAAGGATCTGGCCGGCGTGTTCAAGACCAGGATCGAGCTGCGGCAGATCGGTGTACGGGATGAGACGAAGATCCTGGGAGGCATCGGCATCTGCGGCCGGCAGCTCTGCTGCCATTCCCATCTGTCAGAGTTCGTTCCGGTATCCATCAAGATGGCGAAGGAGCAGAACCTTTCCCTGAATCCGGCCAAGATCTCCGGCGTCTGCGGCCGTCTGATG
Source organism: uncultured Lachnospiraceae bacterium (assembly GCA_944380025.1). Taxonomy (GTDB): domain Bacteria; phylum Bacillota; class Clostridia; order Lachnospirales; family Lachnospiraceae; genus Eisenbergiella. The sequence continues at coordinate 2,066 of CALWGL010000144.1, forward strand.
TGCTGTCTGAAGCACGAGGAGGAAACCTATGAGGATCTGAACCGCAGGCTTCCCAATCCGGGGGATTTCGTGACCACGGACGACGGCCTGAAGGGAGAGGTATCCGCCGTCAACGTTCTGCGGCAGCAGGTGAAGGTCATCGTGAACGTGGGAGACGAGAAGGAGATCCGGGAATACCGGGCGGATCAGCTGCGTTTCCGGAGGCGGCACGGAAAGAACAGAAAGAACAGTGACGAAAATAAAAAGGGCGATGTGAGCGCCAGAGAAATGAAGGAGCTGGAGAAGCTGGAGAAACAGGATGAGAGATCCAGACTGGAGTAGAACGGCGGCGGACGGGATGCCGCCCGGAGTATGCCTGAAGCCGGGAGAACGGGTGGACGAGCTGCAGAGAAACGGCTACCGCATCATACAGGATCCCGGGCGTTTCTGCTTCGGGATGGATGCGGTGCTTCTTTCCGGCTTTGCCCGGGTAAAGGAAGGGGAGCGGGTGCTGGATCTGGGAACGGGTACCGGCATCATTCCCATCCTTCTGGAGGCAAAGACCCGCGCCCTTCATCTGACAGGGCTGGAGATTCAGCCGGAGAGCGCGGATATGGCCCGGAGAAGTGTTCTGCTGAACGGCCTGTCAGGGAAGATCGACATCGTGCAGGGAGACATCAGAGAGGCGGCGGAGATTTTTCCGGCTGCTTCTTTTGACGTTGTGACCTGCAATCCTCCCTATATCACGGGAGGGCATGGCCTGACCAACCCGGAGGCGCCTATGGCGATCGCAAGGCATGAGGTGAAGTGCTCCTTCGCAGATGTGGCTGCTGCCGCAGCGAAGCTGCTCGTCCCGGGCGGCGGATTTTTTCTGGTGCACCGTCCGTTCCGGCTGGCCGAGATCATGGCGACGCTGACCGGCCTGCGGCTGGAGCCGAAGCGGATGCGGCTGGTCTATCCTTTTTCCGACCGGGAGCCGAATATGGTCCTGCTGGAGGCGAGAAGAGGAGGAAAAAGCCGTCTCAGCGTGGAAAAGCCGCTGATCGTATATCGTTCGCCGGGCGTATATACGGATGAGATCACCGATATTTACGGATATTAGAGAAACGCTATTGAAAATCGTGTGAGCATCAGGTATTATCTTGAATTAGAAAGAACGGAAGATGAAAAAAAGAGCTTATCTGGCGGCGGCAGCCATCTGCGCCGCGGGAATCGGAATCGCGGGCGCGTGTCTGACGGCCTGCACACAGGATGCCAGACAGACCCTGGGAAGCGTACAGGAGGAAACGGACCTCCCGGAAAACGGAATATCGGAAAATACGGTTTCGGGGAATGCGGTATCTGACAATGCGGCCGCCGTTTCCGGAAACGGGATGCCCTCCGGGAACGGCAGCGGGACGGAAGAGGAGACAGAGGACGGGCTGCTTCCGGAAGAAGAGCGCGTAAAGGTAAAGGGGATCTATGTCACGGGAGCCATGGCAGGAACCTCCGGGATGGAGGAGCTGATCGCCCTGGTGGACAGAACGGAGCTGAACGCCATGGTCATCGACGTGAAGAACGATGAGGGCCGGGTGGTGTATGAGATGGATACGCCCGCGGTGTCAGCGGTGGGATCCGCTCAGAAGCTGGTCTCCGATATGCCGGAGCTGATCCGGACCTGCAAAGAGCACGGGATCTATCTGATCGCCCGTATCGTGGCCTTCAGGGATCCGTTCCTCGCGGAAAACCGTACGGATCTGGCGCTGCATAATACGGACGGCAGTCTGTTCCGGGACAGCTCGGGCCTGGCCTGGGTGAATCCCTATCAGAAAGAGGTCTGGGAATATCTGCTCGAGATCGCCGAAGAAGCGGCGAGGATCGGCTTTGACGAGATCCAGTTTGACTATATCCGCTTTTCCACGGACGGAGGCATGAAGCATGTGGATTTCGGGCCGGAGGCGGAAGAACAGGATAAGGAAGCCGTCATCACGGAATTCACGAAATATGCTTCCGAACGTCTGCACGGGCTGGGAGTGCCTGTATCGGCGGACGTATACGGCATTGTCATCGACAGCGAGCTGGATGCTTCGCTGGTGGGACAGAATTATTATGAGATGTCGAAATATCTTGACTATATCAGTCCCATGGTCTATCCTTCTCATTATGGTCCGGGCAATCTGGGGCTTGCCGTTCCGGACGCGCAGCCTTATGAGACGATCTACCGGAGCATGAGCGCTTCGAGAAGAGTGCTTGCCGGCTGGACGCTGCCGGAAGAAGCCGCGGTGTCCGGAAATGAGGTTTCCGGAAACGGGGTCTCCGGAAACGGGGTCCCGCAGCAGACTGCGGAAGGAGAACTGCAGGGCGCGGCATCCGTGCAGGAAGAAGCGGGATCCGTGTCGGAAAGCGAAGCTTTGCAGGGCGCGGAGGAAATTCCGGAAGAGCTCCTTCCGGATCCCAAGGAGCTGACGCCTGCGGAGGAGATCCGCGCGCAGGTGAGACCCTGGCTGCAGGACTTTACGGCAACCTGGGTGAACGGACATATTTCCTATGGACCGGAGGAGATCCGGGCCCAGATCCAGGGCGTTTACGACGCGGGCTATGAGGAATGGATCCTCTGGAATGCGGCCAACCGGTATACGGAAGGCGGGCTGCTTGCGGAAGAAGAGGGCGCATGAGCGCTTTCAGGAAGGCCGCGCTGCGGGAAGTCCGGCGGATGCGGTCCTGAGGGAAGGGCTGCGGCAGGCGCGGCCCGGCGGAAACGGCCGTGACATCGACATGGAGGGAAAATGGCGGGAACGCTTTATCTGTGCGCCACGCCGATCGGGAACCTGCAGGATATGACGCCGAGGGCGGCGGAAACCCTGCGGAATGTGGATCTGATCGCGGCGGAGGATACCAGAAACAGTATCCGGCTTCTGAATCATTTTGAAATACATACGCCAATGACCAGTTATCACGAATATAACCGGGTGGAAAAAGGAGAGGAGCTCGTCCGCCTTCTGCAGGAGGGAAAGGATATCGCTCTGATCACGGACGCGGGAACGCCCGCCATCTCCGATCCCGGGGAGGTGCTGGTCAGGATGTGCCAGGAGGCCGGGATCACCGTGACCTCGCTTCCCGGACCTGCCGCCTGCATTACGGCGCTGACCCTGTCCGGGCTTTCCACCCGAAGGTTCTGTTTTGAGGGCTTTCTTCCCTTTGACAATAAGAAGGAGCTGAGGGCCGTGCTGGAGGAGCTGAAGGAGGAGACCCGTACGATCATCCTCTATGAAGCGCCCCATCACCTGATCCGGACGCTTGACTGCCTGTATGAGGCGCTGGGCGAGAGGCGGATCACCCTGTGCCGGGAGCTGACGAAGAAATTTGAGACCGTATTCCCGACCACCCTGCGGGATGCGCTTCATTATTATGAAACGAATCAGCCGAGGGGAGAATACGTGCTTGTCCTGGAAGGGAAAAGCCGGCGCGAGAAAGAGAAGGAGCGGCAGGACGCCTGTGCACAGATGAGCCTGGAGGAGCACATGAGCCTGTATGAAGAGCAGGGGATCGACCGGAAGGAAGCCATGAAACGGGTGGCGAAGGACCGGGGGATCAGCCGCAGAGAGGTCTATCAGTATTTTCTGGAAAGAAGAGGTTGACAAATCAGAGCATAGAGAATATACTTTGAATGTCAAACTTTCTTATAAAAACAATAAAGGAGAAAGAAAAATGTTGGAGAAAGTTATTGAAATCATCAAGGAGCAGCTGAACCTGGAAGGCGTGGAGATCACTGAGGAATCCTCCTTCAAGGACGATCTGAATGCGGATTCTCTGGATCTGTTCGAGCTGGTTATGGCTGTGGAAGAGGAGTATGGCGTTGAGATCCCGGCGGAAGAGCTGGAGAACCTGACTACGGTTGGTTCCGTTGTGGATTATCTGAAGGAACATGGTATCGAGGGATAATGAAAACTGCATTAACGGAACTGATCGGAATCAAATATCCTGTGATCCAGGGCGGAATGGCCTGGGTGGCGGAGTATCATCTGGCGGCCGCCGTATCTGAAGCGGGCGGCCTCGGGATCATCGGAGCTGCGAGCGCTCCGCCGGAGATCGTGAGGGAGCAGGTGCGCAAGGCCAGGGAGCTTACGGATAAGCCCATCGGCGTGAACGTGATGCTGCTCAATCCCAACGCGGAGGAGGTCGCCAGGATCGTTGTGGAGGAAGGCGTTCAGGTGGTTACCACGGGCGCCGGAAGCCCTGCGAAATTCATGGATATGTGGAAGAAGGCCGGCGTGAAGGTCATCCCCGTCGTGGCGAGCGTGGCGATGGCGAAGATGATGGAGCGCGCGGGAGCGGACGCCGTGGTGGCGGAAGGCATGGAAAGCGGCGGACACATCGGCTCCGCGACGACCATGACGCTGGTCCCCCAGGTGGCGGACGCGGTAAGCATCCCGGTGGTTGCGGCCGGAGGGATCGCGGACGGCAGAGGCTTTGCAGCCTCCTTCATGCTGGGCGCGCAGGGCGTTCAGATGGGCACCCGGTTCGTGGTGGCGAAGGAGTCTATCGTCCATGAAAATTATAAGCAGAAGGTGATCAAAGCCCGCGATATCGATTCCGAAGTGACGGGAATGAGCACGGGACATCCGGTGCGTCAGATCCGCAACAAGATGACCAGGGAGTATCTGAAGCTGGAGAAGGAGGGCGCGCCCTTTGAACAGCTGGAATATCTCACCCTTGGTTCGCTGAGAAAGGCCGTGATGGACGGAGACGTGGTAAACGGAACCGTAATGGCCGGTCAGTGCGCGGGACTGGTGACGAAGGAGCAGACCTGTAAGGAGATCATCGAAGAGGTGGTCCGGGACGGCTGCGCCCTTCTGAAGACGGATTTTGCCTGATAAAACTGCCGCGTATGCGGCTGCGCCCGGCGTAATCGGGCAGAGGAAGGAACTTCCCCTGTCCGATCGCCCCGGCGCATTTTTTTCAGACATATAATTTGAATATCAAAATAAATGCGCGCCGGGATCAGGAAACGATCGGCGGCATGCGAGTTTGCGGCCGGAGGAAGGCAGGGCTTCTGCGCGCTCCGGCAGGGAGGAAAGAATGGGAAAGACAGCGTTTATTTTTCCGGGACAGGGATCCCAGTATGTGGGAATGGGAAAGGATTTTTATGAGGCCTTTCCGGTATGCCGCGAGGTATTTGAGACGGCGGAAAGGAGCACGGGACTGAATCTGAAGGAGCTGTGCTTCGAGGAGAATGACCGGCTGAACATCACGGAGTACACCCAGATCGCCATGCTCACCGTGGAGGTGGCGCTGATGAAGGCGGTGGAAGAAAAGGGCGTGAAGCCGGATATGGCGGCGGGACTGAGCCTGGGCGAATACGCGGCGCTGGCTGCGGCAGGCGTGATGAAGGAGGAGGATCTTTTCTCCTGCGTGCGCAAAAGAGGCATCTACATGCAGGAGGCGGTTCCTGTGGGAGGAGCGATGACGGCGGTCCTTGGGCTTGATACCGGCCTTGTGGAAAGGATCTGTGAGGAAACGCCGGGCGAGGTATCCGTGGCGAATTATAACTGTCCCGGACAGCTGGTCATTACGGGAGAGAAGGACGCGGTGGACCGGGCGGCGGAAAAGCTGAAGGAAGCGGGAGCGAAGCGCTGCGTGCCGCTGAAGGTGAGCGGACCTTTTCATTCTCCCCTTCTGAAGGGGGCGGGCGAACGTCTGGATCAGGCGCTGGAGGAGATCTCCATTCAGCCGATCGGACTTCCCTATCTGTCCAACGTGACGGCGGATTATGTGGAAGATCCCGCCGCGGTCAGGGGCCTTCTGGTGCGGCAGGTGTCCTCTCCCGTGCGCTGGCAGCAGTGCGTGGAGCGCATGATCGCGGACGGCGCGGATACCTTTATCGAGATCGGACCCGGAAAGTCGCTCAGCGGCTTTATGCGCAGGATCGATAAGAATGTGACCGTGAAAAATGTGGAGCACGTGGAGGATCTGGAGAAGCTGTAAGG
>CALWGL010000145.1 GCA_944380025.1 uncultured Lachnospiraceae bacterium
CTGCCGTTCATGTTCCGGTTCGGCGCGGAAAAGGGCCGGATCGCCTACTTCGCCGTGATCATCCTGCTCTGCGGCGGGAGCGCCGCGTTCGGCAACATCCAGATTCCCGACGGAGAAACCATCCTTGAAGCCGGAACCTTCCTGCCTCAGGCGGGTGTTTCCCTTTTCCTGGCGGTTCTGGCGGTCCTGCTCTATGCGGTTTCCTGGAGGCTCTCCATCGTCTTCTATAAGAAAAGAGAGCTGTAAGAACGTTGCAGCGGCCTGATAAAAAAGGATATGATATAAAATAAACTCACGATACACCAGCTCATAAGTAAGTTATTTGCAGGAGAACGAAAATGTTTCTGCCAGGGCGATCTACCTTTGCCAAAATCCGAACAACACCGGTCAGTGGTGGGAAACCGATGCAAAAACAAAGAAATCCAGATCGATATTGTTATGGGGTCCGTAACAGGAATTGAATATCTGATCGGTTCCCGTAAATGTCAAAATCGGAGCGGAGGAGCTGGAAGCGCTGGTAAAGCAGGGCGAAGTTACCCTGCTGACCCTGGAGGATCTTTATATTGACTGAAAAAGATTTTTTGCGTATACTAACGATAAGTAAATATACTATTTACTTATCGAAAGGAAGCGGATATGTTATATGATTATTTGAAAGAAAATTATATTCCAGGAGAACCTATTTTTACCGGAGATATTTGTATTTCAGGGATGACGGAAGAGAATCTCCGTTATCATTTAAAAAAGCTGACTGACAGCGGAATAATATGTCGCTTTGAACCGGGGGTATATTATTTCCCCAAAACGGATATCTTGGGTGAACCGATGACTTTGGCTGCGGATACCGTGGCTGTTCATAAGTATATCATGCGCAGGGGAAAACGGGTTGGATATTATTCTGGATACACATTGGCAAACCGCATGGGATTATCCTTACAGGTCCCGTTTATGCAGGAAATAAGCAGTAATTATGCTCCGGCCCTGGTGAGAAAATTGACGATTAAAAACAGGCAGTTCATTATCAGAAGGCCAGTGGCGGAAATAACGGAAGAAAATGTATCGGTGCTGCAGTTCCTTGACTGTCTGAAGGATATTGAGAAGTATGCGGAGACAGAATTGGAAAAGTGCGGGATGATTTTGTCAGAATATGCCAGAAAAAATGATATTACGAAGAAAAAGATTGACAGATTCATTACCAGTTATCCTGTTAAAATCTATAAGGCAATTTATGAAACGGGGGTGAAGTATGTATCTTCATAAAGACAGAGAAATGTTTAAGGACATAATAGAACAGACTGCCGAACAGATTGGAAAAGTACCTGTAGTAATAGAAAAAGATTATTATGTCACATTGATCCTGAAATTACTGGCAGAGCAGCTTGATCAGTGCGTATTCAAAGGCGGAACGTCTTTATCCAAAGGATTCCGTGTAATTAACCGCTTTTCAGAGGATATCGATATCACTTTCAAAGAGCACATAGGAGAAAGCAGAAGGAAAAAACTAAAAAACGTTGTTTTAAAGGGAATAAGCGAAGCATTGGAAATGCCGATTGCCAACTGGAATGAAACACAGAGTGACAGAGACTATAATGCCTATTTCTTCTCGTATACTTCTGTATTCCAATTAGAAGATGAAAGACTGCCCCAATATATAAAACTGGAAACTGCATTAGGTTCGTATGCATTTCCGACAGAACTGGTAGAGATACACAATTATATAGGGGATTATCTGGAAAAGCGAAACAGAAAAGATATCGCACAACAATTTTTCCTTGACAGGTTTTCCATGAATTTGCAGTCGCTGGAAAGGACTTATATCGATAAAATTTTTGCTCTTTGTGATTACTATATACAGGGTAAATCAAAAAGATATTCCCGCCATTTATATGATATTTATAAACTGACTCCACTTATTGATTTTAATGATAAATTTGACGCATTGATAAAAGAAGTTCGGGAGCATCGGGCCAGACTGCCGATATGTCCATCTGCAAAAGAAGGAATAGATATATCTGCCACTATTATGGAGTTCTGCGATAATTTCTTTTTTAAAGAAGATTATCAGACTATCACAAGCTATTTTACAGAAGACTTTGTCTCTTATGAAAATGTAATTGAAAATATGAAAAAGCTTATACAGGAGGTTTCCTTTTGATACACCAGCTCATAAGTAAGTTTTCTCCTGCTTTATCTTCTGCCCTCTGTGAGGAAACCTTTCATCCTGATGCACGGGGACGGGACGGGGATCATAACTTTCATAACCGGGCTGCGGGCTGACCGTTACGTGCTCAAAATGGATCGGAAGTCCGGCGGAATGATAGAAGCTTTTTCCGTTCTGAACCTGAAAATGCAGATGCGGCTCCGTGCTGTTGCCGGAATTTCCGCACCGGCCGATCGGCTCTCCCCGCCTGACGCGCTGGCCGCTCTTTACCGGAATGCTGCCCGGCATCAGATGCGCAAGAAGGGAATATTCCTGACTGCGGGCGGCAGGAGAGGGCTCCGTGTGATTCAGATCCGTATGCCGGAGCAGCACATAATTTCCCCGGATATCCCGGATCAGAGGATCGGTTTTTCCGCCGAAGATTCTGCTGTCCTTACAGTCTGAGCGAATTTCCTCCACCACGCCGTCCGCGGGCGCAAACACGGTTCTGCCATAGCAGTAGTAGCTGTCACAGCTGGAAGGATTCCCCTGACAGCTTTTTCCGGAATCATCCAGAATGAGAAAATCACAGGCATATCTCTGGGAATTAACTTCCCAGGAATGGGAGGCTTCCCGGCTTACCCCGCCGTTGACAATGGCCCAGGCCCCCTCAAAGGGCAGGGAATAGGTGATCCGCGGTAAAAAATTGTCCTTATCCGGCATCGGCCGGTTTTGGGCCTGGCAGATCACGATCCCGGCAAGCTGCCGCAGGCTTTGCAGGAAAACCGGAAACGACAGGATAATTTCCAGAATTCCAAACAGCCAGAAGAGCCACATCCATTTCCAGACGGGCTGTTTGGAAAAAAACATGGGCAGACCGAGAAGACCAAGCCATTTCAGTCTCGAAGACCAGCGGAGCAGTGTTCTCATTTCTCTAATCTTACCTTTCTTCCCGAAGCGGGGATTTTCTTTTCAATCAAAATCTTTTCTCAAAGCGGAGAGCCTTTTTGCTGTGCTATCGTTCAGTACGGTTAAAAAGGGAAGATCTACATGACAGAACCGTACAAAAAGCCTGAAGTGACGGTTATAAAAAGGATTTTTCGCTCCTTAACCGTACTTTTTTTCTGCCAATGCGGTTAAGTACGGATAAATCCCTGATTTTCTCATCTGTAACCGTACTTTCGGGCTGTCCGGTACGGTAAAAAACAGATTTTTTGATCTTTTAACCGTATTATACCATGAAAAGTACGGTTCAGAACAGCATTTTGGAGGATTGGATCCGTAAAAAATGGATTTTTGTACGGTTGAAAATCCATTTTTTCGCTTTTTAACCGTATATGGGCGGAAGGGTTCTGGGAAAGCCCCTGCGGCATGATACGGCGATGATACGGCAAACAATCTTCTGGATTTACAAACGCAGAGCTGGTATAATGATTGCGCGGCAGCGCAATCCGGCCCGATCACTCGGGCCGCCCCGCTGCGCGGGGATTATACCAGATCCGCAGCTTGCGGAGAAAATGCCGCCTGCGGCGTCGCTTTCTCCTCTGCGCATGCGGTATAATGATTGCGCGGCAGCGCAATCCGGCCCGATCACTCGGGCCGCCCCGCTGCGCGGGGATTATACCAGATCCGCAGCTTGCGGAGAAAATGCCGCCTGCGGCGTCGCTTTCTCCTCTTCGCGCGCGGTATAATGACTACGCGGCAGCGCAATTATAAGAAGGAAACGGAATACAGGATGACAGAACAGCATACAAAACAGGAAAGACTGAATAAATATCTGGCGGACTGCGGGATCTGCTCCCGCAGGGAGGCGGACCGGATGATCGAAGCCGGCAGGGTGACGGTGAACGGGCGGCCTGCGGACGTGGGGCTGCGGATCGGGCCGGCCGACGAGGTGGCGGTGGACGGACGGGTCCTGGAGCGGAAGGATAAAAAAGTGGTTCTTGCCTTTTACAAGCCCGTGGGCGTGACCTGCACGGAGAAGGACCGTTTCGCGGAAAAAACCATCCGGGACGTGGTGGACTATCCGGTCCGCGTCACCTACGCGGGACGGCTGGATAAGGATTCGGAGGGACTTTTGCTTCTGACCAACGACGGAGAGCTGATCAACGCGCTGATGCGCGCCGCCAATTTCCATGAAAAGGAATATCTGGTGCGGGTAAACCGGTCGGTGACGGAGGCTTTTCTGCAGAAAATGGCGGAGGGCGTGTTTTTAAAGGACCTGAACGTGCAGACCAGGCCCTGTCCGGTGGAGCAGGAGGGGAAATTCGTCTTCCGCATCGTGCTGACCCAGGGGCTGAACCGGCAGATCCGGCGGATGTGCCGGGCGCTTGGCTATGACGCGCAGGGAATCAAAAGAGTGCGGGTGGCGAATATTACCCTTGGGAGGCTGAAGCCGGGCAATTACCGCATTGTGGAAGGGGAAGAGCTGAAGGAGCTGTACCGGATCGCCCGCGGAGAAGACGCTGGGGCAAAGGCGCGGGCATGGAGGTAAATATGGATAAAACGGCAAGAATGAAAGAGCTGATCGCGAGGCTGACCGAAGCCTCCCGGGCCTATTATGCCGAGGACCGGGAGATCATGAGCAATTTTGAATATGACCGGCTCTATGACGAGCTGGAGGCGCTGGAAAAGGAGACCGGCACCGTTCTGGCGGGAAGCCCCACGGTGACGGTGGGCTACGAGGCGGTGGACGAGCTTCCCAAGGAGCGCCACGAGCGCCCCATGCTTTCGCTGGGAAAGACGAAGAGCAGGGAGGAGCTTCGGGACTGGCTGGGAGACCAGAAGGGCCTTCTTTCCTGGAAGCTGGACGGCCTGACCGTGGTGCTCACCTACCGGGACGGAGCGCTGTTCAAGGCGGTCACCCGCGGAAACGGGGAGATCGGAGAGGTGATCACGCCCAACGCGAAGGTGTTCGTAAACATCCCGCTGAAGATCCCTTTTCAGGGCGAGCTGGTGCTGCGCGGCGAGGCCGTCATCACTTATGAGGATTTTGAAAGGATCAATGAAAAAATAGAGGACGCGGACGCGCGCTACAAGAACCCCAGGAATCTCTGCTCCGGTTCCGTGCGCCAGCTTTCCAGCGAGATCACGGCGCAGAGAAACGTGCGCTTTTACGCCTTCGCGCTGGTTTCCGCGCAGGAGGCGGCCGAAACAGGAAAAGCGGGCAGGACGGGAGAGGCGGCCGGAGAAGCGGAAGCGGCGGAAATCGGAAAAGCCGGAGCCGGAGAAGCGGAAGCGGCTGTAGATTTTGAAAACTCCAGGAAAAAGCAGTTTGCATTTCTGGCCTCCCAGGGCTTCGACGTGGTGGAGTACCGGGAGGTGGACGCGGGAAACGTGGAGGAGGCCGTCTCCGATTTTGAGGAGCGGATCCGGACCTTCCCCATCCCTTCCGACGGTCTTGTCCTCATCTACGACGACATCGCCTACGGGCTTTCCCTCGGGACAACGGCCAAGTTCCCCCGGGATTCCATCGCCTTCAAGTGGGAGGACGAAACGGCGGAGACCACCCTTCTGGAAATGGAGTGGAGCGCCAGCCGCACCGGCCTGATTAATCCGGTGGCCATCTTTGAGCCGGTGCAGCTGGAGGGCACCACCGTGAGCCGGGCAAGCGTGCATAATGTGAGCATCGTAAAGAGCCTGGAGCTTGGGATCGGGGACAGGATCACCGTGTACAAGGCGAACATGATCATCCCCCAGATCGCGGAAAACCTGACGAAAAGCGGCACCCTTCCCATTCCGGATACCTGTCCGGTCTGCGGGGGAAAAGCGGAGATCCGGCAGGTGAACGACGTGCAGTCCCTCTACTGTACCAATCCGGACTGCGACGCGAAAAAGGTGAAGGCCTTCACCCTGTTCGTCAGCCGGGACGCCCTGAACATCGACGGCCTGTCTGAGGCCACGCTGGAAAAATTTCTGGGAAGAGGCTTCCTGCATCGTTTTGCCGATCTGTTCCATCTGGACCGTTACCGGGAGGAGATCGTCGCCATGGAGGGTTTCGGGGAGAAGTCGTATCAGAATCTTGCCGACAGCATCGAACGGGCCAGAACGACCACCCTTCCCCGGGTGATCTACGGCCTCGGCATTCAGAACATCGGCCTTGCCAACGCGAAGATGATCTGTCGGGAATACAACGACGATCTGGAGCGGATGATGAACGCGGACGTGGAGGAGCTGAGCCTGATCGACGGCGTGGGCGGCGTGATCGCCGGAACCTTCTGCGATTACTGGCAGTCACAGAAGAACCGGGAGGATATGAGGCTGCTGCTTTCGGAGCTTACCATCGAGCATACGCAGGTGGACGAATCCGCCCTGACGCTGAAGGGGCTGGTTTTCGTGGTGACCGGAAGCCTGAACCATTTCGACGGACGCAGCGCTCTGAAGGAGGTCATCGAGCAGAAGGGCGGGAAGGTGACGGGAAGCGTCACGGGAAAGACCACCTGCCTCATCAACAACGACAGCACCTCCAATTCCGCCAAGAACAAAAAGGCGAAGGAATTAAACGTTCCCGTCCTGACGGAAGAGGAATTCATGAAGCGGTATCTGGGGATGGAAGAATAGAAAAATGGAAAAGTAGATTGGGAACGGGCCGAAACCCGTTCCCGGGACTGGAGGAAAAAATGCCGATCAAAATACAGAGCGATCTTCCCGCGAGGGATATTCTGGACAATGAAAATATTTTCGTCATGGACGAGTACCGGGCCCTGCATCAGGACATGCGCCCCTTGCAGATCTGTATCCTGAACCTGATGCCCGTCAAGCAGGATACGGAGCTGCATCTGCTGCGCTCCCTGTCCAACACCCCCCTGCAGGTGGACGTGACCTTCATGAAAATGAACAGCCATGTGTCCATGAATACCTCCATCACCCACCTGAACAAATTTTATGATACCTTCGACGACCTGAAGGACAACAAATACGACGGCCTGATCATCACCGGCGCTCCCGTGGAGCAGATCCCTTTTGAAGAGGTGGACTACTGGGACGAGCTGTGCGAGATCATGGAATGGTCCAGGACCCACGTGACCAGCACCTTCCACATCTGCTGGGGCGCGCAGGCGGGCCTGTATTACCATTTCGGCCTGAACAAGATACTGCTGCCAAAGAAGCTGTTCGGCGTCTACCGCCACCGGGTGCTCAACCGGAAGGTTCCTCTGGTGCGCGGCTTCGACGACTATTTTTACATCCCCCACAGCCGCCATACGGCGGTTCCCGCCGAGGCCATCCACGCCTGCCCCCAGCTGACCGTGATGGCGGAGTCGAAGGCGGCGGGCGTCCTTCTGTGCATGACGGAGGGCGGCCGGCAGGTATTCGTCATGGGCCATCCGGAATACGACCGCTACACCTTACATAATGAATACATCCGGGATAAGGAAAAGGGCCTTCCCATCGATCTTCCGGTAAATTACTATCCGGACGACGACTGCACAAAGCGGCCGATCCTTTCCTGGCGGTCCCACTGCAACAATCTCTATACCAACTGGCTGAATTATTATGTATATCAGACGACTCCGTACGATATTCGGGAAATCAGCGACAGGGAGGCTGTTTTTGAATGCGAGGCCTGAAGAACATATCAAAAGAGAAGCCGTACGGACCAGTGGATCGTGCGGCTTCTCTTCTTCAGTTGTATTTTATTTTACCATGCATTCTTTCCTGTAAAATGCCACTCCGTATTTCAGGATATCCGAATATCCTTCCTGCCTCAGTGCTTCCTCGTATTTCTGTTCTTCGATTTGCCGGAGCGCCTCGTCACACTTGTTTTCCAGTTCCTGATAAGTATGCGCTACCTTGATCTCAAGAATGACAGCCTTTCCCTTGACGCTCGGGTACTTCAGCAGGATGTCCGGGCGCCCGTTTCCCGAT
>CALWGL010000146.1 GCA_944380025.1 uncultured Lachnospiraceae bacterium
CTTTTGGCTACCTTAACCCGCCGTCTAAAGCCAGTGATCTGGAGAGCGGGGCGGACGTTCGCCTGCTGCTTTTTTACGGCGTTCTGATCAGCCGGGTGCGGTGGTGGCTGTTCGTGGTGATCATGCTGACCGTGCTCATCGATCTGAAGCTCCTTGGCATCGCCCGCAAAAAACACAGGGAATATTACGGAAAAACCAGCCTTTCCTCCCGCAGGACGGATTACATCAATACCCAGGCGGGGGACGCGGCGGCCGGCAAGGACATCCGCATGTATCAGCTTCTGGATTTCCTGATCGGAAAATATGACGCGGCGCTTGGGGAGCTGGAACAGATTTTCAGCGCCATTCACTGCTGGTATACCATCCGAAACGTCACAAACGCCTTTCTGCTCCTGTTCCGGAACTGGGCGGCCTACGGCCTGCTGCTTGTGCTGCTTGCGGGCGGAGAGCTTTCGGCCTCCGAATTCGTCTACTACATCGGGCTGGTCAGCTCCTTTGCCCTGTATTTTGAGATACTGATCCGGCAGCTCATGAACATCAACAGCACCAATGCTTCCGTCAGCTATATCCGGGAATTCCTTGGCTGGCAGGATACCTGGAAGCGAACGGACGGCATCGGGGCGGAAGCGCTCGCGAAGCTTCGGCGCTCTCCCGTCAGCCTGGAGCTTAGAAATGTGAGCTTCACCTATCCGGGAAACGAACGGGAGACCCTTTCCGATATCAGCCTTACCATCCGCCCCGGTGAGAAGCTTGCGCTTCTCGGCCTGAACGGAGCCGGGAAAACCACGCTGGTCAAGCTCATCTGCGGCTTCTATCATCCCACGAAGGGAGAGATCATGCTGGGAGGGATTCCCATGGAACGCTTTACCAGAGAGGAATACCTCAGCTGCATCTCCGTCCTGTTTCAGGACTATACCCTGCTTCCCGTCACTCTGGATGAAAATCTGACCGGAGGCGGAAAAGAGGACATCGACCGGAGCCGCCTGGAGCGGGATCTTACGCTGTCCGGCTTTGCGGAGCGCTATGAAAAAACGCCGGGCAAAGGCGAAGCCTCCCTGATCCGGGAGGTAAATGGAGACAGCGTGGACTTTTCCGGCGGGGAAAAGCAGAAGCTGCTTTTTACCCGGGCGCTGTATAAGGAGGCGCCTCTCATCATTCTGGACGAGCCCACCGCCGCGCTGGATCCGATCGCGGAAAACGAGCTTTATCTGCGGTATGGGGAAGCCATGAAAAACGCCACCTCCATCTTCATCTCTCACCGTCTTTCCAGCACCCGCTTCTGCGACCGAATCGTGCTTCTGGAAAACGGAAGGCTGATCGAGGAGGGCACACACGAACAGCTGCTTGCCGGAGATACCCGGTATGCTTATCTGTATGAGATTCAGAGCCGGTATTATAAATCCTCCGGAGACGCTCAGGAAAAGAAGGACGCCGCTTCGGCATGGAGGTGATCATGAACAGACAGGATATCAGAAATCAATTCCGGGTTCTTTCCGACTACCGCAGAGCAGGCTATGGAAACGTGATCCTCTGCGCCTGCTGCGTCGCCGTGGTGCAGGGGATCCGTCCCTACATCGCGCTGCTCCTCATGGGACGGCTTCTGGACAACGTCTACGCCGGGGCCGGTCTTTCGCGGCTGTTTCTTCTCACCGCCGCCGCGCTGGGAGCGGAATGGCTCTGCGCCGCGATCTTCGCCCTCGCCATCAAAGGCTATAATAAAAAAATGGAATACATGTATGAACAGCAGAATCTTCTGATCGATAAGAAGCTCCTGGACATGGATTATGAGTATCTGGAAAATCCAAAGGTGCATGGAATGATCCATTCCATCCGAAACGCGGGAACCAACCGGGGGCTGATCGGCCGCGTGCTTGACGACCTGGAAAGGACCCTGCAGGCGGCGGTCTCCATCCTTGCGGCCGTTATCCTCACGCTCCCGCTCCTTTTCACCGGCCTCTCCTCCGGCCAGGGAGCCTTAAATAACCAGGATCCGGGGCGCTTCGGAGCCTTTTTCCGGTCTCCTCTCTCCACGCTTCTGCTGCTTCTGCTGATCGCCGCGATGATCCTGATCAGCTACCGGACGGATCTTTCCTTCGGGCAGAAGATCAAGCGTTTCCATGAAAAACGGACGAAGGATGAAAATTTTCTGGATCACTGCATGGGAATTTTCTCCAGCCCGGAACGGCAGAAGGATCTTAGGATCTATCAGCAGCAGAAGCTGATCCGTGAGAAATCAGAGGAAGCCATCCGCCGGGTGGAAAGGGAAACCTGTCGCGAAGCCGGGCTGACCTCTGCCGGGGAGGCGGTCAAGCGGACCATTTCCGCGTTCACCGGCCTTCTGGTCTACGTGTTCGCCGCCCTGCGCGCCGCATATGGGCTCATCACTCCGGGCGAAGTGGTCACCTGCGCCTCCAGCATCATCCGGATGTCCTCCTCCCTTGCGGAGCTGATGAGCGCGCTGGCCTCTTCCAAATACAACGCCCGCTACTGCAGCGACTATGTGCGGTTTATGGAAACGGGCAGAAAACGCTATGAAGGAACCCTTCCCGTGGAAAAACGGCAGGATAACCGCTTTTCCGTGGAATTTGAAAATGTGTCCTTCCGCTATCCCGGCTCTGAGGAATATGTGATCCGGAATCTGAATCTGAAGCTTCTGATCGGGGAACGGATCGCCATCGTCGGCAGAAACGGCTCCGGCAAAACCACCTTCATCAAGCTGCTCTGCCGCCTGTACGATGTGACGGAGGGCTGCATCCGGCTGAACGGCGTTGACATCCGCAAATACGATTATCAGGAATACTGCCGCCTCTTTTCAGTGGTTTTTCAGGATTTCCGGATCTTCGCCTTTCCGCTCGGCGAGGCGGTCGCCTGCAGCGAGAACGTGGATGAAGACCGCGCCCGGGACGCCCTTGCGGCCGCCGGGCTGTCCGAAGCTCTAAAGCGGCTTCCGCAGGGGCTTCATACCTGGGTGGGCAAGGAATACGCCGATGAAGGCATCGCCTTCTCCGGCGGAGAAAAACAGAAAATGGCCATCGCGCGGGCGGTCTACAAAAACGCTCCCTTCGTCATCATGGACGAGCCCACCGCCGCCCTGGACCCGCTCTCCGAATGCGAGGTTTACGAAGGCTTCGACCGGGTGGTGAGCGGAGAAGGGAGCGGAAATCCTTCCAGTCCGCGCAGGCCGTCCGAAGCATCCCGCCCTGCGGGGAAAACCGCCTTCTACATCTCCCACCGGCTCGCCTCCTGCCGGTTCTGCCGGAATATCCTGGTCTTCGACCAGGGACGGATCGTCCAGCAGGGCAGCCATGAAGAGCTTGTGGAAAAGGAGGGACTGTACCGGGAGCTCTGGAATGCTCAGGCACAGTATTACGGAGCGGCTGATTAGCCGCTCCGGTTTTTCCCTCCATTGCCGGCGAAACCGCCGCCGTCCTTATCGGATATCAAACACGCTTCTTGCCCGCAGCCCTTCCGGTCTCCCTTTCAGCACCTTCAGCCTTCTGGTTCCCGGATTCATGTCGAAATAATTGTCGGAAAGCAGCAGGGTATCGTTCCCATTGCGGATCTCCACGCTCTTGGCGTAAGCGTCCGCCGTCACCAGGATCTCATCGCTTCCCACGGCTTCCGCTCTCAGATGCGGGTCCTCAAACGCAAAGTGCTTGGGCGCGCAGAACAGCACGCTTCCCGCGGATACGATCTCCCCGTTTTCCAGAAGCTCATAGGACACGTAATCCCTTCTGGTTTCCGCATGCTGCAGGGGAACCTTCTCCAGCCATTCGCTGGAAAGCGCCTTCACGCAGACCTCTTCTTCATGGTCCTCCTTCACCTGCCCGGAAGCATCCCGCAGCTGCCAGCGCACCGTCACCTGATGATCCTGCATACTCTCGTTGCTGACACAGAGGCGGATGGATTTTTTCAGTTCAAAAGGCTCCGCGTTCACATTGGTATTCTGCGACAGGATCCCTTCCTCCTCGCAGGAGATCATGAGCGGCGCGAAGAAACGCTTCGCGTAATACTGCACCGCCTTCCAGCGGCCCTCATAGTCGATCATGGCCCAGCTCGCCACCGGCCAGCAGTCGTTCAGCTGCCAGATGATGGTTCCCATGCAGCGGCCCCGGTTCCTGCGGAAATGCTCCACGCCGTAGCGCATGGCTTCCGCCTGCAGAAGCTGAGAGGCATACAGCAGGGTGTCAAAATCATTGGGATACAGGAAGGTCTGCTCCATGTAGTTCATGATTTTCCCGTTGGCGGACTGATTGCGCTGATGCTTCTCCATCACATAGGAGAAAATGTTTCGGTCCTCCGGCAGGGTGAAGGTCTCCACCGTTTTCAGGCAGGGGAAGGACTGGAAGCCGAATTCTGATACATACCGGAAAAAGAATTTCCGATATTCGGTGATGGGTTTATTTCCATGCCACACGTCCCAGTAATGCACATCCCCGCGGTTTTCATCATTGGGGCAGTCCATTGCGCCCCCCGAGGAAGGACTTGCCGGCCAGTAGAAGGTCTGCGGGTCGTATTCCTTCAGCACTTTAGGGATCAGGTACTCATACATCTTAAAGTAATCCGAAAACTGAGAAGGCTTTGCGCACCAGCCCTCCTTATCGTCCGCCAGGAACAACTCCATCTCATTGTTCCCGCACCACAGGCCCAGGCTGGCGTGATGGCGGATCCGTTTGATATTGTCGATGAACTCCGCGCGGATATTTTCCTCAAATTCCTCCGTCAGGTCATACACCCCGCAGGCGAACATGAAATCCTCCCACACGATCAGACCCAGCTCATCACAGGCATCCCAGAAGGCATCCGCCGGATAATGGCCGCCGCCCCAGACGCGGACACAGTTGAAATGGGCGTTTTTTGCCTGCGTCAGAAGCTCATACGTCCGCTCCGGCGTCACACGGGGCAGGATGTTGTCCTCCGGGATATAGTCCGCGCCCATGGCAAAGATGCGCACGCCGTTCACCTCATGGCAGAAGCTTTCTCCCCACTGGTCCTTTTCCCGCGCCACTGTCATCGTCCGAAGTCCGATCCGCTTTTCCCACACATCCAGAACCGTTCCCCCGCAGCACAGCTCCGCCTTCACGCTGTACAGAGGCTGCTCTCCATAGCCGTTCGGCCACCAGAGCTGCGGATCTTCGATCACGGTCTGCATCCGCTCCGCTTCCACCGCCTGTACGCTTCCGTCCGGAGCGGTTACGGCAACGCGGACCTCCAGGCCTTCCTGCGCCAGCCTGGCCGCATCCTTCTGCGCCCCATTTCCTCCCAGACGGTACAGCCGCTCCGCTCCCAGGAGCTCAATATCCGCCTGAAAATGTAACGTCACCCGGCCCGGTTCATGATTCTGGGTCACATACACATTATCAAATCTGGCCGCGTCCACGCCGAGCAGGCTCACCGGCCGCCAGATCCCGGCGTCGGGAAGGCGGGGGCCCCAGTCCCAGCCGTACATGCAGTGCGCCTTTCTCAGATAGGAGCAGCCGCGCATGGCGTCCACGCTTCCCACGATCAGCGGATCCTTTTCATACCGGTCATAAATATAGTTGACCGGAGAGGTGATCCGGACGGACAGTTCGTTTCCTTCCTTCTTCAGAAGCTCCTTCACCCGGTATTCCCAGATACGGTGCATGTTGTCCGCATGGCCCAGCGTCTGTCCGTTCAGGCAGATCTCCGCCGCCGTATCGATCCCGTCAAAATGCAGGAACACCTCGTCATGGGCAAGCATCTCCTCTGAAACGTCAAATACCGTCCGGTATTCGAAATCCCGCTTCATCAACTCCAGCGCCTGCTCCTCATTGGCGCGCCAGTAGGGATCTTCCATCTTCCCCGCGTTCAGGTAATCCTGATAGACGCTGCCCGGAACGGTTCCGGGGATCCATTCGGTCTCCAAAACGTCCCGCAGCTTCCAGTTTTCGTTCAGAAGCATTTTTTCCATCGTTTTTTCCCTTCCTTTTCGTCATTTTCGTTTTCCGGAAAGCCCTCTTCTTCCCGTTTAACCTGATTATAACTGTCTGTCCGCATTTGGGAAAGAGATAAATTTAAAAAAAACGGCCGGAACATTTCTGTTCCGGCCTGAGCCTGCTCGTGCGGGCATTTCCGCTTTTTTTCTATTAGTGATGGAACAGCCGGATCCCGGTGAATACCATCGCCATACCGTAACGGTTGCAGGCGTCGATCACCGCGTCGTCCCGGACGGAGCCGCCGGGCTGAACCACATATTTCACGCCGCTTCTGCGGGCGCGGTCGATGTTGTCGGAGAAGGGGAAGAAGGCGTCGGAGCCGAGCGTCACGCCGCTCAGGTTTTTCAGCCACTCCTGTCTTTCCTCTCTGGTGAATACGGGAGGCTTCACCGCGAAGGTGTTCTCCCAGATGCCATCCGCCAGCACGTCCATATAGTCGTCGCTCATGTATACGTCGATAGCGTTGTCCCGGTCCGCGCGTCCCAGGCCTTCCTTAAACTGCAGGGAAAGCACCTGCGGGGACTGACGCAGGAACCAGTTGTCGGCCTTGTTTCCCGCCAGACGGGTACAGTGGATGCGGGACTGCTGGCCCGCGCCGATGCCGATGGCCTGTCCGTCCTTCACATAGCAGACGGAATTGGACTGGGTGTATTTCAGGGTGATCAGAGCGATCTTCATGTCGATGAGGGCCGCTTCCGGAATGTCCTGATTTTCCGTCACCACGTTGGAAAGGAGCTTTTCATCCACGCACAGCTCGTTTCTTCCCTGTTCAAAGGTAACGCCGTACACCTGCTTTCTCTCGATCTCGGCAGGACGGTAATCCGGATCGATCTGGATCACGTTGTAGTTCCCCTTTTTCTTCTGCTTCAGGATCTCCAGCGCCTCCGGGGTGTAGCCGGGGGCGATCACGCCGTCGGAAACCTCTCTTTTAATGAGCCTTGCGGTGTCCACGTCGCAGACATCGGAGAGGGAAATAAAATCTCCGAAGGAGGACATGCGGTCCGCGCCGCGCGCCCTCGCATAGGCGCAGGCCAGGGGAGAAAGCTCTCCCAGATCGTCCACCCAGTAGATCTTCGCCAGCGTCTCCGGAAGGGGAAGCCCCACCGCGGCGCCCGCCGGAGAAACGTGCTTGAAGGAGGTCGCCGCCGGAAGTCCCGTGGCTTCCTTCAGTTCCTTTACCAGCTGCCAGCCGTTCAAAGCGTCCAGAAAATTGATATAGCCGGGCTTTCCGTTCAGTACGGTAACAGGAAGCTCACTCCCGTCCTCCATGAAGATGCGGGAAGGCTTCTGATTGGGGTTGCATCCGTATTTCAGCTGAATCTCATTCATCGTTTTGTCCTTTCTTCTTTACCTTTTCTTTTTCGCCGCGCCCGCCGGCGCTTTCCGTCTGCCGCCGGCGCTTTCCCTTCGCCAGTCGGCGCTATCCTTTCGCCCGCCGGCGCTTTCTGCCCGCCGCAGGCGTCTTCCATCTGCCTCAGGCGTCTCCCGGGTTCTTTGATTCCTGCCGGAAACGCCGGTTCGGATTTAATGATTCTTGTTTACGATGCGGCTTTCCCAGGTACCGCTTTCAATGTCGATATAACGCACAAACAGAGAAACCTTATTTTCTTCATTCAGGCTCTCCCACACCAGCTGCGTGAACGCGTCGATGTCTCCGGAGATCTCCACCGGCTTCGGCTCTCCCTCAAAGCTGGGAAGGGGATTCCCGTCATGCATGTAGGTGTGGATGAACCGTCCCGTGCCGGGGGCCGGATTCTCATAGGCGTAGGTAAAGCGCAGGCAGGAATCCGGGCAGCCTCCGTCGCTCTTTAAAATGGACATGGCAAAATTATAGCCTCCGCGCTCGATATGCATGATACCGGAAATCCGGGGCGTATAGTTCGGGCCGTCCGGCTCAAACTCTCTGGTCCGCAGGCTCTGCTCAAAGGTGAGCTGCTTGTCCATTCCCTCGTAGATGGTGTCGGTCTGGTCGCCGTTGGTGACGATGGTCTTGTTTCCAAGCACACGGACCGGCGCGTAGATGATCAGGCTGGG
>CALWGL010000147.1 GCA_944380025.1 uncultured Lachnospiraceae bacterium
GCTTCTGATTAAACCGCTTTCTGCTGTACTGCTTAATCAGCCAGGCGTTTCCGTCGCAGACAAGCTTCCACTTCCGGTTCAGCCAGCCGCCGGAAACCGGTGTGACAGAATCTGCATGCAGGCCAAAAGAACATTTCAAGTCGGCCCTGATTTCTTCCCCCATCTCGCTTTTCATGCTTCCCTCTTTTCCTGCGGCCCAACGGCCGCCTTTCATTTATGGAAGGAACGTTTTTTTATGGCCGCATGGAAAAAGGACGTACGCATTTTCCCTCTGCCAGCCATTTTTCATTATATTCCTTCTCTGAAAGCATCACAACATTTTTTCTGATCTCTTTCCACGCTTCCTTTCTCTGTACGCCTTTCCCAATGCCCTGAAAATTTATCCAGACAAAGTTTGCATCTCTCCTTTTTAGTCCAGAAAAGAGAGGAAATTTTTCTGGCTTTTGTTTATACTGATCACAGGAGGTAGATGAGCATGGAATGGATCAAACGCATGAATCAGGCAGTTTCCTACATCGAAGATCATCTTACGGAAGAGATCCGCTATGAGGAGCTGGGCCGGACGGCCTGCTGTTCCGCCTATCATTTTCAGCGGATGTTCGGGTACATGGCAGGGATTCCGCTCTCGGAATATATCCGGCGCAGACGGATGTCCCTGGCCGCCGTGGATCTGATGAACGGGGAAAAAATCATTGATGTCGCCCTGAAATACGGCTATTCTTCACCGACCGCGTTTAACCGGGCCTTTCAGGGCGTTCACGGAAGGGCTCCGTCCGCGGTGAAAAAAGGCGACGTTTCCGTCAAATCCTTTCCGCGCATCACCTTCAAAATCACTGTAATGGGGGTTGAAGAAATGAATTATCGAATCGAAACCAAACCGGCCTTCCGCATTGTGGGAGTTTCCCGGCCGCTGGAAAAGGAGATTGAAAAGAACTTTCAGACCGTACCGAAGATGTGGGAGGACGCCGTTTCCGACGGCACGCTTTCGGAAATTCTTTCCAGAATGAATGGGGAGCCAAAAGGGGTCCTTGGGGTCAGCGTCTGTATTCAGGAAGAGGACTGGAGATATTATATCGCCGTATCTTCTGACGCCGATACCGGAAACCGGCTGGAAGAATATGTGGTTCCCGCCGCAACCTGGGCCGTTTTTTCAGGAGCGGGCGCAGGGATTTCCATTCAGGAGCTGGAACGGCGCATCGCCGCGGAATGGCTCCCCGCCTCCGGATATGAATTTGCCGACGCTCCGGACATTGAGGTCTATTTTGAGCCGGACCCGCAGGATACCCGTTATGAGGTCTGGGTGCCGGTGAGAAGGGCGTAGTCCAGCCTTTCCCGCAGCGTTTTCAGCGAAGGGATCCGCTCCGGCGCGCCGATATTATCCCGGATAATATTCACTCCATAATCGTGGATCAGCAGGCCGAAGAGCAGGCTTTCCGACAGCTTTGCCTCTCTTCGGCCTTCCTTTTTCCTGCTTTCTCTTATTAAATTTCCCTTCTCTCCGGCCGCATTCCTGAACGCCTTCTGCCAGAAAGCCTCCTCCCCATCCAGAAATCCCGCCAGATAGTCCGCATCAAACCGAAACCCGTCGCACAGAAGGGAAGCGAGCTCCAGCTCTATGGGCGCGCGCATGGCGTCCGCGAAGTCGATCAGGCACAGTCTGCCGTCCGGGCGGATCAGGATGTTGTCCGGGTTCAGATCGCCGTGGACGTAAACCGCCGTTCTCCCTCCGCCGTATCTTTGCCTCAGATACGTTTCCCTTTCCCTGCGAAACGACGCCGGAAAGGCCTTCCACCTTTCTTCCGCCGCCCTGCCGAACAGAGCGTGGCTGTTGAAGGGTTCGCAGATAACGTCCATCCGGTCCACGATCTCACGGAGCCTTCGTCCGATCCGAAAGCGCTCCCTGCCGGACAGGCGCGGCGACAGCCCGGCCAGGGATTCTCCTTCCACATATTCCAGCAAAAGATAACGGAAGGTGTGCGCGTCTTCGATCACACCCTCCGCATACAGGTCCGGGGCAGGGACAGAAAGCCGCTTTGCCCGGAGAAGTCCGAATTTTTCCGTAAGAAAATCATCTCTTCCGCCGATTCCGGACTCCTCCGGCGCGAAAATCTTGACGATATATCCGCCGCAGTGAAATACCGCGTTGGAGCCCGGCGCGCAGCGGCCGATTCCCGCAAAGGGAAGTCCGTGCCTTCTGAAAATCTCCCTTATGAGAGCTTCAAAGGCGTCCGGATCCTGAAAAACCTGTCTCCAGTCCTCCAGATCATGGATCACATGATGAAAAAGCATCTTTCCCTCCATGCTGACGGGCTCTTTTCCGCCCGGTTTCCCTTCGTTCTTTTCAGGGATCACTCGTCGCACACGATCACGGTATAGCTGCCTTCCTGATCCCACCGCTGTTCCAGACGGGAATTCGGTGCAGGTCCGCCGGAGCTGCAGCCGCCGGATACCGCCTCAAGCTCCGCATCCGACAGCTCGCCCTCTTTTTCCTGCTGCTCCTTCAGGAAGGCGTTCACTTCCTCCGTCTCCGCCTCGCAGCCATACTTCTTTAAAAATTCCATGACGCGGCCGTCCTGCATCGCCTCCGCGAATTCCTGCTTCATCGCGTCATTTTCCAGCACTTCCTGGTACAGTTCCTCGATTGATTTCATGATATCCTCTCCTTTCGCCGCCGGGGGCGGCATAAGCTTTCTGTCTTTATATACGATGCTCCCCCGGTTTTCTCGCGCCTGTCGGCGGATTTTTTTGAAAAAAATGCGCGGGCCGGAACAGATGAAGTCCGTCATCTGTCCGGCCCGTTAACCGCTCTGTTCCGGTCAGTCCGCCGTCTGCTTCGGCATTCTTTCCTAATTTTTCTCTCCCACGATCCGCTTCACGACCTTCAGGCGGGTGAATTCCTCTCTGTCCTTCTCGTCCAACGCGTTGGTGATGTCCTTCACCAGTACGGTATAGGCGGGAATGGTGATGTTCTTGAGCGCGTTGGCGCGCTTCTGGGTCTTGCGGATGTTCATGGCAAGGCGGTAGGCGGAATTTTCCACCATGGACAGCCTGAGGGTCAGCTCCTTTACCTTCAGGAAGCCCTCCCTTGCCGCGTCCACCGACTCGCTGGAATTATAAAAACCGTAATAGGGAACCTTTTTTTCTTCCTCGTGCTCCACCAGCGGGATCTCCGTGCCCATGATGCTGCGGGTCTTGATCCGCACGCCGTTTTCCACCGGGACCGCCTGGGCGATCTGCTGGACGTAGTGGATGCCGGCCTCGATATTGGCCTGCTGCAGCGCCTGATAGGCTTCGGTAAAGGTGCTGTCGATCTGGGCCTGGATGTTCTTCGCTTCCTCGATCAGGTTCATCAGCTCCCGGATCAGGATGTTGCGCTTTTTATCCATCAGCTCATAGCCCTGCCTGGCAAGCGCCAGGGAGTTTTTGGCGAGTATGAGGTTTCCTTTTGTGGGAAATGCGTTCGTATTCATACTGTTCCTCCCTCCGGCTTAATCCTCCTGCATCGCTTCTCCGGCTTCGTAGTACTGATCCAGGATCTTCGTGTCGATCCGGTCCAGCTCCTCCCTGGGCAGCATCCGCAGAAGGCTCCAGCCGATCTCAAGGGTCTGGATGATGGTGCGGTTTTCCTCCTGGCCCTGTCCCACAAAATGCTTTTCAAACATGCGTCCGAATTTCAGGTACTGCTTGTCCAGCGCGGAAAGCTCGTCCTCGCCGATTACGCTGGCAAGGGCTCTGGCGTCTCCCACCTTGGCGTAGGAGGAGAAGAGCTGGTTGGCCACGGCCTGATGGTCCGCTCTGGTGTAGCCCTCGCCGATGCCGTCCTTCATCAGACGGGACAGGCTGGGAAGCACGCTGATGGGCGGGTATACGGACTGTCCGTTCAGATCCCGGTCCAGAACGATCTGGCCTTCCGTGATGTATCCGGTCAGGTCCGGGATGGGATGGGTGATATCGTCGTTGGGCATGGTCAGGATCGGGATCTGGGTCACGGAGCCGTTGACGCCCTCCACGATGCCCGCGCGTTCGTAAATGGTCGCGAGTTCGGAATACAGATAGCCCGGATATCCTTTTCTGGAGGGGATCTCTCCCTTGCTGGAGGATACCTCACGCATGGCCTCCGCGAAGGAGGTCATATCCGTCAGGATGACCAGGATGTGCATCTGCTTTTCAAAGGCCAGGTATTCCGCCGCGGTGAGCGCCACCTTGGGGGTGATCAGACGTTCCACCACCGGGTCGTTCGCCATGTTGAGGAACATCACCACATGATCCAGAACGCCGCTCTCCGCGAAGGTGGAGCGGAAGTATTCCGCCACGTCGTATTTCACGCCCATGGCGGCGAACACGATGGCGAACTGCTCGTCGGAATCCTCTCCCAGGGAGGCCTGGCGCACGATCTGCGCGGCCAGCTGGTCATGGGGAAGTCCGTTTCCGGAAAAGATCGGCAGCTTCTGGCCGCGGATCAGGGTGGTCAGGCCGTCGATGGCCGAGATCCCGGTGCGGATATAGTTTCTGGGATATTCCCTGGACACGGGATTTAAGGGCTTTCCGTTCACGTCCGCATACTTTTCCGCGACCACCTCTCCCAGGTTATCGATGGGGCGGCCGATGCCGTCAAAGGTCCGTCCCAGCAGGTCGGCCGTCAGGCCGATCTCCATGGGCTTTCCGGTCAGCCTGGTATGGGTGTTTTTCAGGGACAGGTTTTCAGTGGACTCGAATACCTGCACCACCGCCTTGTCCTCGTTGATCTCCACGATACGGCCAAGTCTTCTGTCCTTTCCGTCCGCAACGATTTCCACGATTTCATCATAAGCCGCGCCTCTGACGCCCTCCAGCACGACGAAGGGGCCGTTCACGGACTGCAGGCCCAAATATTCTATTGCCATTGTTTCCTCCAATCTTCATCCATGCGGAAGAATGGCCGAAAGGCCATTCTTCGTGACGAAAGGGGCTGTTTACAGCCCATAGCAGTTCTTGGCCGGCGTCCTCTGCCGGCTTAGAACTGCTTTTCGTCATGCGTTACGCGCGATCACGTCGTCGTAGAATTTATCGATCGCGGCCCTGTAGCCGTCAAACTTGTCCAGGCGGTCGTTTTCCACGTCGTATTTGATGGAAATGACCTTGTCAAAGATCTTGTCCTCCTTGAGGACGGACATGGGCATGCCCATGGAGATCAGCGCTTTGGACTTCGCGTACAGATACAGAATGGTATCCATCATCTTCTTCTGCTTTTCCAGCGGCACGCAGGTGTCCTGGGGATGGAAGGCGTTCTGCTGCAGGAAGCCGAGGCGGATGACCCTGGCGATCTCGAGCGTCAGCTTCTGGTCGTCCGGAAGGACGTCGTTTCCGATCAGCTTGACGATCTCCATCAGGCTGCTTTCCTGGTTCAGGATGGCCACCAGCTGATTTCTGTCGTCGATGAAATCAGGCCCCACATTGTCCGCGTACCAGCTGGCCAGATCCGGCAGGTATTCGCTGTAGCTGCTCATCCAGTTGATGGCGGGGAAATGTCTGGAATAAGCCAGGTTCTTGTCCAGTCCCCAGAAGCAGCGCACGAAACGCTTGGTGTTCTGGGTGACGGGCTCGGAAAAATCGCCTCCCTGAGGGGATACGGCCCCGATGATGGTGACGCTTCCTTCGTTTCCGTTCAGGGTCTTCACCATGCCCGCGCGCTCATAAAAGGCGGACAGGCGGCTGGCCAGGTAGGCCGGGAAGCCTTCCTCGGCGGGCATTTCCTCCAGACGGCCGGACAGCTCGCGCAGCGCCTCCGCCCAGCGGGAGGTGGAGTCTGCCATGATGGCCACATGGTAACCCATGTCGCGGTAGTATTCCGCAAGGGTCAGTCCGGTATAAATGCTGGCTTCACGGGCCGCGACGGGCATGTTGGAGGTATTCGCGATCAGCACGGTCCGGTCCATCAGGGGATTGCCGGACTTGGGATCGATCAGCTTGGAGAAATCCTCCAGTACCTCGGTCATTTCATTGCCGCGCTCTCCGCAGCCGATGTATACGATGATATCAGCATCCGACCATTTGGCGATGGAATGCTGAGTCATGGTCTTTCCGGTACCGAAGCCGCCGGGGATGGCGGCCGTGCCTCCCTTGGCGATGGGGAACAGGGTGTCCAGGATACGCTGTCCGGTCACCAGGGGACGGGACGCGGGGAAGCGCTTCGTCACCGGGCGGGGCACGCGGATGGGCCACTTCTGGATCATGGTCAGGGAAGCGACCGTTTCATCGGGCTGGAATACCGTCACCAGCGTCTCGTCGATGGTATAGCTTCCGTCCGGGACCACAGTCTCCACGGTTCCCGAGATATGAGGAGGCACCATGACCTTATGCACCACGGCCGGAGTCTCCTGCACCTCGGCGATGATGGTCCCGCCGTATACCTGATCTCCGGGCTTCACGCAGAGCCTGGTCTCCCACTTTTTCTTCCTGTCCAGGGAATCCATGGAAAAGCCTCTGTCGATATAGGCGCCGGACCTTTCCGCGATCTCGGCAAGAGGCCGCTCGATGCCGTCAAAAATATTCGTGATGATGCCGGGAGCAAGGGTCACTGAAAGGGTGGCTCCCGTGGGGTAGATGGTTTCGCCGGGCTTCAGGCCGGAGGTCTCTTCAAAAACCTGGATCGTGGCCATTTCGCTGTTTAAGCGGATCACTTCGCCCACCAGCTTTTCTTCTCCCACATAAACCATTTCGCCCATCTTCAGGTCCGTCTCGCCCTTGATGGTGACAAGCGGTCCGTTGATGCCGTAGATTCTGGCTGTTCTTTCCATGGGAAGATCTCCTCCTTTCTCTTATAAATGAAATACGAAGCCTTCTGCCGCTTCTTTTACTTTTGTTTCAAAGGACTGGTCGATGAGGATGCCGCGGGAACGGATGACCGCGCGGATCCCGCCGCCGAAGCCGTATTTGCTCACCATGACCGTGGTGTTCGCCGCGGCCGCAATGGAATTTTTCTTATCGATGTCCGCAGGATCAATGTAGATCTGGATCTCGTCGTCCCCGGCGAACTCCTTTGCCGCGCGCACCTGGGCGATCAGGTATCTCTCATAATCCCCGGTCCCCATGTAGCGCTCCAGCTTTCCCTTCACCTCGGCAAAGATCTTTTCCGTCAGCTCCTTCTGCAGGCGGCCCGTCTCCTCGCGGATCTCCATCTGCCGGCGCGCCACCTCGGCGTTTTTCTGCTTCTCCAGGCTCTCTTCCTTCAGCTTCAGGGAAAGCTCCGCCTTGCGGGCGGCGTTTTCCTTATAATCCGCAAAAACCTTTTCCAGGCCGTTTTCATATTCTTCCAGCGCCTGCGCGTTTTCCTCGTTTACCTTCTGCGTCGTCACATCCATAAAATGCTTCAACTTTTCTTCCGTCGTCATACATGACCTCCATACTAAAGCTTGATTCCGATCGCCTCATTCACATAGGATGTGATGAAATCCGGGGCGCGGCCGGTGCCGTGCCTGTCCGGGATCTCCACGATCAGGGGAAGCCTGCGCTCCAACTTGATACGGTTGATGACGTCCGGGAATTCCTTCCCGAATTTTTCCGTCAGAAGCAGGACGCCGATTTCCTGATCGGCAAGCACCTTGTCGATTTCTGCCTTCAGCTCCTGCTTCTCGTGGACCACCGAACCTTCGATGCCGGCAAGACGCATGCCGGTCCAGGTATCAATGTTGTCGCTGATCAGATACATCTTCATTACAGCTGACCCAGGATCATGAAGGCGATGATCAGACCGTACAGGCAGACACCTTCGGCCAGACCCACGAAGATGAGGGACTTACCGAGGATGGAGGAATCTTCGCTGATGGCTCCGAGAGCCGCGCTTGCCGCGCTCGCAACGGCGATGCCGCCGCCCACGCAGGACAGGCCGATGGAAAGGCCGGCCGCCAGATAGCCAAGGCCGGTGGAAAGGCCTCCTGCCGCAGCCGCAGCCGTCTCAGCGGCTTCCGCGGCAGAAGCGCTTCCGCCGAACATCATCAC
>CALWGL010000148.1 GCA_944380025.1 uncultured Lachnospiraceae bacterium
CTCCGGATCCAGCGTGATGCTGATGCAGTTTTCCGAATAGGAACGCACATATTTTTCATAGGGTTCCGGCAGCTTCTGGATCACACACAGCGTGCCGTCCTCATTCAGATACCATGCGGGTTTGGCCGTGACCGCCTCCGGCGTGTACCAGCCCTGCGCCTCCAGGTCGGAGACCGGCCTCAGCTGCTTTCCGTGCGCCAGCCCGGACTGGGCGTTGTACACGGTGATCTGGAGCACCTCCGGGTGCAGCACGTAAATGCTGTTTAAGAACACATCGAACTCATAATTGAGCTGCGAATAGGTATCCACGAGCTGCGAAGCATCCTGAAAGGGAATGGTGAACACCACGTCGGAGGAGGCCAGATAGGTCAGAAGCCCCTCGTATACCCGGATCTGCGTATCCGTGGACGCGACCGCCGTCTGAAGGGCGGAATCCATGGCCCGGTACTCCCTCGTATACAGAAGCCGCACCGTCTGCTGATAGCAGAAGATCCCCATGACGCTCAGCGGGAGCATCCCCGTCAGAAAGCAGATCACCGCCAGCTTTTTCCGGTACTTCATCCGCTGGAACCTGTTCAGCAGGCCTGTACGAAGCGCCGCGATTTTTCCGCCGATCTTCGTTTTTTTCATCCTTCCTCATTTCCTTTTTCCGCGTCCCCGGGGACGCTTATTCTTCTGTCAGGAGACCGGTCCCGAAGGCTTCCTCTCTTCCTGTCTGTACTTTTCCGGGGAGGAGCCGAAGTATTCCCGGAAGCTCTGGCAGAAATAGGAATAATTCGGATACCCCACCGCTTCTCCGATGTCGATCACCTTTCGGTTGGTCCCGGTCAGAAGGTCCCTTGCCCGCTCCATGCGAAGCTGCCTGATATACTGGGAAATGCTCTTTCCCATGGACTTCTTGAACAGCCTGCTCAGATAGTCCGGCGTCAGGTATACGATGGAGGCCAGATGCTCCACGGACAGCTCCTTCCCGTAATTCGCGCCGATATAGTCGAGCACCTCCAGGATCTCCCGCCGCATGACCGGCCCGGCGGAAAAGCTCCGAATGATGCCGGAAGCCAGCTTCTGCACCATGGATACGATCTCGGAGATATCCGGCTGCAGATACAGCTCGGAGATCATGGCGTCCAGCGTTTTCTTTTCTCCGCCCTTCCCGTCCGCGTAAGGATACAGGGTGGTGAGAAGGTTGGAAAAAATGAATTTCACATAGATCTGGGACTGATTCTGCCTCGACCGGTATCTGGAAAACAGGCTGTCCAGCGCCTCCTGCAGCGCGGCCCCGTCCCGGTTTTCAAGCGCCCTTCTGATCTGGAGAAGCTGCCGGTTTTCATCCGTTTCGCCATCCGCGCTCTCCTTCGCGTCCGCCGGCGTTTCCGCCGTAAACACATGCTCCTGCGGAGCCCAGAACCGCCGTTCCATCTGCTGCTCCACCTCCGCGTAGGCGTCCCTGAGGGAAGAAAACTCCGCAAGCGGACGGCTGAAGGACAGCCAGCAGGGGATCCGGAACGTCTCCTGGATATGGGAAAACATCCGTCCGCCCAGCTCCTGCGGGCTTTCCCCCGGCGTGCGCAGCATGAGGAGCGCCTGATTCGGAGACAGGTTCAGAGATTCCATGTCCAGCTTCAGGACGCAGCGCAGGCTCTCATAAAATACGAAGGAATTGTTCTCCAGAAAGTCGCCGTCAAAATCCACCAGGACCATGGTACGAAACCTCTTCAGCTGATCAAGGACAGCCGGCTCCGCCTTCGTGTGGTCAAAGTTTCCCGAAATGGAAAGCTGCAGCGCGTACTGAAGCAGGAAGGTCTGCCTCTCATCCCGCTCCCTGCGCGACGCCGCCTCCTCGTCCAGCTGTCCGATCAGCCCCTCCAGACTGCTTTTCAGATCCTCCGGGACCACCGGCTTCAGAATATAGTTTACCACACCCAGCGTCAGCGCGGTACGCGCGTATTCAAAATCGGCATAGCTGCTGAAAATAAGAAGCTTCATCTCCGGGAACAGCTTCTCCGCCTGGCGGATCAGCTCCAGCCCGTCCATCCGGGGCATCTGCACGTCGGTGAACAGGATGTCCGCCCCTCCTGTTTCCTTCAGCTTTTCCAGCGCCTCCAGCCCGTCTCCCGCCTCCGATACTTCCAGGGCAAGCCCTGATTCCGCGATCAGAAAGCGCACACATTCTCTTTCCGTCTTTTCATCGTCTACCACCAGAATGCGATACATGTTCTTTTTTCCTCCGGCACTTTGTACACAGTCAGTATAGAATAAAAATCCCCCATTGTAAAACATAACCATCGTTTTCCGGAAAGAAAGCCGGATAACTGACATGTTTTCCGTTTTTTTGATATATACCCCTTTTCCCGGATTTGCTATGATACAAGATAGAAAGCAATGCGCGCTGCTTACATCGTTATCATGAATGGAGGAAGCAAAATGAAAAAGAGAACACTGGGCCTCATGCTCACCGCCGCGCTCGCCGCTGCCATGCTGGCCGGCTGCGGTTCCTCTGATCCCACGGCAAACATGTCAGAGGAAGAAAAGGCCGCCTGGGAAGCCGCCGCGAACGATCCCTACGGCAAATATCCGGAGACGGTGGTTTATACCACGGGCTACAACCTGACCAACCAGGGCGCGGATACCCTCTCCGGCACGCCCTATGAGAACGATACCCCTTCCGACAACGCCTACACCCGTTATCTGAAGGAAGTGCTGAACGTTCAGAACGAGAACGAATTTGAAGCCATCACCGGCGCGGACTATGACCAGAAGGTCTCCCTCGCCATCGCCAGCCAGGATATCCCGGACATCATGTACGTATCCGAGTATTCCACTCTGGTGGAGCTGGTGGAAAACGATCTGGTCGCCGACCTGACCGACGTATACAACAACATCGCCTGCGATACGGTAAAGGAAGCCTACGCCAGCTACGGCGAGGACAACAATCCGTTAAATACCGTCACCTTTGACGGAAAGATCATGGCGATCCCCAAGACCCAGTTAAGCGACGGCCAGGACTTCCTGTGGGTACGCAAGGACTGGATGGATAAGCTTGGCCTGGACGAGCCCTCCACCATTGACGAGATGGCGGATCTGCTGCGCGCCTTCATCTCCGGAGATCCGGACGGAAACGGCCAGGATGATACGGTAGGCCTTGTGGTACATAACGAAGTGTACGGCGGCTACCCCAACAACACCTTCGCCGTGGATAACCTTTTCACCGCTTTTGACGCCTATCCGGCCGTATGGATCGACGACGGCTCCGGAAACGCGGTATACGGCTCCGTACAGCCCGAGATGAAGGATGCCCTTCAGCTCATGAGAGACTGGTATTCGGAAGGCCTGATCGATAAGGAATTCACCACCCGTACCTATGACGACATCGTCGCCCTGCTCTCCAGCGGACAGTGCGGCGCCTACATCGGCCCCTGGTGGTCTCCCTTCAATCCGGCTCAGACCTCTACCTACGGCACCCAGGACGCGGAATGGATCAATATCTCCGCTCCGGTCGGCTCCGACGGAAAGATCAACGCGATCAACACCAAGTCCTACGGCGGCTTCGTAGTCGTACGCAAGGGCTATGAGCATCCCGAAGTTGCCATGAAGATCGTAAACGTGAACTCCGAATACTCCAAGCAGGACTTCTCCGATGCCTCCAAGGAGATCCGTGAGAACCAGACCATCGCCTACTTCAACTGGCCGCTTTACTGCGAGGTTCAGCCCGGCAACAACGCGGAGCTGATGACCCAGCATGTGGAAGCCGTCATGGACGGAAGCGCCGATGTCTCCACCCTGACCACCGAGGAACAGGGCTACTACGACGCGGCCCAGAGATATCTGGAAGCTGAGGCTGCCGGCCAGAAGGCGGACAGCGCGGATTACTCCCAGTATGTATCCCGTATCGTGGCCATGGACCGCATGATCGAGGAGCCCGCGAACTTCCTGACCCCTTCCTTCTTCGAGACCACGGACTCCATGTCCACCCGCTGGGCTTCCCTGGAGAAGCTTGAGATGCAGGCCATCCTGAAGATCATCGTCGGAGAAGAGGATCTGGACTACTTCGACCAGTTCGTATCCGAGTGGACCAGCGCCGGCGGCGATACCATCACCGAAGAAGTGAACGCGGCCATTCAGAAATAACTGCGACCCTCACTCACGATCGTGAATCCCAGACAGGGGCGGCCGGCCTGTGCCGGCCGCCCTTTTTAAAAAAAGGGGCTTTTTGCTCCCGAACGGAGGAAATCATATGAAGGAAAAAACTGCGGCCGCCAGACACCGGCTGACCAAAGAGGAAAAAATGTTTCACCTCATGCTCCTTCCCGGACTCATCATCCTTCTCATCTTCGTATTCGTCCCTCTGGTCGGATCGCTGATGGCATTCCAGGACTATGTTCCGGCAAGAGGCCTGTTCGGCTCCAAATGGGTGGGCCTGGAAAACTACGAATTCATCTTCAGCCTGCCGGACGGACGCCAGGTATTCATGAATACCCTGATCATCGCTTTCGCCAAGCTGGTGGTGAACATCTTCGTTCCCGTGACCTTCGCCATCCTGCTCAATGAGATCCGCCTGAAATTTTTCAAGCGCACCTTCCAGACCATCGTTTATCTGCCTCACTTCCTTTCCTGGGTCGTTCTGGCAACGGTCGTCACCAACATGTTCTCCCTGGGCGGCCCCTTCAACGCGGTGATCACCATGTTCGGCGGCGAACCCATTCAGTTCCTTGCCGACAACCGCTGGTTTCGGACCGTCATCGTGGGAACCGACGTATGGAAGGAATTCGGCTACAACTCCGTAGTCTATCTCGCCGCCCTCACCAGCATCGATCCCGGCCTGTATGAAGCCGCGAGCATCGACGGCGCGGGACGCTTCAAGCAGACGATGCACATCACCGTTCCCGCCCTGCTTCCCACCGTGGTCCTGATGACGGCCCTGAACCTGGGAAACATCCTCAACGCGGGCTTCGACCAGATCTTCAACCTGTATAACCCCATCGTCTATGAGACGGCGGACATCATCGACACCTATGTATACCGTATCGGTATGGTGGAGCGTCAGTACAGCATCGGTACCGCGGTCGGACTGATGAAGTCCGTGATCAGCTTCCTGCTGATCATCGGCGCCAACAAGGCTGCCCAGAAGCTTACCGGCTCCGGCATCTTCTGAGCGAAAGGAGGAATTTTCCGTGAAAAAAAGAATGAATCCGGTCACCATTCTGTCCCAGTGCATCATCTGGGCCGTCGTGATCATCCTCACGTTAAGCTGTCTGCTGCCGCTTCTTAACATGGTGGCCATCTCCTTCTCCGGAAGCGACGCCGTGGCGGCCAACGAAGTGGGACTGATCCCCAAGGATTTCAATGTCTCCACCTATCAGAAACTGCTGGGAGACTCCCAGTTCTGGAGATCCTTCCTGATCTCTGTCGGCCGGGTCGTCCTCGGCACCCTGATCAACATGTTCTTCACGGTGACCATGGCCTACCCGCTCTCCAAGAGCAGGCACCGCTTCCATGCCAGAGACATCTACATGAAGATCGTCATCTTTGCCATGCTCTTTAACGGCGGCATCATCCCTCTGTTCATGGTGGTCAGCAAGCTTCATATGCTCAACACCATCTGGGCCCTGGTGCTTCCCGGCGCGGTTCCCGTGTTCAACGTGATCCTTCTGGTGAACTTCTTCAAGGGCGTTCCGGAATCTCTGGATGAGGCGGCCCGCATCGACGGCGCAAGCCCGATCCAGATCATGCTGAAGGTTTACCTTCCCGTTTCCCTGCCCGCGCTGGCGACCGTTGCCCTGTTCGCCATCGTCAACCACTGGAACGATTACTTCAGCGGCCTGATCTATATGACCAAGGCGGAGATGTATCCCCTGCAGACCTACATCCAGCAGCTTACCGTGGACCTGACCCAGGTTACGGACGCCAACCAGCTCAAGCAGCTGTCCTCCATGAACAACAGGACCTTCAACGCGGCCAAGATCGTGGTATCCACCATCCCGCTGCTGGTGATCTATCCCTTCCTGCAGAAATACTTTGTATCCGGCATCGTCATCGGCGCGGTAAAGGAATAAAAGCTGCGGCGATATATCAGAAAAGAGGAATCTATGGCAGTTCAGATTTCAGAAAACGGAAGGCTTTTTACCCTTCATACCAAAAACAGCAGTTATCAGATGTACGCGGATCCCTTCGGCACGCTGCTCCATCTGTATTACGGGAAAAGGACGGACGGGGAAAACCTGTCCGACCTGATCCTTCGCACGGACATGGGTTTTGCCGGAAATCCGCCCCAGGCCGGATCCGACCGGACCTATTCCCTGGATTACCTGCCCCAGGAGCTTCCCTCCAGCGGGGTGGGCGACTACCGGGACGACTGTGTGCGCATCCGCCATTCGGACGGCAGCTGCGCCGCCCAGTTCCTGTTCGATTCCTTCCAGGTGACGGAAGGCTCTTATTCCATTCCCGGCATGCCCGCCCTTTATGACACGGCGGGAGAATCCGGACAGACCCTGACCATCACCCTGCGGGAGGCATGCTCAGACGTGCGGGTGCAGCTTCTCTACGGCGTTTTTGAGCAGTCCGACATCATCACCAGGGCGCTGAAGGTGATAAATGCGGGAAAGACCCCCATCGTTCTGGAAAAGGCCCTTTCCATGAACATGGATATCCTTTTCGGAGACTATGACATGATCTTCTTTGCCGGCAGGCACGCCATGGAACGTACCTTCTGCCGCCTTCCCGTTAAGCGGGCCGGCGTTCATATCGGAAGTGCGCGCGGCACCTCCAGCCATCACTACAACCCTTCCATGATTCTGTGCAGCCCGCAGGCGGACGAGGACGCGGGAGACTGCTACGGCTTCTGCCTGGCATACAGCGGAGACTTCACCGCCTCCGCCCAGCAGGATCAGAGAGGCACGACCAGAGTACAGGCGGGGATTCATCCCGACCGGTTCTCCTTCCGCCTGGAGCCAGGAGAAAGCTTCCCTACGCCGCAGGCAATTCTGAGCTATTCCTCCTGCGGGCTTTCCGCCCTGTCGCAGAACTATCACCGCATCCTGCGGGAGCACATGTGCAGAGGCCCCTGGAAGCATGAGCGCCGCCCGGTCCTCATCAACAACTGGGAGGCCACCTATTTTGACTTTGATAAGGACAAGCTCCTTTCCATCGCCTCCCAGGCGGCAAAGCTCGGCATCGAAATGCTGGTGCTGGACGACGGCTGGTTCGGGAAGCGAAACGACGACAACAGCGGACTGGGCGACTGGTTCGTAAACACACAGAAGCTTGGCGGCACCCTGGGCGCTCTTTCCGAAGAGATCCACTGCATGGGCATGAAATTCGGCCTCTGGTTTGAGCCGGAGATGATTTCCGAGGACAGCGACCTGTACCGGGCCCATCCCGACTGGGCGCTGACCATTCCCGGCCGCGAGCCCAACCGGGGACGCAACCAGCTGGTTCTGGACATGGCCAATCCCGAGGTGCGCTCCTATCTTCTGGAACGGATGACGGACATCCTGTCTCACGCTCAGATCGATTATGTGAAATGGGATATGAACCGGAGCATCTGCGACGCCTACAGCAGCTATCTCGGACCGGAGCGGACCGGCGAGGTCTGCCACCGGTATGTGCTCGGCGTATATGATCTGATGGAACGCTTCCTTTCCCGCTTCCCCGGTGTTCTCCTGGAGGGCTGCAGCGGCGGGGGCGGACGGTTCGACGCGGCCATGCTCTATTACTCCCCGCAGATCTGGTGCAGCGACAACACGGACGCGGTCAACCGGCTGAGCATCCAGTACGGGACCTCCTTCTTTTATCCGGTCAGCGCGGTGGGCGCGCACGTATCCGCCTGCCCGAACCACCAGACCGGCAGAAGCGTTCCCTTCCGCACCCGCGGCGACGTGGCCATGGCCGGCTCCTTCGGCTATGAGCTGGACCTGAATCAGGTTTCTGAGGAAGAAAAGGAGCAGGTGAAGGAACAGATCGAAGCCTTCCGGCATTT
>CALWGL010000149.1 GCA_944380025.1 uncultured Lachnospiraceae bacterium
ATCTGGATGAGGTGAGATGCCTGATCCTGACCGGCGCGGGACAGAAGTCCTTCGTCGCGGGAGCTGACATCGGAGAGATGAGCACCCTGACCAAGGCGGAGGGAGAAGCCTTCGGCAAGAAGGGAAATGATGTTTTCCGCAAGATCGAGACCTTCCCGATCCCGGTGATCGCTGCGGTAAACGGCTTTGCCCTTGGCGGCGGCTGCGAGATCTCCATGAGCTGCGATATCAGGATCTGCTCTGACAACGCGGTATTCGGACAGCCCGAGGTTGGTCTTGGAATCACCCCCGGCTTCGGCGGAACCCAGAGACTGGCCCGTCTGGTCGGCCCCGGAATGGCGAAGCAGATGATCTACACCGCAAGAAACATCAAGGCGGACGAGGCATACCGGATCGGTCTTGTGAACGCGGTTTATCCGCAGGAGGAGCTGATGGCCGCCGCTGAGAAGATGGCTGCCGGCATCGCGAAGAACGCTCCCATTGCCGTGCGCAACTGCAAGAAGGCCATCAACGAGGGTCTGGATGCGGATATGGACGAGGCCATCGTGATCGAGGAGAAGCTGTTCGGCGACTGCTTCGAGTCCTATGATCAGAAGGAAGGAATGGCCGCTTTCCTGGAAAAGAGAAAAGTGGAGAAGTTCCTGAACAAGTAAGGTTTCCTATCATAATTTTCAAATATACAGGAGGATACATTCATGAAAGTTGGTATTATCGGTGCGGGAACCATGGGTTCCGGTATTGCACAGGCTTTTGCCCAGACCGAAGGCTATGAGGTTTTTCTGTGCGATATCAATGAAGAGTTCGCCGCAAACGGCAAGAACAGG
This sequence comes from uncultured Lachnospiraceae bacterium, assembly GCA_944380025.1. Taxonomy (GTDB): domain Bacteria; phylum Bacillota; class Clostridia; order Lachnospirales; family Lachnospiraceae; genus Eisenbergiella. The sequence continues at coordinate 825 of CALWGL010000149.1, forward strand.
ATCGCCAAGGGGCTGAGCAAGAGAGTTGCCAAGGGAAAGATGGAGCAGGCTGCCGCCGACGCCATCCTGGCAAAGATCACCACCGGCGTGAAGACGATCTGCACGGACTGCGATCTGATCGTGGAAGCTGCGCTTGAGAACATGGAGATCAAGAAGCAGACCTTTAAGGAGCTGCAGGACATCTGCAAGGCGGACTGCATCTTCGCCACCAATACCTCCTCCCTTTCCATCACGGAGATCGGAGCAGGTCTGGACAGACCCGTGATCGGCATGCATTTCTTCAATCCCGCTCCCGTCATGAAGCTGGTTGAGGTGATCGCAGGACTGAACACCCCGGATGAAGTGGTTGAGAAGATCAAAGCCATCTCCACCGAGATCGGAAAGACTCCCGTTCAGGTGAACGAGGCTGCCGGATTCGTGGTAAACAGAATTCTGGTTCCCATGATCAACGAAGCGATCGGCATCTATGCGGACGGCGTTGCTTCCGTAGAGGATATCGATACCGCCATGAAGCTTGGCGCAAACCATCCCATGGGACCGCTGGCTCTGGGCGATCTGATCGGCCTGGATATCGTGCTGGCCATCATGGAGGTTCTGCAGGCTGAGACGGGAGATCCCAAGTATCGTCCTCATCCGCTGCTTCGTAAGATGGTCCGCGGCGGCAAGCTCGGACAGAAGACCGGAAAGGGCTTCTACGATTACAGCAAATAATCAGAAAAGATACGGCAGCGCCGGCGCCGGGCGGCAGGTCTCAAACGGCGCCGGCACTGCCGCGCTGGAACTAAGACAAAACGGAGGAGTAAATTATCATGGATTTTACGTTAAGCAAAGAGCATGAAATGGCGAGGACTCTTTTCAGAGATTTTGCCGAAAAGGAAGTGAAGCCTCTTGCTCAGGAGGTTGACGAAACGGAAATCTTCCCCAGAGGAACCGTTGAAAAGATGGCAAAGCTGGGCTTCCTTGGCATTCCGGTGCCGAAGGAGTACGGCGGACAGGGCTGTGATCCCCTGACCTATGCGATGTGCGTAGAGGAGCTTTCCAAGGTATGCGGCACCACAGGCGTTATCGTATCCGCTCATACCTCTCTGTGCTGCGACCCGATCATGACCTATGGTACGGAAGAGCAGAAGCAGAAATATCTGGTTCCCCTTGCGAAGGGCGAGAAGCTTGGCGCATTCGGCCTGACCGAGCCCGGCGCCGGAACCGACGCGCAGGGACAGCAGACCAAGGCTGTTCTGGACGGCGACGAGTGGGTGCTGAACGGCTCCAAGATCTTCATCACCAACGGTAAGGAAGCGGACATCTATGTGATCTTCGCGGTTACCGGCGTGGTAGAGGACAAGAAGGGACGCAAGAAAAAACTGATCTCCGCTTTCATCGTGGAAAAGGGAACGCCCGGCTTCAGCTTCGGAACCAAGGAGAAGAAGATGGGTATCCGCGGATCTTCCACCTATGAGCTGATCTTCACGGACTGCAGGATCCCGAAGGAGAACCTGCTGGGCGTGGAAGGCAAGGGCTTCGGCATTGCCATGCACACTCTGGACGGCGGACGTATCGGTATCGCCGCACAGGCTCTGGGCCTTGCGGAGGGCGCTCTGGAGAGGACCATCGCCTACGTGAAGGAGAGAAAGCAGTTCGGCCGTGCCATCGGCGCGTTCCAGAACACCCAGTTCCAGATCGCCGATATGGCTACCAAGGTTGAGGCTGCTCAGCTTCTGGTTTACAAGGCTGCCATGGCAAAGGCTACCCAGAAGGTATATTCCGTGGAAGCTGCCAAGGCGAAGCTGTATGCCGCAGAGGTCGCCATGGAGGTTACCACCAAGGCGGTTCAGCTGCACGGCGGTTACGGCTACACCAGAGAGTACGATGTGGAGCGCATGATGCGTGACGCGAAGATCACCGAGATCTATGAAGGAACCAGCGAGGTTCAGAGAATGGTTATCTCCGGCGCGCTGCTGAAATAATTCCGTATTTCGGCAGGTTGGTGTCTGGTGAGAATAGACAAAGAAACAAGGAGAGAAAATACAATGAAAATTGTTGTTTGTATTAAGCAGGTCCCTGATACAAAGGGCGGCGTGAAATTCAAACCCGACGGAACGCTGGACAGGGCTGCCATGCTGACGATCATGAACCCGGACGACAAGGCAGGACTGGAAGCTGCTCTGAGACTGAAGGATCAGTACGGCGCAGAGGTTACGGTTGTGACCATGGGACTTCCCAAGGCGGAAGAGGTTCTGCGCGAGGCTCTGGCCATGGGCGCGGACAACGGCATCCTGGTAACGGACAGAGTGCTGGGCGGCGCGGATACCTGGGCTACTTCCCAGACCATCGCAGGCGCGATCCGCAACCTGGACTATGATCTGATCATTACCGGACGTCAGGCGATCGACGGCGATACCGCGCAGGTTGGCCCTCAGATCTCCGAGCATCTGGGAATTCCGGTGATCTCCTATGCGCAGGATATCAAGATCGACGGAGACAGCGTGATCGTACAGCGTCAGTTTGACGACAGATATCATGTGCTCAAGGCGAAAATGCCCTGCCTGATCACCGCTCTTGGCGAGCTGAACGAGCCCAGATACATGACGCCCGGCGGAATCTTCGACGCGTTCAAGAAGGAGATCACCGTATGGGGCAGAGCTGACCTGAAGGATGTTGACGATTCCAACCTGGGACTGAAGGGATCCCCGACCCAGATCGCGAAGGCATCTGACAAGGTGAGAAAGGGCGCCGGCGAGAAGTTTACCTTCGATACCCCGGATGAGGCTGCTTCTTTCATTACCGGAAAGTTACAGGAAAAGCACATCATTTAATTTTAAGAAAAGTGTGGTGAATAAGGATGAATTTAGAAGAATATAAGGGAGTATTTGTCTTTGCGCAGCAGGTAGATAACGTGGTGAGCGGTATCGCATACGAGCTGATCGGCAAAGGAAAAGAGCTGGCGAAGGATCTTGGAACCGACGTGACCGCTGTTCTGATCGGATCAGATGTGAAGGGCCTTGTGGATGACCTGGCCGCTTACGGCGCTGACAGAGTGATCGTGGTTGACGATCCTGAGCTGAAGGATTACAGAACGGAGCCTTACGCACATGCGCTGGCATCCGTGATCGAGAAGTATAAGCCCGACGTTATGCTGGTGGGCGCTACCGCCATCGGCCGTGACCTTGGCCCCCGCGTATCCGCGAGGATCCATACCGGTCTGACCGCGGACTGCACGCAGCTGGACATCGGAGATTTCCCGCTGAATCCCGTTCCCGGACAGGAGCAGAAGCACAATCAGCTGCTGATGACCCGTCCTGCGTTCGGCGGCAACACCATCGCTACCATCGCCTGCCCGAACTTCCGTCCTCAGATGGCTACGGTTCGTCCCGGCGTTATGCAGAAACTGCCTAAGGTAGAAGGCGCGAAGGCGGTTGTGGAGGAGTTCAATCCCGGATTCACTCCTGACAACAAGTATGTGGAGATCCTTGACATCGTGAAGTCCGTTGTGGACACCGTAGATATCATGGATGCGAAGATCCTGGTATCCGGCGGCCGCGGCGTTGGAAGCCCGGAGAACTTCAAGCTTCTGGACGATCTGGCAGAGGCTGTTGGCGGCACCGTAAGCTGCTCCCGTGCCGTTGTTGACGCGGGCTGGAAGCCGAAGGATCTGCAGGTAGGACAGACCGGCAAGACCGTACGCCCGAACGTTTACTTCGCGATCGGTATTTCCGGAGCCATCCAGCATCTGGCTGGTATGGAGGAATCCGACCTGATCATCGCCATCAACAAGGACGAGACCGCTCCCATCTTCGATGTGGCTGATTACGGAATCGTAGGCGACCTGAACAAGATCGTTCCTCTTCTGACCCAGCAGATCAAGGCTGCAAAGGCACAGGCAAAATAAAGAAAAAACAGAAATAGGGAAGGGACGCTGCCGGAAAGCGGAATATGCCGCAGGGCGGCGTCTTTTCTTTGTGTGCTGGACGGCAGATGCTGCCTGACGGGAGGTAAGGATGAGTGATTTTGTATTAAGCTGCTGCTCCACAGCGGATCTGACAGCGGAGCATTTTCAGCAGAGAGGGATTTCCTATATCTGCTTCCACTATGAGCTGGACGGAAAGGAATATCCCGACGACTGCGGAAAAACCATGGATTTTGAAACCTTTTACCAGGCGATGACAGACGGAGCGGATACCAAAACCTCCCAGGTAAATACGGGAGAGTTTGAAGCCTATTTTGAGCCCTTCCTGAAGGAAGGGAAGGATATCGTGCATGTCTGCCTGTCCTCCGGTATTTCCGGCGTGATCAATTCGGCGAATGTGGCGAAGGCGGAGCTGGAGGAAAGATATCCGGAACGGAGGATCTACGTGGTGGATTCCCTTGGCGCTTCCTCCGGCTACGGCCTGCTGATGGACCGGCTGGCTGATCTGCGGGATCAGGGGATGAGCGCGAAGGAGGTTTACGAGTGGGCGCTGGAGCACCGGCTGAACGTGCACCACTGGTTTTTCTCCACGGATCTGAAATTCTACGTGAAGGGCGGAAGGATCTCCAAAACCTCCGGCTTTGTGGGCGGCATGCTGGGGATCTGTCCCCTTCTGAACATGGACGATCAGGGAAGGCTGATCCCCCGTTCCAAGATCCGCACCAAACGGAAGGTGATCCAGGCCATCGTAGACCGCATGGAAGAAAATGCGGACGGCGGCAGGGAGTATTCCGGAAAGTGCTACATTTCCCAGTCCGCCTGCGTGGAGGACGCGAAGGAGGTGGCCCGCCTGGTGGAGGAACGTTTCCCGAAGCTTGATGGAAAGGTGGAGATCAACTACGTGGGAACCACCATCGGAAGCCATACCGGACCGGGAACCGTCGCCCTGTTTTTCTGGGGAAAGAAAAGAGAGGCGTAGCGCCTGACATCCCGGGCCTTCAGGCGGCCCGGACAGGGAGAAAATATGTCAAAAAACAAGGAAATCAAGACAAATGCCATGCGCATTCTGGACCGTATGAAAATCCCTTACTCGCATTATACTTATGAGTGTGAGGAATTTACGGACGGCGTGCAGGTGGCGGATCTGCTGGGTCTGCCCCATGAGAAGGTCTATAAAACGCTGGTGGTTCAGGGCGCGTCCAGAGAATATTTTGTCTTCGTCATTCCCATCGAGGCGGAGCTGGATCTGAAGAAGGCGGCCCGCACGGTGGGAGAAAAATCCGTCGCAATGATCCATGTGAAGGACATCAACGCCGTGACAGGCTATATCCGCGGCGGCTGCACGGCGGTCGGAATGAAGAAGCAGTACCGCACCGTGATCGATGAAAGCGCGCAGGAGCTTCCCTCCATGATCGTCAGCGGAGGCAGGATCGGCTCCCAGATCGAGCTGGCCCCGCAGGATCTTGCGAAGGCTTCCGGCGCGGAGTTCGCGGACGTGCTCGCGTAAACGTTTCCGGCGCGGAGGCTGCGGGCATTCCCGCGTAAACGTTTCCGGCGCGAAGGCTGCGGACGTGCTCGCGTAAACGTTTCCGGCGCGGAGGCTGCGGACGTGCTCGCATAAGCGCTTCCGGCGCGGAGGCTGCGGGCGGACGCTCCCGCACAGGGGCGTAGAATGCAGGAGCGGCAGAAGCAGGAAAAAGGGGAAGGGAAAACGGAATGGGAAACAGCAGAACAGGAAAAGGAAAACGGACCGGCGGGAAGAGAGCCCGCAGCCGGGCAGGCAGCGCAGAGAAGCGGCTGGCAAAGAAGCTGGACGCCATGTGTCTGCTCATTTCCGGAGCGGTCATCGCCGTTACCGCCTGGCTGGAATATCGCGACCGCCGCAGGAACGGCCCGCGGCCGCTGCGGTGATGTCGACCGTTCAGAGAGCGGCGCGGCCGCTTGGGTGACGTGCAGCTCAGAGAACCAGTGCTGCAGCTGCGGTAACGTCGGCTGGACCGTCCGACGGGGATGAATAGAAAACAGGATCGAGGAAACAGCTTTGGAACAGAAGAAAACGATAATGGATTATGATACGGTCAGTCTGGACGATGCCGGGAACGCGGTTGTGATCATCGATCAGACCCTGCTTCCCGGCAGAACGGAGCTGATCCGGCTGAAAACGGCGGAGGAGATCTGGAATGCCATTTATCTGCTGCAGGTCCGCGGGGCTCCGGCCATCGGCGTGTGTGCGGCCTTTGGCATCTATCTTCTTGCAAAATCCTGCAAGGAGGAAAATTATGACAGATTTCTTGCAGAATTCAGAAAGAATAAGGAATATTTGGACTCTTCCCGGCCTACAGCGGTGAATCTTTCCTGGGCGCTGAACCGGATGGAACGGGTGGTGACGGAGCATGCCGGAAGCCCGACAGCTGAGATCGTCGCGCTTCTGAAGAAGGAGGCGGAGGAGATCCGGGACGAGGATATCCGGGTATGCAGAAGGATCGGGGAATATGGACTGACCCTTCTGAAGCATGGGGACGGGATCCTTACCCACTGCAATGCCGGACAGCTTGCCACCGTCCGCTACGGTACCGCCACAGCCCCCATTTATCTGGGGCAGGAGAGAGGCTATGACCTCCGCGTGTTTGCGGATGAGACCAGGCCCCTTCTGCAGGGAGCCAGGCTGACCGCCTATGAGCTTCTTTCCTCCGGGGTGGACGTGACGCTGATCTGCGACAATATGGCGTCCGCCGTGATGAAAAACGGCTGGGTGAACGCCGTATTCGTGGGCTGCGACCGGGTCGCGGCAAACGGTGATACGGCGAACAAGATCGGCACCTCGGGCGTGGCCATACTGGCGGCTCACTACGGGATTCCCTTCTATGTCTGCGCGCCTACTTCGACCATTGATCTTTCTACGCCAACGGGAGCGGATATCCGCATCGAGGAGAGGAAGCCGGAAGAGGTGAGCGAAATGTGGTACCGGGAGCGGATGGCCCCGGAGGGCGTGAAGGT
>CALWGL010000150.1 GCA_944380025.1 uncultured Lachnospiraceae bacterium
GAATAAAATGCCGCCTTTGGCGGCAAGAGGAGAGGAAATGACGAGCAGAATAACGGGAACGGGGAGCTGTCTGGCGGACGTGTGCGTGACCAACGACTGGCTTTCCGGGATTATGGATACATCGGACGAATGGATCCGGACCCGGACGGGGATCCGGGAAAGACATCTGGCAAAGGAGATGACGACGACGGACATGGCGTATGAGGCTGCGGTGCAGGCGCTTTCGCAGGCCGGCGTCGCGGCTGAGGATCTGGATCTGATCGTGGTGGGGACCGTTACGGCGGACCATGTGACCCCTTCCGCCGCCTGCGAGCTGCAGGCGAGGCTGGGCGCGGATCATGCGATGGCCTTTGACATCAACGGAGCCTGTTCCGGTTTTCTGTTTGCCATTGAGACGGCGGACGCCTTCCTTCAGACGGGACGGTTCCGGAAGGCTCTGGTGCTGGGGGCGGAATGCCTTTCCAGGATCATGGACTGGAGCGACAGGAGCACCTGCGTGCTGTTCGGAGACGGCGCGGGAGCGGCGGTGCTTGAACCTTCGGAAACGGGGATCCTGGGATATGACCAAGGCTGCGACGGAAAGAAGGGAAGCGCGCTCCTGTGCGTGAACCGCAAAAACCACAATCCGCTGACTGAAGAGGAGCAGATCGTGGATTATGTGCACATGGACGGGCAGGAGGTCTACCGCTTTGCGGTGACGACGGTTCCGGCCTCCATCCAGAGGGCGCTGGACGACGCGGGCCTGAAGGCGGAGGAGATCAGATATTTCGTGCTTCATCAGGCAAATGTCCGGATCATCCAGTCGGTGGCAAAACGGCTGCATGTGCCGGAGGAAAAATTCCCCATCGGGCTGGATCACTGCGGCAACATGTCCGCGGCCAGCGTCCCGGTCCTGCTGGACGAGATCAGCAGAAAGGGCATGCTTGAAAAGGGCGACAGGATCGTGCTGTCCGGCTTCGGCGGCGGGCTGTCCTGGGGATCGCTGGTCCTGGAGTGGTAACGAAAAAAAGCAGAGAGCAACAGAATGACAGAAGGATGGCTGCGGGAACGGGCGGCCGTCCTTTTTATGTTCGGCAGCGGGTGAAAAATGAAACTGCATCACATATTCTCCCACGGAAAATGCATTTTTTTGAAATATTATCTCCAGGAAGAAACGAAAATATGAATTTTTTGTGAAAAATACCGCTTGTCTTTTGGGAAAACTGTGCTAATATAAATAGCATGTGTTGTATAATTATGCAGAAGCGCTTCGGCGTAAGGAGGAGATTATGAAAAAGTTATTTGCAATGGCTCTTGCTGCCTGCATGGCCCTTTCCCTGACGGCATGCGGCGGCGGAAAGACAGCGACGGTGGCGGGCATCGAGGATCTGCCCGGAAAGACCATCGGCGTGCAGCTGGGAACGACGGGAGACGCGAGCGCTTCCGAATATGAGGAGCAGGGCTCCACGATCGAGCGTTTCAACAAGGGAAACGACGCCATTCAGGCGCTGCTTCAGAACAAGGTGGACTGCGTGATCATCGACGAGCAGCCCGCGCAGGCTTTCGTGGAAAACACGCAGGGTCTGAAGATCCTGGACGATCCTTTCGCGGAGGAGTCCTATGCCATCTGCGTGGCAAAGGGAAACGAGGAGCTGGTGACGGCGATCAACGGCGCGCTGGCGCAGCTGAGGGAAGCCGGCGTTCTGGATAATATCATGAAGAACTATATCGGCGAGGAGACGAAGGGTCAGTTCCCCTATGAGTCTCCCGCGGATGTGGACCGTTCCAACGGAACGCTGGTGATGGCCACCAACGCGTACTTTGAGCCCTATGAATATTATGAGGGCGACAAGATCGTCGGCATCGACGCGGATATGGCGCAGGCTGTATGCGATATTCTGGGCTATGAGCTGGTGATCGAGGATATGGAATTTGACGCCATCATCAACGCCATCCAGTCCGGCAAGGCGGATATCGGCGTGGCGGGAATGACCGTGACGGAGGACCGTCTGGAGAGCGTGGACTTCACGGATACCTACGCCACCGCCAGACAGGTGATCATCGTAAAAGAGTAAAGATCGGACTTTGAAGGGCTCCGGAGCATGGCTTTGGAGCCTTTTTAAACGGCCGGCAAGACGCACAAAGGAGAGGGCGGAATGCAGAATTTCAAGGATCAGTTTTATCTCAATTTTATCAAGGACGACAGGTGGCAGTACCTGACGGACGGGCTGAAGACCACGCTTCTGATCACTTTTTTCGCGGTGATCCTGGGCCTGGTTCTGGGCTTCCTTGCGGCGATCGTCCGCTCCACGGCAGTGCGGGGCGGGGTGAAGAAGCCGCATCCGATGAAGGAAAAGGGACGCTGGCTGGTGAAAATGGCCGGGTACTATCTGTTTAAGCTGGTGGATCTGATCTGCCAGGTATATCTGACGGTGATCCGCGGAACGCCCACCATGATCCAGCTTCTAATCATGTATTACGTGATCTTCGGAAGCGTGAATGTGGACAAGAGGATCGTTGCGGTCCTGGCCTTCGGAATCAACTCCGGCGCTTATGTGGCGGAGATCGTCCGTTCCGGGATCATGGCCATCGACATCGGCCAGTTTGAGGCGGGGCGGAGCCTGGGGCTGGGCTACGCGGCCACCATGTGGCATATCATCCTTCCGCAGGCCTTTAAAAATGTGCTTCCCGCGCTGGGAAATGAGATCATCGTCCTTCTGAAGGAAACCTCCATCAGCGGCTATATCGCGCTGACGGATCTGACCCACGGAGGAAACGTCATCCGCAGCCAGACCTATTCGGCGTTCATGCCGCTGATCGCGGTGGCGCTGATCTATCTCGCGATCGTATCCCTGCTTGCGGCAGGCGTATCCAGACTGGAAAGGAGGCTTCGCACCAGTGAGCGCTGACGGACAGATTTTCGTAAACAAAAAGGGAGCGGGCGAAACGGGCCGCCCGCTGTTTGAGATCAGAAGCCTGTGCAAATCCTTCGGAGAGACGGCGGTCCTGAAAAATATCAGCACCACCATTTCCCAGGGCGAGGTGGTGGTGATCGTGGGGCCCTCCGGCTCCGGAAAATCCACCTTCCTGCGTTCCCTGAACCTGCTGGAGGAGCCCACCTCGGGGCAGATCCTGTTCGAGGGAAACGATATCACCGATCCCGCGACGAACATTAACAGATATCGTCAGCATATCGGCATGGTATTCCAGCATTTCAATCTGTTTCCCCATAAGACCATCCTGCAGAACCTGACGCTGGCGCCCATGAAGCTTCTGAAAAAGAGCAGGCAGGAGGCGGAAAAGGAGGCCATGCAGCTGCTGCAGGTGGTGGGCCTTGCGGAGAAGGCAAAGGCTTATCCGTCCCAGCTTTCCGGCGGGCAGAAGCAGAGGATCGCCATCGTCCGGTCCCTCTGCATGCATCCGGACGTGATGCTCTTTGACGAGCCCACCAGCGCGCTGGACCCGGAGATGGTGGGAGAGGTCCTTGGCGTTATGACGGAGCTGGCAAAGGACGGCATGACCATGGTGATCGTCACCCATGAGATGGGCTTCGCCAGAGAGGTGGGAAGCCGCGTGATGTTCATGGACGACGGACGCATCAAGGAGGAAAATACGCCGAAGGAATTCTTTGAAAATCCTCAGAATCCCAGGTTGAGGGAGTTTTTGTCAAAGATTCTGTGACGGAAAAAGGGGCTGCAGGATTTCTATTCCCTTGCAGTCTTTTCCGGGCGCAACAGTCCCGGCAGGCGGCCGATAGCTTTACATGAACGGCCATTTGCCGGGCGTATGTTCCGTTCAAAATTTTTATGAAAGCTTTCTGCCAGACTTCTCTATTCTAACTTCTCTACCCAAACTTCTCAATGCAGTCCATGACGTCCTTCAGCCTGTCCTTCTCGCCGGAATGGTTCAGATGAACGCAGAGCGTGTTCAGCCAGTCGAGGCTCATGTAATGGATGGAGAAGCGGCGGTCATATTCTTCCAGTGATATGCTCCCTTCTTTTTTCATTCTTTCAAGAAACAGGGTATAGGCCTGCCATAGATAGGCCTTCTGCCGGCCGGCGGATTTTTCCTCCGGCTCTCTGTGCCAGAGGGGGATTTCTCTGGGCTTGAGCGCCAGGTAGAGGATTTTATCGATCTCTATGCTTTCGCTGTCATAATAATCCTGAAGACAGATCTGCCCGTTCTGTCTGGCGGAAGAGGCCTGCGGATAGCGCTCCAGCCATTTCCGGCGCTCCTGCTCGCTTTCGATCTGGTCCAGCGGGCTTTGTGGCTTATTCATACAGCAGTGCTTATATTTTTTCCCGCTTCCGCAGGGGCAGGGATCGTTTCTCCCGATTTTAATTTTGGGAGGAAGCTTCTTGTATTGGTGGTCAGCATAAGAGAAAATCCGATCCAGCGCTTCTTCGCAGAGGAAACGGATGTCCCCAAGAAGATCGGCCAGATGACATTTACAGCACATATCGGCAAGGAAGGTACAGAGCGTGAAAGGGAAGCGTGTTATCTTCCGGATAATCCTTTCCTTCCCGAACGGCGAGGTCAACAGCCTCGCGCAAAATGGGAAGGGCGGCGTCTCTGTTCTGAGAGATCAGTCGGAATGCTTCCATGGGGAAGGGCTGCTGGAATGTGGAAATGGTTTTGACGGCGTCCTGTAAGGTATTCATAGTCTCTCCTGTTTTTTCTTTGAATATCAGATGTCTCCTTATGCGGGGCTCTTTTAGAAAGAGCAGTGGATAACAAAGGGATCCGCAGGCATGTAAAGCATTACAGCAGTTCCGCCATGTACAGCGGCAGATGGATGATCCCGTCTTTTACCATGATGTCTTTGGTATAAAGAATATAAGAATTTCCAGTGACGGATGAGAAGTGTTTTCGGAATTTATCCAAAGAGGAATGGGAACGGTAGTTTCCGGATTTGACTTCTACAGGCGCTATTTTTTTCCCTTCGGTAATCAGAAAATCGATCTCCATATGGTTTTCCCGGTTCCGACTGTCGGAACGGGAATAGAAATACAGGCGAGGCCGGCTGTGGCGGAGCATTTGTGCGACAATGTTTTCCATCAGCATCCCCTCATTGATATTCAGCTTATCAAAAAGGATCGCACGATAAAGCTCGTTTTCTGTGTATTTCTTGTCCTGAAATGTGTGTGTCACGAGCAGTCCCGTATCTGCCATGTAGCATTTCTGTGTGGCATTGTTAGCGCTCAGTGCAAGTCCGACATGAGGATCCGTGGCATTGAAGCAGGTATTTACCACCATTGCCTCATTCAGCCATACAAAGGAATCCTCAAAGGTGCGAAAGCGCGCCTGCTTTCCAAGAGAAGAGAGTCTGTATTTCTTTTCCTTTTTGGAAAGCTGTCCCGGAATGCCATCGAACACGGCAAAAACCTTGTCTTCATAACCCGCCGCAAATTTTGCGACATCTTCACGATAAAGATTCAGGATCCGGCGTTTGGCAGCATCGGATGCCCCGAAGTCTTTGCCGTTCATGTAAGCGAGAACAGACTGAGGCATGCCTCCCACAAGGATGTACTGACGGAAGTCATTCATGATCTTTCTGTGAAGAGCCGGGCCAAGAGGTTTCTTCGCTTCAAAGCAATGCCGGATCAACGGATAAGTCGTCTCGTCGCCCATGGCCCAAAGGAACTCTTCAAAATCCAGCGGGAACATCTCAATGTGATCTTCTTCCGAAGGAATAATGATATCCTGTACGTTCTTTTTCAGCCGGATCAGCGACCCTGTCTCCAGGTAATCAAATCGGCCGTCCGCCACAAGGTATTTAATAAGCTGACGCGCTCTTGGGTACTGCTGGACCTCATCAAAAACGATCAGAGATTCACGTTTGTGAAGAGGCGTGGAGTAAAAGGCTGCGAGCTTTGCAAAGAAAAGGTCAAGATCGGCGCTGTCGTTGACGAACAGATCAAGAACATCTGTCGGAGCCTGCCCAAAATCGATCAGGATATAGCTTCTGTATTCTGCCTTTGCGAACTTCTCAGCAATATAGCTTTTGCCAACACGACGCGCTCCATCGATCATCATGGCAGTTGCGCCTTTGCTTCTGTTTTTCCAGGAAACAAGATCCTCGTAGATTTTTCTTTTCAGCATTTCATCACTTCCTTTAAGGATAGTATATCCAGGATATAGTATATCCAGGATATGGTCTGATTATAACTCTGGAATCACGAAAAAGCAAGTTGAGCACTGCATATTTTGCACGAAAAAGCAAATTTAAGGAATGACATTATGCACGAAAAAGCAGGTTTGTGACTTCGCTGCAGAAATCCGGAACAAAAATTCACATTCTTTATGCAGGCAGTTTCTCAGATCAGGTAACGGTTAAACAGACTGGTTCGACCACGGGAGCGAAGCGTACCGGGATGCGTCGGGAAATAGAAAAGCGACCGGGATTTCCTGCTGGATTTCCGGCCCGCTTCCTGTTACAATAATTGCGCAGGGCATCATCCTGTACGGCACAATGGCGAGATAAACGCAGATGAAAAGAAAGGGGTTACGAGCTATGAAAAAAGAAGTTCTGGATTATGTGGTTAAGGAGACGCACGCGCTGATGGAGGCGTTCAGCTGCAGCAAAGAGGCGAAGGACGCGGCGCAGGCCTGGCTGGACGCGGTGGGAACGGAAAACGAGGCGGAGGAGACGAAGAAATATATCGCCGAGCTGGAAGCGGATATCGTTACCGTGGACGATCTGATCAGCCTTGCGGAGTCGGAAATGGGAGCGAAGATCTTCGGCGCCGAAAAGGCGAAGGAGGTAGCGGCTCACGGAAAGGAGATCAAGGCGGCCGGAGCAGCCTACTGCGACTGTCCTGCCTGCGCGGCGGTGGAAAAGATCCTGGCAAAGAAGGATGAAATGCTGGCATAAAAGGAGAAAAGCATGCGGATCCTGCTGACAGGGGCGGGCGGTTTTCTGGGAAGCCGCCTGCTCGCTTATTATGGAAAAAAATATGAGGTATGGGCTCCTTTGCACGGGGAGCTGGATTTTACAAAGGAAGAGGAGACGGAAAAGGCGGTGCGGGCCTTCCGGCCGGAGGTGCTCCTTCACTGCGGGGCCATTTCAGATGTGGGAGCCTGTGAGAGGGAGCCGGAGCTGTCCCTGCGTGTGAACGTGGAAGGGACGAGGAACCTGGCGCGCGCCTGCCGGGAGGCCGGGGCGCGGATGGTGATGTGCAGCTCGGATCAGGTGTATTTCCGCGGACAGGAGGAAGGAGAGAGCCGGGAGGCATTCCTTTCGCCGCACCGGGAAGAGGAGGCCTGCCGTCCGATTCCGGTCTACGGGAAGCATAAGCTGCTGGCGGAGAAAGCCTGTCTTGCGGAACAGCCGGACAGCGTGATCCTGCGTCTGACCTGGATGTACGGGGAGCTGACGGAGGAAGAGAGGCAGAAGGGAAAAGGAAACCTGGCCGTTACGCTTCGCAAGATGCTTCGGGAGAAGCGGAGCCAGTCCTTTCTGACGACGGATCACAGGGGCGTGACGGATGTGAACGAGGTGGTGCGGCAGATGGAAGCGGCCTGGCGGCTTCCGGCCGGCATCTATAATTTCGGAAGCCCTTCTTCGGGAAGCATGTATGAGACGGCGCGCTCCGTTCTGGCGGCCTTCGAGGGGGAAGCGCTGGCGGAGCCGGCGGAAGGAAAGAACGGACTGAGAAACCTGGCGATGGATGTCAGAAAGGCGGAGGCGGGAAGGATATGCTTTCCGGATTCCGCGGAAGGGCTGAGG
>CALWGL010000151.1 GCA_944380025.1 uncultured Lachnospiraceae bacterium
GATGAGCGCTCCGGGCGTTTCCTGATCCTTTCCGACTGCGGAGAGTATGAGATCTTCTTCCATATAAAAATATGCGGCGGAAAAAACGATAGTTCGCAGGAGAGCGGCGGACTGTTTTCCTTTGTGCAGCTGGCGCGGGAGAACCGGAAGGAAGCGGAACGGCTGTTTTATTCTCCGGAATTCGTGAAGCTGCTTTCCGGAAACGACCGAAAGTACCGGAATCTGTACAAGGGCCTCTCCCGCAGCCCGGGAAACGGACAGAACATGGAGGAGTTTCTGGTGTCCGCCGGAAAAAAGCCGGCGATGGAGTATGATTTTCCCGTGGGCGAGCTGGTGGTGAACGCTTCCGGCACGAGGCGGGAACAGCCGCAGCTGTGCGAGACGTTCCTGGTGAAAAAAAACGGCTGGGGCTATACCAGGCTGACGGTGGAGGCGGAGGGAGATTTTCTTTCTCTGGAAAAGGGGACGCTGACGGAAGAGGATTTCCTGGGGAACCAGTGCGGCATCCCGGTGTTCGTCACGCCCGCCAGGCTTCACGGGGGAAAGAATTTCGGCAGGCTCCGCTTCCGGGCGGCCTGCGGATCTCTGCGCACGCGGGACGGACAGGAGACGGACTGTCTGGAGATCCCGGTGGCGGTGATCACGGAAAAGCTTTCCGTCACCTCGGCGGCGAGCAGGCGCAGGGAAGAGAAGCGGATGACGGTGGAGCTGATGAGGCTTTATCAGGACTTCCGCCTGAAGCGTCTGAACGCGGTGCAGTGGCGGGCGCAGACCGCGGGTGCGGTGGAGCGGCTGCGCCGTCTGAATGAAAAGTCCGCGGCGGTGAAGCTTTTTCAGGCGCATCTTCTGATCACGGAGGAACGGTTTGAGGAGGCGGGACGGATCCTGGAGCAGTCAGAGCCTTCAGCGCGGACGGACGGGGCGGAGCTGTGCTGCTATTATCTGTATCTGACCAGTCTGTACCGGAGAGACGAGGGTTATACGGCGCAGGCCGCCATGAAGGTGGAGGAGGCGCACCGGGCCGACAGAGGAAACTGGCGGATCGCCTGGCTGATGCTGTTTCTGTCTCCCGGACTCAGAAGGAGTGCGGCACGCAAATGGCAGTTTCTGGAGGATCAGGCCGCGCGTGGGGCCTGCAGCCCCGTCCTGTACCTGGAGGCGCTGCAGCTTCTGAATTTCAGTCCCACCCTGATCATGAAGCTGGGAGCGTTTGAACGGCAGGTCCTCCATTACGGAGCGCGTCAGGGAGCGGTCTGCGCGGATCTGGCAGGTCATCTGGCTTACCTTGCGGAAAAGGAAAAGTATTACAGTCCCGCCCTTTTTGACACGCTCCGCCGGATTTATGAGAAAACGCCCTCGCCCTCGCTGCTGCAGGCTATCTGCTCCCTTCTGATCAAGGGAAACAGGACCGGACGGGAATATGCGCAGTGGTACCGGGCGGGTGTGGAGCAGGATCTGCGCGTGACCAGGCTGTATGAATATTTCATGAATTCGCTGGATCCGGAGGAGGAGACTCAGATCCCCCGCAGCGCGCTGATGTATTTTGCCTACCAGAGCAATCTGGATCAGGAGCATCTGGCATTCCTGTATGCCTACATACAGAAGCACCGGGCGGAGTTCCCGGAGCTGTATCAGACCTACCGGGGACAGATGGAGCGCTTCGTGCTGCAGCAGCTTTACCGGGGAAGGATCAGCCGGAATCTGGCGTATCTGTATGAGAACGTGCCGGATGAAAAGCTTCTGACCAGGGATAACTGCCGGGCGCTGGGACGGGTGCTGTTCCTGCAGCAGCTGGACTGTGAGGGCGGGGATATCCGGCAGGCTGTGGTCATCCACAGCAGGCTGCGGGGAGAGCAGGTCTATCCCGTGGAAAACGGGCGCGCCTGGGTGGAGATCTATGACAGGGACTGTGAGATCCTGCTGGAGGATGAGCATCACAACCGCTATGCGGCGGGAAGGGCGCACAGGCTGACCCGTCTGATGAACCCTCGGCTTTATGAGAAGCAGGTGGGTCCGTGGACGGAAGATCTGCTGGGCTGCGGCCTGTTTTTCTGCGAATTCCGGGACGGAAAGATCTCTGTCACGAAAAGGAACGCGTCCCGCCTGCGTGCGCTCGCGGGACGGGAGGAGATCCTTCCCGCCTTCGCCAGGGCGATCCGCATGGCGCTGATCCGTTATTATTATGAGCAGGAAGAGCTGGAGGAGCTGGATCTGCTGCTGAAAGACGTACAGCGGCCGCAGACGGAAAGCGGGGACGTTTATGAGACGGCAGGCTTTCTGGTGATGCGCTCCTTCTATGAAAAGGCATATGAGTGGCTGGCCGGCCTGGATCTGGAAAAGGAGCCGGCGGAGATCCTCCTGCGTCTTGCCAGCAGGCTTCTGGAGAGCGGGCAGCATGAGGATGAGAGGCGTATGACGGCGATCGCTTCCAGCGCCTTTTTCCGGGGAAAATACGACAGCCATGTTCTGTCCTGGCTGGCGGACCATTATGAGGGGACGAAAGAGGAACTTCTGCAGCTGAGAAAGGCGGCGGAGGACTTTGCCGTGGATACCTATCCGCTGACAAAACGGCTCCTGATCCGGCTTCTGTTTACCGGGGAGAATGTGCTGAAGTACACGGCCCTTCTCAGAAGGTATGTGTGCGAAGGGGGAAGGGCGGAGCTGGAGGAAGCGTTTCTGCATCGCTCCTGCGGCCTTTTCCTGATGGAAGGGGAGAGGATGGACGCCTACGTTCTGAAGGACATCGCCAGGCTGGAGGCCGGAGGGGAAGAACTCAGCCCCATGTGCGCCCTCGCTTTTCTGGAATACTATTCCCGTCACGGGGACGAGAGGAACGCGGAAACGGATGAGCTGATCGGAAGGATGGGCAGCCGCCTGGCGGAGGCGGGGATGTTCCTTCCGCTGTTTCAGGAATACGCGGATCTTCTGGACGGGGCGGAAATGCTCCTGGATAAGACCATAGTGGTGTATAAAGGGAGAAAGGAATGCCCGGTCTCCATCCATTACCGGATCTGCGGACCCGGAGAGACGCAGGCAGGTCCGGAGCAGGTGATGGAAATGCAGCACATGTATGCGGGGATCTATGCCGCACGCTTCGTCCTGTTCGCGGGAGAGCGGCTGCGGTATTTCATCACGGAGACCTTTGCCGGAAGGCAGCAGGAGAAGCTGGATGAGGGAGAACTGAGGGCGGCGGACAGCCTGTTCTCCAAAGGGACCAGGTACGGATTCCTGAACGAGGTGCTTTCCGACAGCCTGACCAGGGACGCGGGCGAGGCACAGGAGAAGCTGGAGCAGTACCTGATGACGGAATGGATGACGCAGGGGCTGTTTATGCCGGAATGAGGGGGTAAGCCATGTTTCTTGGGAATGCAGGAAAAAAAGGAATGAACGGCGGGATCCTTGGCATGGATCTGGACGACCGGTCGGCCCAGATCAGTTACTGGCTGCCGGGAGAGCAGACGCCTGAGACCGTATCCGCCGGGGGAGGGGAGGAATCCCGGATCCCCGCCGTCCTCTGCCGCAGGACGGACCGGGATGTATGGACCTATGGAAAGGAAGCGCTGGAGACGGCGCGCAGAGGAGAGGGCATTCCGGCGGACCGCCTGCTCTCCCGGGCGCTTGCCGGGGAGCAGGTGGAGATCGGCGGGGAAGTGTTTGAAGCGGCGGCCCTGCTGGCGCTGTTCATCAAGCGGAGCCTGTCGCTGCTCGGAGGCTCCCTTCGGCCGGAAAAGGCGGATTTTTTCATGTTCACGCTGGAACGGGTGGACAGGCAGGCGCTGGAGCTGGTGGAAAGGATCGCGGCCCTGCTCTCTCTTCCGCCGGAACGGGTATCCTGCCAGAGCAGGGCGGAGAGTTTTTTCTATTATAATATCAGTCAGCCGGAGGAGCTGTGGAGGCATCTGTGCCTGGTCTGCGATTTCGGCGGGGAGAGACTGAAGACATTGATGTTTGAGGTCAACCGCCATACCCGTCCAGCCACCGTGACAGTCACCCAGGAGGAGCATGCGGAGTTTCGGAGACAGGAAAACACGGAGGAGATGGACGAGGCGTTCCTTTCCCTGTTCCGCGGTCTTTCCGACGGAAAGATCATCGATACCATCTATCTGATCGGAGACGGCTTCGCGGGAGAATGGTATCCGAAGACGCTTTCCGTGATGTGCAGAAACCGCAGGGTATTTCAGGGAAATAACCTCTACAGCAAGGGAGCCTGCTACGGCGGAAGAGCCAAACGGCCCGGAGGAGGCGTGGCGGGGCGGGAATATGTGTATCTCGGCAGCGACATGCTTCGGGTAAATGTGGGCCTGCAGGCGGAAAAACGGGGAAAGGAGCTCTGTCTTTCCCTGCTGGACGCGGGCATGAACTGGTTTGACGCGAGAGGGGAATGCGAATTCCTGCTGGACGCGGACCATACCTTTACCCTCCGGCTGACGCCGGTGAGCGGAAAAAAGCTGCGGGAGGTGGTGGTGACTCTTTCCGGCGTGCCGGAGCGGCCGCCCTTTGCCACCCGGATCCTGCTGTCGGCCTGGTGCCCGGATGCGGAGACGGTAAAGCTGCGGATGGAAGACAGGGGTTTCGGGGAATTTTTCCCGTCCTCCGGCCTGGTGTGGGAGGAGAGCCTGTCGCTGACGGAGGCGCTTGCGGAACAGAACGTTTCGGCTGGGAGGTGAGATCGGAATATGGGAAAGGCGATCCTGTGTCTCGGACAATATGCACAGATTCCATATACGTTTGAAAAAACCAAAACCAGAGTCTTCTGTCTGGAGGAGCTCTGCTATTATCTGCGGGAAAATGCCGCGCTTGTGGATGCCTCCTGTTTTACGCGGGAATTTGCCGACTGGCTGGGAGAGCAGTGCGGCCTGCCGGAGCTTGCCGTGCGGCTGCGCGCCCTGCTGAAGGGAAAGGAGAAGCCGGAGGTCATCGCGCCGCAGATCCTGGAATACGCGGGCTGCTTCAGTGAGAAGGAGATCGCGGACACGGCGCAGCTGATCCGGCTGGGAGCGGATGTGCCGCTGCCGGAGAAGCAGAAGGCCAGGGCCGATTATTTCCTGGAGAACCGCCGCTATGCCATGGCCATACAGGCATACCGCAGGATCCTGAAGGAGGAAAAGACCCGGATCCCGTCCTTTGACGGAAAGCTGTATCATGGTCTTGGCGCCGCCCAGGCTGGCCTCTTCCTGTTTGAAAAGGCGGCGGATTCCTTTGAAAAGGCGTACCGCCTGGGAGGACAGGAGGAAAGCCTCCTCTGCCTTCTCGCCGCAAAGCGGATGTCCCTTTCCGAACAGGAATATCTGGCCTTTCTGACAGAGCACGGAGAGTATTACGAAGCCTCCCTGAAGCTGGAGGAAAGGATGCGGAAAAGGAAAGAGGCCTGGACGGATGAACGGAACGCCTCCCGGATCGCTTCCATCCGGAGCGCCTTCTTCGCGGGAGACAGGGAGCAGTACAGCCGGCTGATGCAGCGGGAAACGGAACGGCTCAAGGAGGAATACCGGAACGACGCGTCGGAGGAATGAGGTTACTGTTCAGACAGGTCTGCGCATTTCCTGCGCAGACCGTATGAAACCGTCTTGACTTCTGACCGGCGGTGCGCTACACTGTTTTTGCGAATGCCTTACACGGATCATACGGAAAAGAGGCAGGCAACAGCTTTCACAGATGAAGAGAAAGGACAGGTATCGAATGGAAAAACTGGAACAGCTCTACGAAGGCAAGGCGAAGAAGGTATTTAAGACCGACGATCCCGATGTGCTGATCGTGGACTACAAGGACGACGCCACCGCGTTCAACGGAGTGAAGAAGGGAACCATCGTTGGAAAGGGCGTCATCAACAATAAGATGAGCAACCGTGTGGACCAGCTTCTGGAGAAGGAAGGGGTTCCCACTCACTATATCGAGGAGCTTTCCGACCGCGAGACGGCCGTGAAGAGAGTGGAGATCGTTCCCCTTGAGGTGATCATCCGCAACGTGGCTGCGGGAAGCTTTTCCAAGAGACTTGGGGTGCCGGAGGGAACGCCCTTTGAGCAGCCTACCATTGAGTTCAGCTATAAGAACGACGAGCTGGGCGATCCGCTGATCAACTCCTATTTCGCGGTTGCCCTGAAGCTTGCCACCTGGGACGAGATCGAGACCATCAAGAAGTATGCGTTCAAGGTGAACGAGGTGCTGAAGGCTTATTTCCTTCAGGCGGATATCAAGCTCATCGACTTCAAGATCGAGTTCGGCCGCTACCATGGACAGATCATCCTGGCGGATGAGATCAGCCCGGATACCTGCCGTCTGTGGGACGTGCACACCAATGAAAAGCTGGACAAGGACCGCTTCCGCCGTGACCTGGGAAATGTGGAAGAGGCCTATAACGAGGTATTCCACAGACTGGGCCTGTAAGACGGACCGGGCCTGGCGGGAAGCGGCTCCGGCCGGATGACGGAAACCGGAGGCCCTGCCTGGAACAGAAAAAGTGAATATCGGGCCTGCGCGGCGGCCGGGCAGAAAACGGAGCCGATGATCAGGCCTGTGAAAATGGTTAATGACGACCGCCGCGGGGGCATCCCGCGGCGGTTTCGTGTTTTGGCGGCCGGTTTTGCGCAGGCCGGAGCCGTCCGCTTTGGCGGACCGGCGTATGGAAGGCGCAGCCGGCAGAAAGCGGGAAGAGATGACGGAAAACAGCCTGATACAGAACAGAGAAGGCGGACTGAAGGAAGAATGCGGCGTCTTCGGCATGTACGATCTTGACGGAAAAGATGTGGCGGGAACCATCTATTACGGGCTTCTCGCCCTGCAGCACAGGGGACAGGAAAGCTGCGGCATCGCTGTGAGCGATACCGCCGGGCCGAAGGGGAAGGTCGCTTCCGTAAAGGACATGGGACTGGTGAACGAGGTCTTTCATCCGGAGAACATCGGCCGGCTGAAGGGGGATATCGGCGTGGGGCACGTGCGGTATTCCACGGCGGGAAGCAGCATCAGGGAAAACGCGCAGCCGCTGGTGCTGAACTATGTGAAGGGAACGCTGGGGCTTGCGCATAACGGAAATCTGGTGAACGCGCCGCAGCTTCGCCGGGAGCTGGAATATACGGGAGCCATTTTTCAGACCTCCATCGATTCGGAGCTGATCGCCTGCCACATCGCCAGGGAACGGCTGAACTGCGGCAGCGTGGAGGAAGCGGTGAGCCGGGCCATGAGAAAGCTTCAGGGCGCGTACAGCCTGGTCATCATGTCGCCGAGAAAGCTGATCGGCGCGAGAGATCCCTTCGGCTTCCGGCCCCTGTGCATCGGAAAGAGAGACAATGCCTGGCTGCTGGCGTCAGAGACCTGCGCCCTGGATACGGTGGGAGCGCAGTATGTCCGGGACGTCCTGCCGGGAGAGATCGTGACGATCTCCCCGGAAAAGGGGATCGAATCCGATACCCGCCTCTGCCTTCCGGAAAAAAAGCAGGCCCGCTGCGTATTTGAATACATTTATTTTTCCCGGCCGGACAGCTTTTTTGACGGGGTGAGCGTTTATCAGGCGCGGCTGCGGGCAGGGCGCTTTCTGGCAGTGGATTCTCCGGCGGATGCGGATCTTGTGGCAGGCGTGCCGGAATCCGGGAACTGCGCGGCGATGGGATATGCCATGCAGTCCGGCATCCCCTACGGAACCGTTTTTGTAAAAAA
>CALWGL010000152.1 GCA_944380025.1 uncultured Lachnospiraceae bacterium
GGGAGAGATCGGGCCCGTGGTGGAGCGCGCCGTTTCCCAGTACGCGCCGAAGGCTTCCGAAAAGAAGATTTCCCTCATGGTAAAAAGCACGAAAGGGAGCGGCGTTTTTGATCCCAAATGGACAGAAGAGGCGCTCTGCAACCTGCTGGACAATGCGGTAAAGTACACGCCTTCCGGCGGCAGCGTGACCGTGGAGGTGAGAGAATACGAAATGTTTTCCGCCGTTCAGGTGACAGATACCGGCCCCGGCATTCCGGAGGAGGAGCAGGCGAAGATCTTCGGCCGCTTTTACCGCTCTCCCTCCGTCTGGCAGGAGGAGGGCGTGGGGATCGGTCTGTACCTGACCAGGCAGATCGCCTCCGGCCAGGGCGGCTATGTGAAGGTGAAAAGCGGGCCGGGAGGCGGCAGCGCCTTTTCCATCTGGCTGCCGCGATGAGACAGAAGCCGCGCGTCCTCCGGCGCGGGAGGTGTGTGCCGAGAGGTAAAGACCCCAGCGCCGGACTGGCGCCCGGCCCGCGGCCTCAGCGTAAAACGCCGCGGCATGGCAGGAAAAACTGTTACGAAAAATGACAACACTGTCACATTCCTGACAGTACCGGGAAAGATTCCCATGATAAAGTCTGTAGTGTGAGAAGGCACTGCGGGCTTTTTCTATTGGAGGCGTTGTCAGGCGGCTGTGCGGATAGCATGCATGTGCGAGGGGCCGCGCAGACATTTGACGACCCATCGGATGAAATGGCCGCCTGCGGCGGCGGAAAGGCGGAAGTATGGCAATCCTGGAGACAGAAAACCTGAAAAAATATTACGGATCCGGCGACACGCAGGTGCGGGCGCTGGACGGCGTGGATCTGGCGGTGGAAAACGGAGAATTTGTGGCGATCGTGGGCACCTCCGGATCGGGAAAATCCACTCTGCTGCATATGCTGGGAGGGCTGGACCGGCCGACATCCGGCAGAGTGACGGTGGACGGAAAGGACATTTTTTCCCTGAAGGATGAAGCGCTGACCATCTTCCGGCGGAGGAAGATCGGATTTGTGTTCCAGTCCTACAATCTGGTTCCGGTGCTCAGCGTTTATGAAAATATTGTCCTGCCTCTGGAGCTGGACGGGCGGCGGCCGGACCGGGACTATCTGCAGGAGGTCATCACCGCTCTGGGGCTTGAAAAAAAGCAGAACAGCCGGCCGAATCAGCTGTCCGGAGGCCAGCAGCAGCGTGTGGCCATCGCGCGGGCGCTGGCGGCAAAGCCCGCCATCCTTCTTGCGGACGAGCCAACCGGGAATCTGGATTCCCGGACCAGCCAGGACGTGCTGGGACTGATGAAGGTGGCCGGACAGAAATTTTCTCAGACCATGGTGATGATCACGCATAATGAAGAAATCGCGCAGATGGCGGATCGGATCGTCCGCATTGAGGACGGGAGGATCGTGAGCGGAAAGGAATCCCGGTAACAGCGGAAAATTTCTGATTCGGGAATGGAGGCAGGTATGAAGGTAGCGAACCGAAAATGTATACGCCGTCTGGGGATGCGCACGCTTCTGGCCGGACGGACGAGAAATCTGGTGGCGGTTCTGGCGATCGCCCTTACGGCGATGCTGTTCACATCGCTGTTCACCATCGCCATGTCCATCAACGAGGGCTTTCAGCAGTCCAACTTCCGGCAGGCGGGAGGATTTTCCCACGGAGGCTTCAAATATCTGACGAAAGAGCAGTTTGAAAAGCTGAAAGAAGATCCGCTGATCCGGGAATGGGGGCTGCGGCGCTTCCTGGGCATGCCCACCGAGGAGCCGTTTCACAAGTCCCATGTGGAGATTGGCTATTCAGATGAAAAGGAAGCGCACTGGATGTACTGCGATCCGGTGGAGGGACGGCTTCCGGAGGAAGGGACGAACGAGGCGGCTACGGATACCCATGTGCTGGAGCTTCTTGGCGTGGAGCCGGAAGTGGGGGCGGAATTTTCCGTGACCTTTGAGGTGGACGGACATGAGACCACGCAGAATTTTGTCCTGTGCGGCTGGTGGGAGTATGATACGGCGGTCGTGGCCAACCACATTCTGATTCCGGAAAGCCGCCTGGAGGAGATTCTGCAGGAGGTAGGCGTGACGCCGCCCGGATCGGATCAGATGACGGGAAACTGGAACCTGGACGTGATGCTGAAAAACGGCGCCTGGTCCATCGAATCCGATCTGGAGCAGATCGCGAAAAACGCGGGCTATCAGGCGGAGGATCCTTCCGATGCGGACACTTACGTCGCCCCCGGCGTCAACTGGGGTTATACCGGAGCGCAGCTTTCCAGCCAGATGGACCCGGTGACGCTTCTGTTCATCGTGGGGATCCTTCTTCTGATCCTGCTGACTGGCTATCTGATCATTTATAATGTGTTTCAGATATCGGCGGCGGGAGACATCCGGTTTTACGGCCTGTTAAAAACCATCGGAACCACGCCGGGACAGCTGCGGCGGATCGTGCGCTTCCAGGCGCTGGCGCTTTCCCTGTGCGGCATTCCTCTGGGCCTTTTTCTGGGCTGGCTTCTGGGCGGAGCCCTCACCCCCGTGGTCGTGGAGAAGCTGGACGGCGTGGTCTCTCTGGTTTCGGTGAATCCGCTGATTTTTGCGGGCTCTGGCATCTTCGCCCTGCTTACCGTGCTGATTTCCTGCTACCGGCCGGGCCGGATGGCGGGACGGGTATCCCCGGTGGAGGCCGTGCGCTATACGGAGGGCGTGTCTTTTGACCGGAAAAGGGGAAAGGCGGGCGGCGGCCGGAGGGGAAGAAAGCAGGCCGCGGACCTGGCGGACAGAGAAAAAGACTCCGGCCGGAACGGAAAAAGGGTTTCCCTGCTTTCCATGGCCTGGGCCAATCTGGGCCGCAGCCGGGGAAAAACGGCGGTGACCATTCTGTCTCTTTCTCTGGCGGTGGTGCTGTTTACCGTGACGGTGATCCTCGTGAACAGCTTTGACATGGATAAGTATATCGCCAAATTCACGGCGAGCGATTTCATTCTGGCGGACGCGGGCAAGCTTCAGGCGACAGGAGAGATATTCAACGAGGATATGGCCCTGCCCGAAACGGCTGTGGACGCGGTCCGGGCTCAGGGCGGGATCGAGGACGGCGGCCGGGTCTATGGAAGAACCTCCTCCGTTCAGGAGTTTGTCAGCGAGGAATACTTCCGCGCCGCAAACGGCTGGCGGAGTACGCCGGAGAATCTGGATAATCTGGTGCGCCTTGCGGAGAAAACGCAGGACGGAAGGATCGCGGACGACGCCCAGCTCTACGGCATGGAGCCCTTTGCCCTGGATCATCTGACCGTGCTGGAGGGGGATCTGTCCCCGCTCTATGAGCCGGGCGGAAATTATATTGCCGCCGTATACAGCGAAGACGATTATGGAAACCCCATCATGGACAGTCACTGGGCCGGACTGGGGGACACCGTGACCCTTCGGTATGTGGAGGAATATGAATACTATAATCCGGATACCGGCGAGATTTACGGCTCCCTGGAGAACGTGCCGGAAAATGCCGTTTATGCCGGCCGCGCGGTGAAATACCGGGATACAGCGTATACGGTAGCGGCTCTGGTGACGGTTCCGACGGCGCTTGGCTACCGTTATTATGGAAGCGATGAGTTTGTGCTGAACGCGCAGACCTTCATCCGGGATACGGGCACGGACAGCGTGATGTACTACGCC
This sequence comes from uncultured Lachnospiraceae bacterium, assembly GCA_944380025.1. Lineage (GTDB taxonomy): Bacteria > Bacillota > Clostridia > Lachnospirales > Lachnospiraceae > Eisenbergiella. The sequence goes on from CALWGL010000152.1 coordinate 3,684, forward strand.
TTCGACACGACGGATGAGGCGGCGGACGCTTCCATGGAAGCCTTCCTGCAGGATTACACGGAAAATACGGCCCCCTGGCTGGACTATGAAAGCAAGGGCATCTATGCGGCGGAGTTTGACGGCTTCCGGAACATGTTCCTGCTTCTGGGCGGAGCGCTGAGCTTCATCGTGGCACTGGTTGGCGTGCTGAATTTTTTCAATGCCATTCTCACCGGGATTACGGCAAGGCGCAGGGAGCTTGCCGTGCTCCAGTCCATCGGAATGACGGGGCGGCAGATGAAGATCATGCTGGCCCTGGAGGGCCTCCTCTATACCTGCGGAGCCCTGGCGCTTGCCCTTCTTCTGCTCGTGGCGACAGGCCCCTTCGCCGGCCGGGCGGTCAGCAGCCTGATCTGGTTCTTCACCTGGCATTTTACGGTCTGGCCGGTCTTTCTGTTCCTGCCCGCCTTCGTGCTTCTGGGGATCGCAATCCCCGTCGCCAGCTGCCGGGCCGCCCGGAAGCTTTCTGTGGTGGAGAGGCTGCGGGTGGAGTGAGGATGTATTATGGAACAGAACAGGTTATAAATAAACTAAAATAAAAAAATATTAAACTTGACAGAAGAAATGGCATGGAGTATTATTGGTTTAAAATAAAAACAAATTAGTTTCAATAGAAACCATAATGAAAAATGGAGGGGATATTATTGAATCTATATTTTGATTTACTGAAGAAACCGGTATTCAAAATGGAAGACGTAAACCAATACTACGATAATTTAGAGAGTGCACGTTCTGCAGTCAAGCGGTTGATGCGAGATGGGATGGCAGTAAAAATTCGAAATAATATGTATACCTGTATTAGCGGAGAAACGGACGCTCCGGTAGCAAATCGGTTTCAGATTGCCAGCAGCATTACGCCAACATCGTATATTTCACACCATACGGCAATGGAATATCATGGAATTACGGATCAGGTTTTTTACGATGTGTATGTTTCTTCAGAGACCAGCTTCCGGGATTTTGCATTTGACGGATATTCCTATCATTATATTCATTCCAGAAGCTCGGAAGGAATTGACCGGCCTGCGTACAGCGGCGGAATTGCTGTAACAAATCTTGAACGAACGTTGGTAGACAGTATTAAAGATATGGATAAAATTGCCGGAATGGAAGAAGTGATACAGGATATTAGCAGTATGCGCCGGATGCAGGAAAAAAGACTGTTGAAATATATGGAGCTGTATCAGAATCAGTTTCTATATCAGAAGATGGGGTTCCTGCTTTATTGCAATCGTGGACAGTTGGGATTATCTGAGAGCTTTTTTGATACGTGCAAAGAACACATCGGAAAAAGCAAACGTTATCTGACGCGGGATATGGAGAGCGGTCAATATAATGAGGAATGGAAGCTCGTTGTACCGGATCAGTTAGCCGCTGCGAAGAATGGAATGATGGAAGATGCCGCAATATAATAAGGCTGAGGTTGGACGGATTGCGCAGCAATTTGGATTTGTACGCGATACCTTTGAGAAGGTGCTCCGTCTAAAAGAAATTTTAAAATATTTTAATGAACAGGAATATTTGAAGGATCATTTGCTTTTGAAGGGTGGAACAGCGATTAATCTTACGGTATTTAACCTTCCGCGCATGTCGGTAGACATCGATATGGACTATACGCCAAATGATTCCATGAAGGACATGCTTGAAGCAAGGAGCAGAATCACGGCAATAATAAAGGATTATATGAAAGCAGAAGGGTACCATTTATCCCCAGCTTCCAGGTTCAGCCATAGTCTGGATGCGTTTTGTTATCAGTATCAGAATACTGGCGGTAACAGGGATATGATAAAGGTCGAAATAAATTATTCCCTTCGGGCGCATGTTCTTGAGCCGGTTTATAGAAATATTTTGCCGGAAGCTTTTGATGATGGCCTTAAAATTCGAACAGTTGATCCGATGGAGATTTATGCGGCAAAAGGAAATGCCCTCATCAGCAGAGCCGCAGCAAGGGATTTGTATGATTGGGGAAATCTTATGGAACAGAAATTGTTTGATGAGGAAAGAGATTTGTTTCGTAAATGCTTTGCCTTTTATACGACGATTTCGGCGGACAGGGATGCCGTGAATCGGACATTTGATACCAGAGCAATTGATTCTTTAAATTATATAAAGATCAGACGTGATTTATTTCCGGTTATCAGCAGGAAGGATAACTTTAATCTGGAAGAGAGAAAGCGACAGGCAAAAGATTCTATTACAGATTTAATGCAGCTGACAGAGAAAGAAAACGAATATATGGATTACTTTATGGCGAAGGAATATAGACCGGAGCTGTTGTTTGAAGACGATGCGATAGTAGAAAGAGTCATAAATCATCCAATGGCATTATGGAAATGTTCAAAATAGAGCAAAAACCTTGCCCGCCCCTGCTCCGGCGTGCTATAATATCCCCGGCATTAAAATCAGGAGAGTTTCACTATGTTCTGGAAAAATGAAAACGTAAAACTGAAAAAAGGCGATGTTTTTCATTTTTACGGGGATAGTGCGCTCTTTTTTCGGGAAAACACGGAAAAACGGCGGCGGTCCGGCTTTGTCCGGGCCGCTGGGAACGCGGCGTCAGCCGGCTCCGGTTTTCCGCTGTGATTTTCAGAAAACGGAAATAAAATCACGAAAATGCAAAAATGCGCAGTATCTCCTTTTCAGGTCGTGTTTGACAAAAACAGAATGGAAAAGGAGTTTTTTTATGCTTACGATCAGACAGAAAAGAAAAAGAAAATGGTCTGAGGCCGGAAGGCAGCTCAGGCTGCTGTATCTGAACACTTCGCTCGGCGCGTTTCAGATCGCCGGGGCTTCCTGGGTGGCGCTGCTTGCGGCAAGAGGCTTTTCCCTGGTGGAGATCGGATTCGCGGAAAGTGTGTTCCATGTGGCGAGCCTTCTGTTTGAGGTGCCGTCCGGGGTGATCTCGGATGTGTTCGGACGGAAAAGATCCATGGTGCTCAGCCAGTGCATGACGCTCGTTTCCGCCCTGCTCATGCTGGTCTCCGATTCCCTGGCCGGGGTGCTTCCCGCCATGGTATTTTCCGCCTTCGGTTATAATTTCGCGTCAGGGACGAGGGAGGCGCTGGCCTATGAGACGCTGAAGGCGGAGGGCAGGGAGGCGGAATACGACGGATATTCCTCCACGGATATGATGCTGTATACCTTTTTTTCCTCCCTTGCCACGCTCTGCGCGGGCATCGCGCTGACGTTGGGCTATCGGAGGGCCTATCTTGTGGATATCGCTCTGGGCGCGGTGTGTCTGATGAGCGTCCTGCGGCTGCGGGAGGCGGGATGCGCCCTGGCGGAAGGGGAAGAGATCCGAAACGGAGACGGAGGAACGGAAAACGGCCCGGAGAATGGGGCCTGGAAAAGGATCGTTCGGTGCTTCCGGGAAAGCGTTCATTTCCTGCTTCACAGCAGAAAGGCGATGGAGCTGATCCTTCTGAACGCGGCGGTGGGCGCGGCGGCGACCCTGCTCCGCTTCTTCCTGCAGGCAAGGCTCACACAAAAGGGACTGCCGGAGGCGCTGCTGGGCCCTGCCCTGTTTTTCATGGGGCTTGGCGGCGCGGCGGGAGCCCGGCTGATTCTTTGCTGCAAAGGCTGGAGCTACGGACGGGTATTCGCGGTTTCCGCTATGACGGTGGCCGGCTGCGTGGCCGCGGCCCTTCTGCCCGTCCCGTCGGTCATGATCGCGGGAGGCTTCCTTTCGGCGCTGTGCGACAATTTTCTGCAGGTCCGCTCCGATGTGCGGCTGAATGAAATGGTGCCCGCCGGGCAGAGGGCCACGCTCATTTCCGTATCCTCCCTCTGCTTTTCCGGCGTGATGATCGTGCTGTCGCCGCTGTTCGGGGCGCTGTTTTCCTGAGAGGATTGAAAGGCGGGAGGACATTCCATGACGCCGGACGGTGATCAGGGCC
>CALWGL010000153.1 GCA_944380025.1 uncultured Lachnospiraceae bacterium
CCGCCGCATTCCCGGTCCCTTCTTTTATCATGATCCAGACTTTTTCCAGCATTTTTCCTGTTTTCCTTTACCTTTTTTACTCTTTCGGCTACAATAATTAGAAGCGCGAAGGCGGCGGCCGGCGCTTCGCGCAGCTGCTATTTCATTATACCCAGACAAAAACAGGAAAGGAAGTTTTATTTATGGCACAGAATCCCATTGTTACCATCACCATGGAAAACGGAGACGTAATCAGGGCGGAGCTTTATCCCGATGTCGCTCCCATTACCGTCAACAATTTTCTCAGCCTGGTCAGCCGCCATTTCTATGACGGTCTGATCTTCCACAGAGTGATCAGAGGCTTCATGATCCAGGGCGGCGATCCGGAAGGTACCGGAATGGGCGGCCCGGGCTACTGCATCAAAGGAGAATTCTCCCAGAACGGCGTGAAGAACGATCTGAAGCATACGGAGGGCGTGCTTTCCATGGCCCGCGCCATGAATCCCGATTCCGCGGGAAGCCAGTTTTTCATCATGCACAAGACTTCTCCCCATCTGGACGGCGCTTACGCCGCCTTCGGAAAGGTCATCGAAGGAATGGAGAATGTGAATAAGATCGCGGAGACCAGGACGGACTACTCCGACCGTCCTCTGGAGGAACAGCGCATCAGAACCATGACGGCGGAGACCTTCGGCGTGGACTATCCGGAACCGGAGAAAATGTAAAGGGACGGAGCTTCTCCGCACGGACAGAGGTTCATCGAAACGGGAACGGCGCTTTCTGCCATACAGGCCGGAGCGCCGTTCATATATTGTTCATATTTCTTTTAAAAAAATTTCATCCGTTCTGTGAGATTTTGTTACTTCCGGCGGTTATACTGAATTCATAAGTTGAAAGCAGGACCTGCCGCCGGGCGGCAGCGATGCATTTCTTCTTGAAACCAGTGCAGGCCGCATGCGGAGTATGCCAAAACTTTTAAATAGCTTTTTCATAATAATGCCAGGTAAGGTGACTTACCTGGCATCCTCCCTTTTCAGGGGACTTTTTTTCAGCTGTTTTCCTCTCCGCCCAGGATCCGCAGCGCCAGTCCCACGCTCCCCACATGGTAGCCGCTGCAGGCATACACGCCGCATCCCTCTTCGTCCGCAGCGACGAGAAGGGGCAGCAGTTCATGCGGCACATACATCCTCCTCGCCACAGGCTCCACATTTTCCATTCCTTCGTCAAAGTACACTTCCGTTCCTTCCAGAAGCCGTACGGTCCGCTTCAGGAGAGGATTTTCCAGGCTGGCAGGAGAGGCGGCCGCCAGAATGAGACGGATCCCCCGCGCTTTCATCGTTTCCCTTTCGGCAAGAAGTTCGTTCAGTACATGCTCTGTGGGCTCCCTTCCCTCCTCCGCAAAGATCAGAAGGCTCTTCCTTCCCGATAAAAGCTGTCGGGAATCCGCCTTGTTTCCCGCTTCGTCCGTCAGCGTAAAGGCAGGCAGGGGATTTTTCACCCGCATGTCCTCCATGCGCGGTTTTCTCAGCTTCATTTCCAGCGTTTTTTCCTCTCCCTCCGAAAGCCGGAAACGGCGGACCGTCACATACTGGTTTCCGTTCGGCATCCGGTTCACGGTGATCAGGCGGTAATCGCCCTCCGGCAGGGAAAGCGCGAAGCGGCCGCCTTCCGGCCGGATCCCCTCACCGTTCAGCGTCTCATAGCGCATGCCGGAAAGTCTCCCCAATGTCCAGGTCTGACCATAATTCCAGGCTCCTTCCCCTTCCGGCAGAAGGATCAGCCGGACAGGGCCTCTCCCATTCCCGTCCGCCGCTCTCCAGCGCCCTTCTTTCCAATATTCCGCCTCTCCCGTCAGGGAACTGAGCCGCGCCGGGATCCCAAGCGTTCTGCACACGGCGGCAAACAGGATCCGCTTCCCCCTCTCATCCGCCCACAGGCCGCGAAGGGCCGCGGGAGGCGTGATCCGCAGCGTATCGTAATCCTCTTCCGGAAGATAACGCAGATTTTCCTGCTCCCATTCCCAGATCTTCTCCGGATCCGCGGCAAAAGCCATAAGCTGCGCTTCGGTAAAAAAGGCTTTCACAGCGGGGGCGAAAGCGGTCAGCTCTTCTTTTTCCAGGCGGGGACCGAGACAGTAAGAGAAAAGGGCCCCTGCCGGGCGGTCCGGCAGGGAGGCGATATGCCAAAGCTGCTCCTCCAGGATCCCTGTGTCCGCATCCCTGAGATCCTTATCGGAGAGGGTATGCAGCAGCAGCCTTCTTTCCTCCTTCCGGCCCTTCCCGTCCAGAAATGCCCGCAGAGCGCCCACGTTTCCTCTCGCCCGCAGAAAAAGCGTTTTTTCTTCCGGATACGCCTCACCGGCCTCCTCCGCGTCACTGCGATAGCCCGTCAGCTTTTCCTCCCGCTGCCTGTCCGCTTCCTTCAGACGCGCCCTGCCCCTCTCCTTCTGCGCCGCGTCCGGCGCCGGCCAGGGCGTGGGGCCGTCGGCAGGCGCATGGATCTCCGGCTCCGTAAGCCCCTGCGCTCCGCCGCCTGCCTTTTCCGGCGCTTCCGTCAGACGCAGGATCAGCTCCTCCTCCCCTGCCCCGCACAGCGCCTCCGCGCACAGGCCGTCCTTCCAGGCGCGCACCAGCAGATCGCCCCGGCCGACGGAAAGGCGGGCCGTCCCGTCCTCTCCCGTGACCAGGGTGAGCACGCTGAAAAATTCCGCCATATTTAAGATCTCCAGGCTCACACTGGCTCCCGCCGCGGGCCGGCCCTCTTTGTCCTCCGTGCGGATACAGAGGGGTCTGATCTTCGCGTAATGCTCCGTCACGTTCAGAAAGCGCACGCACCCGTCCCGCCCCAGGATCCTGTCCTTAATCCCATAGTCGGAAAAGGTCCGGGCATACACCAGAAGCGCCCGGGTGGCCGCATTGGTGAACCAGCCCCTGTCCGGCAGCTCCTCCGGCTCGCACGCCCCCAGGAAATGCCATTCTCCGTTCACCAGCACTTCTGCCCAGGCATGGTTGTCGTCACAATGCGCCCAGCGCGGCGCATAGACCTGCCGCGCCGGGATCCCCACACTGCGCAGTACGGAGACGAGAAAGGTGGATTCCTCCCCGCAGCGCCCGCTGCCGGAACGGTAAACGGACAGCGGAGACTGGGTCCGCTCGTCACTGGCTTCATAGGATGCCTGGGAAGCGCACCAGTAATTCAGCTCCAGAACGGCACGCTCTTCCTCCAGCCCTTCGATCAGGGAAGCGGTCTTTTCATAAAAAAACCTGCGGCAGTCCACGATCCGTTCCGAATTGATCCGGTACCAGGCCACATCATGAAGAAAAACCTCCTCCGGCAGAGCTGCGCAGCGTGCGCTGTTCTTTCTCAGAAAAGCCGCATGGACCGCGTATTGATAAAACAGGTCAGGTTCATAGCCGAAGGCATCCGACAAAGGCATGAAGCCATAATAGAACTGCAGCAGCTCCCTCACCCCGTCCGGGCAGTCCGAAATCCTTTTTTTCACGGACACGCCGGTCTCTCCCAGAAGCGGAAGTCTCTTTTCAAAGGCCAGTCCGGCAGCTTTGATAAACTCGTCTGAAAACATCCTATAACCTCCATTCCGGAGCACGGCGAAGCTTCCTCTCCGCCGTGTCCTCCCCTTTCAGGATCTTTCTATTCCAGTTCCGCGATCTCATGATACAGATCCGCGTACCGCCCTCCCGCGGCAAGCAGCTCCTCATGGGTCCCCCGCTCAATGATCCGTCCCTTTTCCAGCACCATGATGGCGTTGGACTTGCGGACGGTGGAGAGGCGGTGGGCGATCACGAAGGTGGTGCGGTTTTCCATCAGGGCGTCCATGCCCTCCTCGATGTGGCGTTCCGTCCGGGTGTCCACAGAGGAAGTGGCCTCGTCCAGGATCAGGATAGGCGCGCGGGAAAGGGCGGCGCGGGCGATGTTGAGAAGCTGCCTCTGTCCCTGCGACAGGTTGGCCCCGTCATTTTCCAGGACCGTATCATAACCGTGCTCCAGCTGGGTGATAAAAGAATGGGCCGAAGCAGCCTTCGCCGCCTGCACCACCTCCTCATCCGCGGCCTCCAGCCTGCCGTAGCGGATGTTTTCCCGCACCGTGCCCGTAAAAAGATGGGTATCCTGCAGCACCATGGCGATGTTCCGGCGCAGGAAGGAACGGTCGATCTTCTCAATGGGAACGCCGTCGATGGTGATCGTTCCCTCCTGAATGTCGTAAAAACGGGAAAGCAGGTTGGTGACCGTGGTTTTTCCCGCGCCGGTGGAGCCCACGAAGGCGATCTTCTGGCCGGGCTTCGCGTACAGAGACAGATCGTGCAGGACGGTGACCTCCGGGGTATAGCCGAAATTCACATGCTCCAGCACCACATGGCCTTCGATCTTTTCCATGGGAACAGTTTCCCGGTCCGGCTCCTCCGGCGGAGCATCCAGCACCTCGAAGACCCGCTCTGCCCCGGCGAGAGCGGCGAAAACCGTGTTCATCTGCATGGAAACCTCGTTGATGGGCCGGTTAAACTGGCGGGTGTAGTTCAGCGATACGGTCAGCCCTCCCACATCGAAGCGGCCCAGGGCCACCAGGATGCCTCCCACGCAGGCGGAGAGCGCATAGACCATGTTGCAGAGCTGGTGGGTCACCGGCCCCAGGATGCCGGAACGGAACTGGGCCTGCTCCTGCGCGGCGCACAGATTGTCGTTGAGCCAGGAAAATTCCTCCAGCGCCGCATCCTCATGGTTGAACACCTTCACCACCTTCTGGCCGGAAATGGTCTCCTCCGTAAAGCCGTTCAGCATGCCGAGCCCCCGCTGCTGACGGGTATACGCCTTCCGCCCCTTCTGCATGATCACCTTGCTCAGATAAGTGAAAAGAGGCGTGGCAATGATGGTGATGGCTCCCAGCACCGGACTGGTATAGAGCATCAGCACGATGGTTCCCAGGATGGTGATGGCTCCGGAGATGATCTGGATCAGCGTGGTGTTGAGCATCTCCCCTACCGTATCGATATCGTTGGTAAAGCGGGACATGATGTCCCCCGCCGCATGGGTATCAAAATAGCGCACGGGAAGGCTCTGCAGCCGGTCGAACAGCTCCGAGCGCATGCGCACCAGCGTGCGCTGGGACGCCTGCAGCATCAGTCTCTGCTGCAGCCACTGGGTGAGGACGGAAACGGCGTATATGACGGCAAGCAGACAGAGCCATCCCGCAAGGCCCCTGATCCTCGCCGCCAGGCCGGCGACGTCCGCATCATAATAAATAAACCGGTTGATGATCGGGCGCAGCAGGTAGGAGGCTGCCAGCGAGGTGATCGTATAGAGCAGAGAACAGAAAACCGCCGTGCCGATCAGCAGCTTTTCTCCCGCGATATAATGGATCAGCCGTCCCACAGAGGCTCTGAGATCCTTCGGCCGGCCGGATGCCGCCATGGCGCGGTCGCGGCCCGCGTTTCTTCCCACGTCCAGCTGCCTCTTTGCTCCTCCGCTGCTCCCTCCGCTCCCTTCTCCGCCAGACAGGCCGCCGTATTTTACCTCCAGACGCGAGAGCCGTTCTTCCTTCCGGGCTGCCGCTTCCTTCCAGGTGCTCTCTTCTTCCCTGCCGGCTGTGTCCTTCCAGCTACTCTCTTCTTCCCTGCCAGCTGTGTCCTTCCAGGCCCTCTCTTCTTTCCGAACGTTCTCGTCATTCATGGGCTTCCTCCTTCCTCGCCGGCCGGGCGCTCCTGCCGTCTCCTGCGGACGGGCTTTCTCCCGAATCCTTCTGCGAACTGTAGATTTCCTGATAGGCCCTGCAGCTTCGCATCAGTTCCTCGTGAGTGCCGCAGGCGACGAGACGCCCCTCATCCATGACCAGGATCCTGTCCGCATCCATCACAGAGGAAATGCGCTGGGCGATGATGAGCTTTGTCACAGAAGAAAGCTGCGTTTCAAACGCCCGGCGGATCGCCGCGTCCGTGGCGGTGTCCACAGCGCTTGTGGAATCGTCCAGGATCATGATCTTCGGTTTCTTCAGAAGCGCGCGGGCGATGCAGAGCCGCTGCTTCTGCCCGCCGGACAGGCTGCCGCCGCCCTGCCCGATCTGTGTGTCATAACCGTTCGGGAAGGACTGAATGAAGCCGTCCGCCTGAGCGATCCGGCAGGCCTGCACAAGCTCCTCATCGGAGGCCTCTTTGTTTCCCCAGCGCAGGTTTTCCGCGATGGTTCCCGAAAAAAGCGTGTTTTTCTGCAGCACCACGGCCACGCTTTCCCGCAGCTCATGCAGAGAAAGCTCCCTCACATCGATGCCGTCCACCAGTACCTTACCGGCGTCCGGATCGTACAGACGGGGGATCAGGGATACGAGCGTGCTTTTTCCCGAACCGGTAGAGCCGATGATGCCGACGAATTCTCCCGGCCCGATCTTCACGCTGATATCATCCAGCACCGGCGCGCCCGCATTTTTAAAATACCGGAAAGACACGTTCCGAAATTCGATACCGCCCTTCTCCACGCGGTATTCCCGCCGGGAGGCGCCATCGTCGCTGATATCCGGAACCGTGTTCATCACTTCACTGAGACGGCGGTTGGAAGCGGCCGCTCTGGTCCCCTGCAGAAAAATGTTCGCCAGGAAATTCAGCGCGGTCAGTACCTGGGAAAGATAGGTGATAAAAGCGGTCAGGGAGCCGATCTCCATGCCGCCCACCATGATCTGCCGTCCGGCCACCCACACCACCACCAGCGTGGTCACATTGATGGCAAGAGCGGAAACCGGCTGCATCAGAATCATCATTTTCAGGGCGGATACGCTCTTTTCCATCAGAAATATGTTGATCTTCCGGAATTTTTTCTTTTCATATTCCTCACGGACGAAGGACTTGATCACCTTTTCATTGGTGATCGTCTCCCCGATTCCGGTATTCAGCGCGTCGATCCGCTCCTGCATGGCGGTGTAGCGCGGGGACGCGGTTTTGATGATGAGAAAGGTGGCGAGCGCCAGAAAGGGCAGGACGATCAGAATCACCATGGCGATTTCAGCGTTCAGCTGAAAAGACATGACCAGCGCGCCCACCAGCATGACCGGGCTTCGGAAAAAGCCGCGCATCAGCGTCTGGAGAAAGGTCTGCACCTGCGTGATGTCGTTGGTGACGCGGGTGATCAGCGAGCCTGTGGAAAAACGGTCGATATCCGAAAAGGAAAAGGTCTGGATCCGGGCAAAGGCGTCCCGGCGCACGCCCGCCGCCACACGGGCCGAACCCCGCACCGCGAAAAAGGCCCCCAGCACGCCGAAGGCCAGCATGGCAGCCGCGATCAGCAGCATGTAAAAGCCGTTTTCCAGAATGTATGGAACATCCCCGTTGGCGGCTCCCTTATCGATCATGTTCGCGTTGATGAACGGCAGGATGAATTCCCCGGCCGCCTCCAGCGTCATGAAAACGGGGGCGAGAAAGAAGCAGTACCAGTGTTTTTTGATGTGTTCCCTGTATTTTTTCATCCGTATCTCCCTCCCGTGCCGCCTCAAAAAATGCCTTTTGTCCATTATAAACGAATGCGATTCTTTTTTTCAAGCAGTCAGATTAGACGGTATTTTCCTGTAAGCATCGAGTAGGAGGTAGGCGATTATTTCGCCTACCGACCTCTCACACCACCGTGCG
>CALWGL010000154.1 GCA_944380025.1 uncultured Lachnospiraceae bacterium
ATACCTGATTTTCTCATCTGTAACCGTACTTTTGGGCTATCTGATACGGTTAAAAACAGGATTTTCAATTTTTTAACCGTATCATGCCATGAAAAGTACGGTTCAGGATAACATTTTCCGGGATTGGATCCGTAAAAAATGGATTTTGTACGGATTCAAATCCATTTTTTTCATTTTTCAACCGTACATGGCCGGAAAGGTTCCATGGAATACCCGGCGGAATGTTTTCAAAACTAAAAATCCGCGGAGCATTTCGCCGGATCCTCTGACCTGTGAGCCGTCACGATTCAGCCCAGGATCCCGCTCCTCTTCACCGCCTCCACAGCCTCCTCGATCACCGGCACCGGAAGGGTGAGGGCGAAACGGACATGGCCCTTCCCCAGCGTTCCGAAGCTGCTTCCCGGCGTACACAGAACGCCCGTGGCTTCCATGAGCTTCATGACGAAATCCACATCGTCCGCAAATCCCTCCGGGATCTTCGCCCAGGCGAACATGGTTCCCTCGCTGTCCGGCACGTCCCAGCCGGCCGCGCGAAGTCCGCCGCAGAGGGCGTCCCTTCTTTTCTGATATTCGGCGCACTGTCTGAGAATGGGCTCCTCCGGGCTGTTCAGAGCCGCGATGGCGCCGTACTGCACGGGAAGGAAGGTTCCATAGTCGATCTGGGAGCGGAGCTTTTTAAAACCGGCGATGATCTCCCGGTTTCCCACCAGGAAGCTCATCCGCGCCCCGGTATAGTTATAAGTCTTTGACAGGGAGAAAAATTCCACGCAGTTTTCCTTTGCCCCGGGTACCGCCAGAATGGAACCGCCCCTTCTTCCGTCGAAAATGATGTCCGAATAGGCGTTGTCATGAATCAGGATCAGCTCATGCTGCGCCGCCCATTTCACCAGCTTCTCATAAAAGCCCGCCGGCGCGCACTTGCAGATGGGGTTCATCGGGTAGGAGACGATCATGAATTTCGCCCGGTCCGCCGCTTCGGAAAGCGCCTCAAGATCCGGCGTCCAGCCGTTTTCTTCCGTCAGCGGATAGGTCACAAGCTCCGCCCCCGCCAGGGAAGGCCCGATTCCGAAGATGGGATAACCGGGATCCGGCACCAGCACCACATCCCCGGCGTCGCAGAGGGTGAAGCCCACATGGGTGATCCCCTCCTGAGATCCGTAAACCGACATGATCTCCTCCGGCGCAAGTTCCACGCCGTAACGCCTCTGATAACGGCCGATCACCGCGTCGATCAGCTCCGGCAGATCCTTCAGGGAGTATTTGTAATTTGCGGGATCCTGCGCGGCCTTTACCACCGCGTCCATCACCTCTTTCGCGGGGGGAAAATCCGGCGTTCCCACGGAAAGGTTATAGACCTTCTGTCCGCGGGCCGCAAGCTCCTCCTTTTTTTCGTTCAGTACCTGAAAAATGCCTTCCTCGTAATCCTTCATTCTCGATGCAAATTGCAGTTCCATATGATCGTCCTTCTTTCCAGCGGCATGCGTTCCGCCGCTTCTTTTCTCTGCTTTCTTCCTGTATCCGCCGTTTTCCATACATCCGCCGTTTTCCATGCGTCTGCTGTTTGCCCGCGGCAGCGCAAGCTCCCGGGCCCGTTACACGCCGAAACCCGGCAGCATCCCCAGACCCCCGTTACACGCCCGGAATCCGCCAGCACCCCCGGGCCCCCGTCACACGCCGGAATCCGCCAGCACCCCCGGGCCCCCGTCACACGCCCGGAATCCGCCAGCACCCCCGGGCCCCCGTCACACGCCCGGATCCGTCTGCAGGTTCCCTCCGTCCGCCGCGGATGTGGCGAGCCGGTCGCAGCGTTCGTTTTCCGGATGTCCGTCATGCCCCTTCACCCAGGTAAAAGTCAGCCTGTGCGGCTTTGCCGCTTCCAGCAGCCGCTTCCACAGATCCACGTTTTTGACGGGGCCGGAGGCTCCCTTCCAGCCCTTTTTCAGCCAGCCGTCGATCCAATGCTTATTAAAGGCGTCCGTCACATATTTGGAATCCGAAACGATCTGTACCTCACAGGGACGGTTCAGCGCCTCCAGCCCGGCGATCACCGCCATCAGCTCCATCCGGTTGTTCGTCGTCCTTATGTATCCGCCGGAAAGCTCTCTTTCATGCAGCTTTCCGTTTCCGTCCACGTAATGCAGGATCGTCCCATAGCCGCCCGGCCCTTCCGGATTCCCCCTCGCGGCCCCGTCCGTATAAATCGTTACCTTCAACTGTACACCTCCAGAAATCTATGTCTCCAGCCTCTGTCTCCAATCCCTGTCCCCAAAGGACCAGGGAGAATGTCCGAAGGACATTCCTCGGTACGGGAAAGGGCTGCCTGCAGCCCGCAGAAGTTCTTAGCCAGCGTCTTCTGCCGGCTTGGAACTGCTTCCCGTACTCCACTCTCCCGTCCGCAGAAATTCCTCTGCCATCCGGTCCGCTTCCCGGATGATTTTCTCATCGTAGCCGATCACGCCAAGCAGGCGGATGGCGTTCCTCGTCCCGGCACGGCCGGGCAGAAGCTGATAGCTGAAACGGATGTCGTCTCCCTCCACCTGCTCCTCAAAATGATAGTTATCATAATCCGCTTCCAGCAGACGGGTCAGCTCGATGTCATGAGTGGCGGCAAAGCAGAGGACGCCGGGGCGGTGCAGGCTTTTGAGCACCTGGGTGGAAGCGGCGATCCGTTCCACCGTGTTCGTCCCCCGCAGCACCTCGTCCACAAAGCACAGAACCGGCGCCGGGTCCGCCTCCACCGCATCCAGGATTCTCTTCAGCGCCCGGATCTCCACGATGTAGTAGCTTTCCCCGCTCTCCAGATCATCCCGCAGGGCCATGGAGGTAAAGATCCGGTACAGCCCGCCGCGGAAGCTTTCCGCCGGACAGGTATGGACGGTCTGCGCCAGCAGGGCGCAGAGTGCCGCTGACTTCAGGAAGGTGGATTTTCCGGACGCGTTGGAGCCCGTGACCAGGACGCCGCGTCCGGCGTGAATGCTGTTTTTCACCGGCTCGGAAAGGAGCGGATGATACAGGCCTTCGATCTCAAGCGCCCCGCCGGCCGGATCCGTCTGCCGGAGCTTTGGGCTGCACCAGCCGTTTGCCAGAGACGCACGCCAGGAAGCCACTGCCAGACAGCACTCCGTCCTTCCGATCAGCTCCGCCATCCGGTCGATATCCGAAAGGTGCGCGCGCACCTCCTTCAGCATGGAATGGAAGCAGATCAGATCCAGGTGCAGGATCATGTTTACATAATCCATCAGAATGGAAAGGGGATCCCCCGCCGTGCTGCTGCCGCGCATGCCGAGCACCGCGCTGTGCCGGAATCTCCCGAATTTTTTCTCCAGGGCGGAAAGCTCCTCCCACTCCCGTCCGCATACCGGGACATCCGTTTTCCTCAGGCTGCGGGCAAAATCAAGGATGCGCCTCACATAGGCAAAACTGGTCAGATAGGGCTCCGTCTCCCGCTTCTGCTTCATATAGGAAAACATGTTCCAAAAAAGGATGACGAAAAAGCAGGCCATGCCGATGGGCGGATCCGCCGCCATCAGTCCCGCGGACGCGAGAAGCAGGATATCCCTGACAATGGCTCCTGCGCTGCTCCGGTCTTCCAGCCTGTCCAGATATCCCAGATAATCATAGATGGAATATTTTCCGCTTCTTCCCAGGCCGCAGAAAAGGAGCTGCAGCTCCTCCCGTTCCTTTTCATGGGCCGAAAACCAGGAGATCTTCTCTCCCAGATCCGTAAGCTCTTCCCGCTCCTCCTCCGTCAGGGCAGGCGTCCGCAGGGCATAATACAGATATTCCTGTCCCGCGGAGGAGTAGGTATGGTTCATCTGAAAAAAGATCTGGTCCATGCCCAGATCATTCCAGGTGATGTCGTCGATCTGGTTTTCTTTCCGGTGCGCCATATAAAAGCCGGGGATCCCGGAAAGCTCCTCATCCGCATACTCCCTCTTCCAGGGCTTTCCGAAGGAGGCGTGGATCTCGTCCCTCAGCTTCCTCTTTTTTCTTCCGTTCTCATGCAGCCCTCTGACAAAGAAAAACACCGCTGCCAGCGCGATCGCCGCAAAAAAAAGCAGGATTTCCATAACCAGTGCTCCCTTAAAAGCTTCTCAGCTTATCTGACCCGTCGTCCACCGTCTTGTCGATCCTTTTTACCACAACATGGTAACCGTAGCTGTCGTTCACCTTCACATAAACACGGTCTCCCGCTTTATGATGAAGGAGCGCCTTTCCGATGGGAGATTCCGTGCTCACCAGCCCTTCCAGGGAATTGCCCCGCATGGTGGTCACGATCTTCATCGTCTCCGTGGTGCCGTCCTCCTCGAAAAACAGCTCCACCGTATTATTGACGCCGATCTCGTCCGCCGCGGAATCATCGGAGATCACCTCCGCCGTCTTTATCATTCTCTCCAGGAAACGGATCCGGCTTTCATTTCTGTTCTTTTCCCGCTTGGCCGCGTAATATTCAAAATTTTCGCTCAGATCGCCCTGGGCCCTCGCCTCCTTCACCGCTTCCAGCGCCTTCGGCCGTTCCACCAGCTTTCTGTGCTCGATCTCCTCCTGCATCCTCTTTATGTCGTTTTTCGTCAGCTGATTATGCATGCTTCATACCTCGTTTTCCACCCAAATCTTCCAGGACGCACAGGGCTTTCCGCCGCAGGGAAACCTTCTGCAGGGCACATCCCGCCGGGGAACCTCCTGCCGGGGAATCCCGCGTTCCCGCGCGCGGCCGGCCCGGGCCTGAACCGTAACCATTCTACCACGTTCCGCCCTCCGGCACAATTCCCAAAAGCAAAGCAGGCCCCCGCATCCGAAAAGGACACGGAAGCCCGCTTTCAGCCGCCGGACAGCCGATGCTTAAATCACTGCCAGAAGAACGAAGTTCAGAATGAACAGGATGGAAGCCACCCAGATGATGGGATGGATCTTTCCCGCCTCCTTCTTACAGATCTTCACGATGCAGTAGGAAATGAAGCCGAACGCGATACCATAGGAAATGCTGTAGCACAGCGCCATGAACAGTCCTGCGAAGAACGCGGGAACCGCTTCCGCGAAGTTCTCCCAGTCGATCTCCTTGAATGCGGAGGTCATCATCACGCCAACCACAACGAGTGCCGGAGCGGTAGCCGCCATGGGAACCGCGCTGACAAAGGTGGCAAGGAAGGCGCTGATGGCAAAGCAGATGGCGACCACAACGCTGGTCAGGCCGGTGCGTCCGCCCGCTCCGATTCCGGAAGCGCTCTCCACGAAGGTGGTGGTGTTGGAGGTTCCGAAGATCGCGCCGATGGAGGTCGCCGTCGCGTCCGCGAACAGAGCCTTGTCCATCTTGGACTTGAAGCCGGAGCTGATATCCATGGCCAGCTCATCCTCCGCGCTGAAGATGCCGGCGCGGCGTCCGGTTCCGATGAAGGTACCGATGGTATCAAAGGTATCGGAAATGCTGAAGGCAAAAATGGTGATCAGCACCAGAGGCAGCTTCGCCAGATCCGTAAACAGGGACGGAAGACCCTCAGCGGTGAAGATCGCGCAGAAGGTGGTCGGCAGAGCCGCGCAGGCTTCGGTAAAGCTTACCGTATCTGCCGTAACGGTAACGCCCATCGGGATTCCGATGATGGCGGTCACAACGATGCCGA
Organism: uncultured Lachnospiraceae bacterium; assembly: GCA_944380025.1. Lineage (GTDB taxonomy): Bacteria > Bacillota > Clostridia > Lachnospirales > Lachnospiraceae > Eisenbergiella. Next base: position 5,619 of record CALWGL010000154.1, read on the forward strand.
TCAGAATCGCGCCCTTCACGTTGCAGACCAGAAGCACGATGGTCAGAACCAGGCCGATCAAAAACAGCCAGAAGGCAGGCTGGTTCAGCGTGGCGATGGCAGGAACGCCGGACTCAAAGGTGATGATGCCCACGTTCAGAAGGCCGATATAGGCGACGAATACGCCGATGCCGCCGCCGATGGCGTTCTGCAGGCTCTTCGGGATCGCCTTGATGATGTACTTGCGCAGCTTGGTCACGGTGATCAGGATGTTGATCAGGCCGCAGATGAATACCATGGACAGCGCCTGCTGCCAGGTAAAGCCCAGAGCGAAGCATACCGTATAGGTAAAGAAGGCATTCAGTCCCATGCCGGGCGCCTGCGCGTAAGGCACGTTCGCCACAAGACCCATGATCAGCGTTCCGATGATGGAAGCGATGATGGTGGCAAGGAACACAGCGCCCCATTCCATTCCCGTCTGGCTCAGAATGCTGGGGTTTACGGCGATGATATACGCCATCGTAAAGAACGTGGTCAGACCGGCCATGATTTCCGTGGAAACATTGGTGCCGCTCTCCCTGAGTTTAAAAAATTTCTCCAAGGTAAAACTACTCCCCTTTCCTTCAACGGGCTTTGATGCCGCATGAACACATAAAATTCAGCATGATTTCCGGCCGGTCCGGCGGCGGAATCCCTCTCCGCCGCGCGCCGTCCTCTGCCCTGCGGCAGGATCCGCGCGCCGGCGATCTCATCATCTTAAGGCTAACGCCTGTGATATGCCAAAATCGATGGTTCAAAAGCAGAAAAACCCTTCTGCGAAAGGCCGGATAAAGCACCGCTCCTCCCTCCTTCCGCTTTTGACAGTTGCAACCCTATTATAAATGATTTTCGGCAATGTTCAACATTTTTTTCGTTTTATGGAAAAACGGGGCCGGCCATCGGCGAAAATCAAGGCCGGCCTCCGGCCCGCTTCTCAGACTCCGGCCTCCCGGGACAGCCTTGCGATGATCTCGTTTGCCTTCGCGTACAGCTTCTCCGGATCGTCGCAGCACAGATATTTTCCGTCCCGGTAAAGGATTTTTCCGTCGATCATGGTCAGCTTTACATTCGTCTTGCTTCCACTGTATACGATATTCTTCGCGATGTTGTTTAACGGCTGCATGTTGGGCTGATGCAGGTCGATCATGATGAGATCCGCCTTCTTTCCTTCCGCCAGCACGTCGCAGTCCGTAAGGCCCATGGCCCTTGCCCCGTTCGTGGTGGCCATTTTCAGGACCTCCTCCGGCGCTACGGCGGAAGCGTCCTGATCGCGCAGCTTCGCAAGGCCGGTGGTTAAGAACATTTCCCGGAACATATCCAGGCAGTTGTTGCTGGAAGCCCCGTCCGTTCCGATCCCCACGCAGATCCCCTTTTCCAGGAAGCGGGTGATGGGCGCGATGCCGCTCGCCAGCTTGGTGTTGGAGCCGGGGTTGGTGACGGCGTACAGCCCTTTTTTCGCGAACAGGTCCATATCCTCTTCCGTGAAGTACACACAGTGATATCCGCCGCCGCCGAAATCGAACAGCCCCAGAGAATCAAAGAAGGCCGGAGGCGTCATCCCGTAACGCTCCACGCACTCATCCGTCTCCAGCTTCGTTTCGGACATGTGGGCGAACAGAGGCGCCTGATATTTATGGATCAGCGCGGAGACCTGTTCCAGCAGCTCCTTTGAGCAGGTATACTCCGCATGCACGCCCATCATATAGGTGATCAGCGGATGCATCTGATTCAGCTTCAGATACCGCTCCTCCATCACCTCAAGGGCCGGCCCGAACTTGTTCAGGCCGCTCACCAGCACGCAGCGCATGCCCATGTCCACGCAGGCCTGCGCGATGTCCTTCGGAGAAAGATACATGTCAAAAATGGAGGTCACGCCGCCGCTCACATATTCCAGAATGGCAAGCTGAGTCA
>CALWGL010000155.1 GCA_944380025.1 uncultured Lachnospiraceae bacterium
GGATCGCTTTTTTCATCCCGGCGAGCGGGCGTGGCTCCGGGAGGGCGGCGATTTTTTCTCGGTCTGGACGGCCAAGGAGAGCTATGTGAAATATACGGGCGAGGGGATGGGAAGAGAGTTCGGAAGCTTCGCCGTCGCGGATGAAAACGGCATGCTTCCTTTTGTAAGGTCGGACGGCCCCCGCGCGGCTCTCCTGCTGCTGCCGGCGCCGCCCTCTTACAGCCTGTGTCTGTGCGCGGAGCGGATCGGAGAGACGGAGATCATAAAAATGGGGACTGAACCGTAGTGTTATTGCTCACGGGGCAGAGGATTCGGCGAAATGTTTCACGAAATTTTACAGGAAAACATTCCGCAGGGCCTTCTGCGGACCTTTCGCAGTGTTTCCCATGAAAACCTTCTGCCCATATACGGTTGAAAAATGAAAAAATGGATTTTGAACCGTACAAAAATCCATTTTTTACGGATCCAATTCCGGAAAATGCCATTCTGAACCGTATTTTTCATAGCGTGATACGGTTAAAAAATCGAAAAATCTGTTTTTTACCGTACTGGATAGCCCGAAAGTACGGTTACAGATGAGAAAATCAGGTGTTTAACCGTGCTTAATCGGATTGGCAGAAAAAAAGTACGGTTAAGGATCGGAAAATCCCTTTTTAAACCGTCACTTACGACTTTTTGTACGGTTATATAATGTAGATGTTCATTTTTAACCGTATTGGAGCATCCTGCCGGGTGTCATACAGGGAGCCGATATGGGAAAAGGAGTCAACCGCAGTATTTTCCACCCGATGAAAAGTTACCCCGTAGTTACCGGTCAGCCGCTTTTTTTCGCAAAATCCCTTGACGCATCCGCGGCCTTATGCTATAGTCATAGGGCGAGATAAGATTTAGGTCTTTTTTTTATGCTTAAAATCAGGAAAATTACTCAGGCGGAGGTGGATGAACATGCGTACAAGAATCACACTGGCATGTACGGAGTGCAAGCAGCGCAACTACAACACGACGAAGGATAAGAAGGCGCATCCGGACAGGATGGAGACCAAGAAGTACTGCAGATTCTGCAAGAAGCACACGGTACACAAGGAAACAAAATAATTTCCAGCGGGAGGGCGGCTTTCTGCCGGTTTCCCTTCGGAGCGTGTGCCGCTGTATGAACCCTGACGGATCAGGGCGTCTGAGCGGCAGAATGTGAGGAAAGAATGAATAATCCTTCAAAGGAAGCAAAAGCGACCAAACCGGCCAAGCCGAAATTTTTTCATGGCGTGAAGGCGGAATTCAAAAAGATCACATGGCCGGATAAAGAGCTCCTGCTGAAGCAGTCTGTTGCTGTTGTTGCGATTTCCATCGTTCTGGGGGCGATCATTGCTGTGCTTGATCTGATCCTTCAGTATGCGGTCGATTTCCTTGTGAGATAACAGTAGCGGGGTGGACATATGGCAGAGGCAAACTGGTATGTTGTCCATACTTATTCCGGCTATGAGAATAAGGTAAAGGCCAACATTGAAAAGACAATTGAAAACAGGCATCTGGAGGATGAGATCCTGGAGGTCCGCGTTCCGCTGCAGGATGTGGTGGAAATGAAGAACGGAGCGAGAAGGGTCGTCCAGAAGAAGCTGTTCCCCGGTTATGTTCTGATCAATATGGTGATGAACGACGATACCTGGTATGTGGTGCGCAATACGCGCGGCGTGACCGGATTCGTCGGCCCGGGAAGCAAGCCGGTGCCGCTTACGGAAGCGGAGATGAAACCGCTCGGCATTCAGACGGAGAACGTTTCCATCGACTTCGGCGAGGGAGACATGATCGTCGTTGTGGCCGGTGCCTGGAAGGATACGGTCGGCGTAGTCCAGAAGATCGACTACGGCAAGCAGACCGCCACGATCAATGTGGAGCTGTTCGGCAGGGAAACTCCTGTGGAGATCAGCTTCGCGGAGGTCCGCAGATCACAGTAGTCTGACGTTTGACGGAGAGATCCGTTGAGCAGTGGAAGCAGTGCTCCGGCCATGCCGGGCCGCGCGGGATCCGCGCGCATGAAAATGGCTGCGCCATACCACATTATATTTAGGAGGTGCCTGATATGGCAAAGAAAGTTACCGGATACATCAAGTTACAGATCCCTGCGGGAAAGGCTACCCCGGCTCCCCCGGTCGGCCCCGCGCTCGGACAGCATGGTGTGAACATCGTTGAATTTACCAAGCAGTTCAACGCCAGAACGGCGGATAAGGGCGACCTGATCATCCCCGTTGTCATCACCGTTTATGCGGACAGAAGCTTCAGCTTCATCACCAAGACTCCGCCTGCGGCTGTTCTTCTGAAGAAGGCCTGCAATCTGAAGTCCGGCTCCGGCGCGCCGAACAAGACGAAGGTCGCGACGATTTCCAAAGACAAGGTGAGAGAGATCGCCGAGATGAAGATGCCTGACCTGAACGCGGCGAGCGTGGAAGCTGCGATGAGCATGATCGCGGGAACCGCAAGAAGCATGGGCATTGTGGTAGAGGACTGAGAGACACAGACTGTTTTGTCTTGAAAATTGGGAGCAGCATTCCGGCGGAAGGCCGAAAATCACGAAATGCTGCGTTAACCACCAACGGAGGAATGGAAAATGAAACATGGTAAGAAATACACTGAGGCCGCAAAGCAGGTAGACCGCAGCGTGGCGTATGAATCCGCTGACGCGATCGCTCTGGTAAAGAAGACGGCAACCGCAAAGTTTGACGAGACCGTTGAGGTTCACATCAGAACCGGCTGCGACGGACGTCATGCAGAGCAGCAGATCCGCGGCGCTGTAGTCCTTCCCAACGGAACCGGTAAGACCGTAAGGGTTCTGGTATTCGCCAAGGGAGACAAGGTGAACGAGGCTGAGGCAGCGGGAGCGGATTATGTGGGAGGCGATGAGCTGATCCCGAAGATCCAGAACGAAGGCTGGCTGGATTTTGACGTGGTCGTTGCGACCCCTGACATGATGGGCGTTGTGGGACGTCTCGGTAAGATCCTGGGACCCAAGGGCCTGATGCCCAACCCGAAGGCCGGCACGGTTACGATGGATGTGACCAAGGCTGTCAATGATATCAAAGCCGGTAAGATCGAGTACAGACTGGACAAGTCCAATATCGTTCATGTGCCGATCGGAAAGGCTTCCTTCTCTGAGGAGAAGCTTCAGGAGAACTTCAACGCGCTGATGGATGCCATCGTAAAGGCAAGACCCTCTGCACTGAAGGGACAGTATCTGAAGAGCATCACCCTCGCTTCCACGATGGGCCCTGGCGTAAAGGTTTCCACCGTGAAGTTTGGCTGATTCACTGATAATAAGCATAAAGAAAAATGAGATGGGGCGGTCCCGCTGTTTCAGACAGCGAGGCCGCCCCGTTCGTTCTGAGGGAATGCCTCAGCGCCGCTTCCAGACCCTGTCCGGCTGCGCCTTTGCCGCGGGATAGCGGAACAGCAGGGTTTTCAGCGCCTGCCAGTTGAAGGGGAAGAGGGGCCAGAGATAGCTTTTTCCTCCGAAGGTGGGCGTGGTGATCACGGACAGGAGGATGAGAAACAGCCCTCCCGAGAAGCCCCAGAGCCCTCCGAATGCCGTGACAATGAGGAGAAAGATCCGGTACAGCCGGATGCCGTCTCCGAATTCCAGGCTGGAAAGGGAGAGGGAAGCGAGCATGGTGACGGCGGCATAGAACAGGATCTCCATGGAGGCCCAGTTCAGCTCCACCGCCATATCCCCGATGATCAGCCCGCCGATGATGGAGAGGGAGCCGGAAAACTGACCGGAGCGCAGCGTGGCCGAGTAACGGAACAGATCCAGCAGGAATTCCACGGCGAACATGTAAAAAATGAGCGTCGGCCCGGGAGGCTCCTGGGTGGACAGCAGGTTCCATTTTTCAGAGATCTGCGGATAATGTACAGTGAGAAGCAGAAACAGCGGCATGAGCAGGAGGCTGACGGGGATGCACAGAAAACGGACCAGCCGGAAATAAGTGCCGACCACCGTGTTTTTATAATAGTCCTCCGGACTCTGGGTGAACTGAAAAATGGTGCAGGGAAGGATCAGGACCGCAGGGGAATTGTCCACGATGACGGCGATATGCCCTTCCGTCAGATAGCTGCAGGCCACATCCGGACGCTCCGTAAGAAAGATGGAGGGAAGAAGATGGAACCATTTTTTTCTCACCAGCAGTTCTTCCAGACTCTTTGCCCCCATGGTCAGCGCCGTGACAGGAAGGGCGGAGAGGGCCTCCTTCACCTTCCTTACCAGCTCCATGTCGGCGACATCCTTCAGATAGGATACGGCCACATCGGTTTTGCTTTCGCTGCCGACGCTTGCCAGCTCAAAGGTGAGCCGGGGATCCCGGATGCGCCGCCGCATCAGATTGGCGTTGAAAAGAAGGGTTTCCACGAAACCGTCCCTTGCTCCCTTTGTCACCTTTTCCGAATCCGGCTCCGAAATGCTCCTGGCCGGATAGGTACGCACGTCCAGAAGGACCGCCCGGTCAAAGCCGTCCAGAAGGAGCAGGGAAGGACCGCTCAGGAGATTGCGCAGGATATCGTCCCAGTCGCCGGACAGGGAAGTCTGCACATAGCCGATCTTGGAATCCACATATTTCTGAATTTCGTCTATCGTCTGGTCCTGCGTATAGAGCGGATTCTGCAGGTCGGAAAAGATCTGCTGCAGGATCTCCACGCGCAGAAAGCCGTTCACGCCGATCCAGTAGCCTTTTGTTTCTCCCAGATACAGCCGCCTTGTTACCAGATCAAAGCTGGCTCCCAGAGGCAGGAGCCGGTGCGCCGTACGGATGTTTTCTTCAAGATCTGTGGATAATTTCATGAGATTGCATGCTCCCTGTTGAAAAAAGATGTCGTAAGGGGTAACAGTTCTGCCGAAGGCTGAACTGTTGCCATATGGGGTTATTGTGGACGGTATGCGGGCTTTTTATGCTTGACGGAAAGAAGGGCATGCGGGATAATGAGGGCAGTTATCGTATCCGCCACAGAAAGGACGGGGGAACTGGGATGCGCAGAAAAAGGAGAAAACACGGACTGCAGCTGTTTGGGATCGTACTGCTTCTTACCCTGTCGGCAGGAGCCGCGCTTCTGCTGACGGGATGGGCGATGCTGGAAAGAGATGTGCAGCTTGCGAGCGTAGAGGTCGCGGGAGCGGCTATCGTACAGGATACGGGGGCAGCCGCCGTGCAGGACACGGGGACGGCTGCCATGCAGGATGGGACAGAAGGCGGAACGCTTCCGCAGGATGCCGCGGAAGCGAAGGGGAAGTATGCCGCACTGCTTGCCGATCCGGCGCGGATGGCCGCGGAAAACGCCATACCGCTGGTCCCGGGGGAGGAAGGGAAGATCACCCTGGCCTTCGCGGGAGATATCCTGTTTGACGACGGCTACAGCATCATGGCCCGGATGAAAAGCCGGGCGGGAGGCGGCAGTCTGGTGGACGCGGGCTTCGATGCGGCGATCCTGGAGCGGATGCGCGGCGCGGATATATTCATGGTGAATAATGAATTTACCTATACAAACCGGGGAACGCCCATCGAAGGAAAAAGCTTTACCTTCCGCGCGGATCCGGCCCATGCGTCCCTGCTTCCCGAGATGGGAGCGGATATCGTGTCGCTGGCAAACAATCACTCCTATGACTATGGGGAAATTTCCCTTCTGGATACCCTGGACACCCTGGAGGCCGTCGGCATGCCCTGTGTGGGAGCGGGCCGGAATCTGAGCGAGGCCGTCCGGCCGGTATATTTTGTCAGCGAAAATGTGAAGATCGCGTTCCTTTCTTCGACGCAGATCGAACGGATGGACAATCCGAGCACGAGAGGAGCGACGGAGACCACGCCGGGCGTTTTCCGTTCCCGGAATGTGGATCTGCTGCTCTCCGAGATAAAAAAGGCGAAGGAGGTCAGCGATTTCGTGGTGGTTTACGTTCACTGGGGAACGGAGAGCACCTCGGAACCGGACTGGTCGCAGCGGGAACAGGCCCCTCTGATCGCGCAGGCGGGCGCGGACCTGATCATCGGGGATCATCCTCATGTGCTTCAGGGGATCGAATTTATCGGCGATACGCCGGTGATTTACAGCGTGGGGAATTTTCTGTTCAATTCCCGGACTCTGGACACCTGTCTGGTGGAGGTGACGCTTGACGCGCAGACCGGCGGGCTCGTCTCCTTCCGCTTTGTCCCTGCCATTCAGAAGGACTGTCGTACCAGCCTCCTGACCGGCGGGGAGAAGGACCGCGTGATCCGCTATATGCAGAGCCTCTCGCCGGATGTGACGATCGATGCGGAGGGCTTCGTATCTCCCCTCTGAACCGCGGCAGGGGAAAAGAGGAAAGCCCCTGCTGTCCGGGCCGGCCGGAAAGAACGAAAAAGGGCCTTGACAAATCTTCCGGCATATGGTAGCTTATAGAAGGTTCACAGGAACCTTGCCGAAGACAGCAGGTACCGGATACGGTGTAAGTCGGAAACGCCTGCCGAGGGAAGAGTTAACGCGCACATGGCTGTTATTCAGCCTGATTTGGGAAAGGTTAAACTCTCCGCGTCTTCGCGGAGAGTTTTTTTCTTCTTAAATGCGAACCGCCGCATGGCGGGCCGTTTGCTCCTTTTCGGCACTGAAAGTATTTTCAGAAAAATCTATAAGGAGGTAAAGAAATGGCAAAGGTAGAACAGAAAGCGCCTGTAGTTGCAGAGATTTCCGAAGCGATCAAAGACGCGCAGTCAGTCGTTCTGGTTGACTATCGCGGACTTACCGTTGAGCAGGATACCGCTCTCCGTAAGCAGCTTCGTGAAGCCGGTGTGACCTACAAGGTTTACAAGAACACGATGATGAACTTTGCTTTCAAGGGAACGGACTTTGAAGGGCTTGCTCCTTATCTGGAAGGCCCCAGCGCGATCGCAATCTCCGCAACGGATGCTACGGCTCCCGCCAGAGAGCTCGCGAAATTCGCAAAGACCGCTGACAAGCTTGAGATCAAAGCCGGCGTTGTGGAAGGCGCGGTGTATGACGCGAAGGGAATGGTTGCGATCTCCCAGATCCCTTCCAGAGAAGAACTGCTTTCCAGACTGCTTGGAAGCATGCAGTCCCCGATCACGAACTTCGCACGTGTTATGAAGCAGCTCGCCGAGAAAGGCGGAGCTGCCGGATGTGAAGCTGCTCCCGCAGAGGAAGCGGCGCCCGCAGAAGCAGAAGCTCCTGCAGCAGAGTAAAAATCTTATTAAATGGAGGTAGAAAAAATGGCTAAGTTATCCACTCAGGAAATCATCGATGCGATCAAAGAGCTGTCCGTACTGGAACTGAACGATCTGGTAAAGGCATGCGAGGAAGAGTTCGGCGTATCCGCAGCAGCCGGCGTTGTTGTTGCAGCAGCTGGCGCAGGTGAGGCTGCTGCCGCTGAGGAGAAGACCGAGTTCGACGTTGAGCTGACCGAGGTTGGCCCGAACAAGGTTAAGGTTATCAAGGTTGTCCGCGAGGTTACCGGCCTTGGCCTGAAGGAAGCGAAGGACGTTGTTGACGG
>CALWGL010000156.1 GCA_944380025.1 uncultured Lachnospiraceae bacterium
TATGAAGCATTACGGCGTTTTTGATATCATCGGCCCCATCATGGTCGGGCCTTCCAGCAGCCATACGGCGGGAGCGGCCAGACTCGGTCTTTTTGCCAGACATCTGTGCGGAGAGGATGTGAAGAAGGCTGTTTTCTATATGCACGGTTCCTTTGCGGAGACCTATGCCGGCCATGGGACGGACAAGGCGCTTCTGGCCGGCATACAGGGCGTCCGCTGTGACGATGAGAGGCTGAAGCAGGCCTATGAGCTGGCGGAGAAGAACGGGATCGAAGCATCCTTTGTTCCGGCGGATCTGGGAGACGTGCATCCCAATACGGTGCGGATGGAGCTGGAGACGAAGAGCGGACGGAGCTTTACCATGACCGGGAGCAGCATCGGCGGAGGAAGCGTCTGCATTACGGAGATCGACGGAGTGGCGGTGCAGTTTTCCGGAGAGAGGCCGATCCTTGCCACCAGGCATACGGATGAGCCGGGCGTGATCGCCGGGATCACGGCGATCCTGTACGCTTACCGGATCAACATCGGAAACATGCAGGTCAACCGGTCGGCGGACAGCCATACCGCCTGTATGTATATGGAGCTGGACGGGGCGCTGCCGGGAGAGCTGAAGGGCGCGCTGGAGCGGGTGTACGGCGTGCAGAGAGCGCTGCTTCTGGATCCGGCGGATATGAACTGAGCGGGAAAGGAGAGGCGGAAGGATATGTTTATCTTGGAAGCGGAAAAGCTGACCGCATATCTGGAGCAGGAGAAGTTGCGCCTGTGCGACTACGCCCTTTTGCAGGAGACGGAGGCGGGAACGGGAAGCAGGCAGGAGCTGAGGGAAAGGATGGCGCAGACTTTGACCGTGATGGAACGGTCTGTGCAGAAGGCGAGAAGAGAGCCGGTCCGTTCCGTGAGCGGTCTGACCGGGGGGAATGCCTGCCTGTATGAAAGCTACCGTCAGACGGGAAAGAGCATTCTGGGAGAGACGGTGTCCCTGGCGGCGGCGATGGCACTGTCCTGCAGCGAGCTGAACGCGTCCATGCAGTGCATCGTCGCCTGTCCTACGGCCGGCTCCTGCGGCATCGTGCCGGCCGTGATCCTTTCCTGCGCGGAAACGGCGGGGTTGGACCGGGAGCGGATGATCGACGGCCTGTTTACCGCGTCAGCGGTGGGGATCCTGATCGGAAGCAGGGCCACGCTGGCGGGAGCGGAGGGCGGCTGCCAGGCGGAATGCGGCTCCGCGGCCGCCATGGGGGCTGCGGCGGTGGTGGAAATGCTTGGCGGGACGCCGGACGCGGCCTTTCATGCGGCCGCCATGGCGCTGAAAAATGTGCTGGGCCTGTCCTGCGACCCTGTGGCGGGTCTGGTGGAGATCCCCTGCATCAAACGGAATGCCTCCGGAGCGGTGAACGCCCTTCTTTCCGCGGATCTGGCGCTGGCGGGCGTAAAGAGCTACATCCCCTTTGACGAGGTGGTGGACGCCATGTACGCCATCGGAAGATCCATGCCTTCAGAGATCCGGGAAACCGCAAGGGGAGGACTTGCCATGACTCCTTCGGGACAGCGGATGCGCAGGCAGACGGAAGCGGAAAGAAAATAAGAGGCGAAAAGGCAGGAAGATCCTGGCAGGAAGGAAGATGGGAAAATGGAACTGATCAGAGCGGATGCAGGCTGGAAGAAGGAGATCCTGCGTTTTGCCGACGAGGTATTCGGAACGGATCTGCCGCCTGGCGGCTTTGCCCGGCTGATCCCGGATGTGTACGGGCCGGACGCGCCCTGCGACGGCAATCACTGGCTGATCCTGGAGGAGGGGCGGATCCGGGCCCTGCTTCTTACGGAGCCGGTATCCTTTGTGTGCGGAGGCGACGTTCTGAAGGGAATCGGCGTGGGAACGGTGAGCGTGGCGGAGGACGCGAGGGGAAGAGGATATATGCAGCTTCTCCTGACGACCGTAAAAGAATGGATGAAAAAGGAGGGATATGCCTTTGCGGTCCTTTCCGGACAGCGGCAGAGATATGCCTACTGGGGCTATGAACCCATGGAGGTATGCCTGACCATGCAGCTGGAACCAGGCAACGGGAAGCACGGTCTTACCCGGGCGTGCGCGGACGGGCGGGACGCGGGGATCTCCTTTTCGGAAATGCGGGAGGGCGGAGAAGAGGAAACGTTTGCCTGCCGGCTTTTTGAAAGCCACCCCCTACATACGCGGAGAAAAGAGCAGACCTTTGCCCGCCATCTGAAGGCGGGGCTGTGCATTCCCCTGACGATCAGGCGGGACGGCGCTTTTGCCGGATATCTGTGCGAGTCTGTCCGGAATGGGGAACCCAGGATCACGGAGCTGGAGCTTGCCGACCCGGAGCTTTACCCCGCAGTGATGAAGGCTTACTGGGAAAAGCGCGCGCCGGAGGGCTTTTCCGTGGAGCTTGCCTGGTATCGGACGCGGGAGTTCGATTTTCTGGAAAAAATCTGCGGACGGTATCTGCTGCGGCAGGGACATCAGTATGACATGGCTGATCTGAAGGAGGTTCTCCGTTTTTTCCTCAGAGCGAAAAAAGAACTCTTTGGACTTTCGGATGGAAAATGGTCCTTCCGGGTGCGGGAGGAAGAAGGAAAAACGGCGCTTTTTTCCTGCAGTGTGAAGGGAGAAGAGATCCGGGTAAGGCGTTTTTCCGAAGAAGAAGCTGATCCGGCGGAATGGGAGAAGGCTGAGGAGTGGGAGAAGGGGGAGCTGGCGCGCTTCCTGTTCGGAACCGCTTCCTTTGTCCGGCAGAGGCCCGGGATCCCGGCAGGGTGGCTCCCGCTGCCGCTTTATCTTCCGTCCGCGGACGCGGTATAAGGGAACGGCGGCATGCGGCAGTTTGCCTGCGCTGCCTGCAGGCGCGCAAAAAATGTTTTGGGTATGGAGGGAATGATGGAAGTAAAATGCAATCTGTTTCCTGGCGGGGTGAGACGTGCCCTGACCATGAGCTATGACGACGGCGCGGAATTTGATCGCCGGCTGGTCGGGATTTTCAATGAAAACGGTATTCGGGGAACCTTTCATCTAAACAGCGGAAAGCTGGGAACGGAAGGTTATGTCAGCAGGGAGGAGACGGCGAAGCTTTATAAAAATCATGAGGTATCGGTACATACGGTGACGCATCCCTATCTGACACAGATTCCGGACGGCCAGGTGCTGGAAGAGATCCTCAGCGATAAAATGGCGCTGGAGGAGCTGTGCAGGTATCCCGTGCGGGGGATGTCCTGGCCCTTCGGCGCGTATACAGACCATGTGATTGGGCTGGCGGAGGCCTGCGGCATGGAATACAGCAGGACCGTGAAAGCCACAAAAGCCTTTGACCTTCCGCAGAATTTTATGAAGTGGCATCCCACGGCTCATCACGATGATGATCTGGAAGGACTGTGGAAGCAGTTTCTGGAACGGGAATTTGAACAGATGCTTCTTTTCTATGTCTGGGGACACAGCCACGAATTCAGCCGGAACCATAACTGGGAGAAGATCGAAACCTTCTGCCGCATGGCGGGAGGGCGGGAGGATGTGTGGTATGCGGCCAACATTGAGATCCTGGACTATGTGCAGGCGTCGCGCAGCCTGAGATTTTCAGGAAACCGGAGAATGGTCTGCAACCCTTCGGCGCAGGACGTCTGGATCAGCGTGGACAGAGAGCCGGTGTGTATCGCGGCGGGAGAGTTCAGAAAACTTTGATGCAGAAAGCCGCCGGATAAGGGCGGGAAGAAAGAGGTGCGGAAATGAGCGAGCAGTTTCAGATCATCAGCGACGGGTCCTGCGACCTGCCGCCGGAGCTTGCGAAAAGGAAGCGGATCCGGGTGATCCCCTTCTATGTGTCCTTCGACGGGACGCATTACCGGAAGGAGCTGGAGGAGATCGGCATCCGGGAATTTTATGAGAAAATGGTGGAGAAAAAGGGCGTTTATCCCAAATCCTCCCTGCCTTCCGTGCAGGATTACCTGGACGTATTCCTGCCCCTGGCGAAGGAAAACATCCCCATGCTGGTGATATGCATTTCCACCAAGCTGAGCGGCTCCATGCAGTCGGCGCTGTCCGCCAGACAGCTGGTGCTGGAGGACTATCCCGACGCACGGATCCGTGTGATCGACAGCACCTACTGTACGGTGCTGCAGGGGCTTCTGGCGCTGGAGGCGGCCTCCATGCAGGAGCGCGGCGCGGGCTTTGACGAGACGGCCGACCGGATCGAGGCGATCCGGAAGACCGGAAGGATCTTTTTTACCGTGGGAAATCTGGAATACCTGCAGGCGGGCGGACGGATCGGCCGTGTGGCCGGCGTGGCCGGAACCCTTCTTGGCATTCGGCCTGTGATCACCATGAAGGACGGAGAGATCTTCCCCTCCGGCATCAGCCGCTCCCGGAAAAAGACGCTGGACAGGACCGTGGCGCTTCTGAAGGAATACGTGCAGCAGTTCGGCGGGACGGCAAAAAAATATTCTCTGGCCGCCGGCTTCGGCTTCGACGGAGAGGAAGCGGAAAGCTACCGGAGAGCCGTAGTGGAGCAAATGAAGGGCTGGCTGGCTCCGGAGGATCTGCCGCTCTATCAGATCGGCGCGACCATCGGGGTGCATACCGGGCCTTACCCCCTGGGGCTTGGGATCCTGGAGCGGGCGTGAGAAGGCATGTCCGGAAAGAGGCCGGGCGGACCGCGTTCAGATGCGGATCCTCCGGCGCAGGGCGAGAAGGGCCAGACAGCTGGGAAAGACCATGAGGGCGTTGATCAGGTCGGTCACGCTCCAGACCAGGCTCATGGGCAGTACGGCTCCGATGTAGATCATGACGATATAGCAGAGATGATAGGAGGGCAGTCCCTGGCTGCCGAAGAGATATTCTACGGCCCGTTCCCCGTAGTAGCACCAGCCGATCAGGGTGGTGAGGGCGAAGGCGATGAGGGAAAGGGACAGGATTGCCGCGCCGCCGGGGAGAAAGGTAAAGGCGGCTGTGGTGAGGCTGGCAGGGCTGTAGCCCGCGGCGGAGGCGGGATGCTTCTGGATATTGGTAACGATGACCAGGCCGGTCAGGGCGCACATGACCACCGTGTCCCAGAAAACGGCCGTCATGGAGATGAGCCCCTGCCTGCGGGGATCGGAGCTTCCGGATGAGGCGGCGGCAATGGCGGCGGTGCCGATGCCCGCTTCGTTGGTAAAGAGCCCTCTCGCGATCCCGTAGCGGGCGGCGCTCTGCACGGTGCTTCCGATAAAGCCTCCGGCGGCCGCCTGCGGAGAAAAGGCGCTGCGCAGGATGAGGGAGCAGGCGGAGGGAAGACAGTCCCGGTTGAGGATGAGGAGCCAGAGACAGCAGGCGATATAAAAAAAGCCCAGCGCCGGGACCATGCGGGTGCAGAAGGAGGCGATGGAACGCACGCCTCCCAGAGTGACGAGGCCGGCCGTGACGGCAGCCAGAATACCGACCAGATGCGGGGAAACGGGAGCAAGCTCTCCTGCCGCTTCCGTGATGGCGCTGGCCTGAGTGGTACAGCCGACGCCGAAGGCGGCAAGCAGCACGCAGAAGGCATACAGCATGCCAAGCGGCCGGCTGTGCATGCCCTTTTCCAGCACATACATGGGACCGCCGGCAAAGGAACCGTCTTTTCTCCGGGCGCGGAACAGGACGGAAAGATAGCACTCTCCGTAGCAGGTAGCCATGCCGAAGATGCCGGTGATCCAGCACCAGAACAGCGCGCCCGGGCCGCCCACGGCGACAGCGGTGGAGACGCCGATGATATTTCCCGTGCCCAGCGTGGCCGCCAGGGTGGTGGCAAGCGCCGCAAAGCCGGAAGGGCCGGAGACGTCTTCTCTTTCCGGCGTGACGGACAGCCGGATAGCCTTCAGCGTGAGCTTCTGCGGAAACCGCAGCCGGATGGTGAAATACAGGTGGGAGCCTGCAAGAAGAAAAAGAAGGGGAAGCCCCCAGAGAAACTGATTGATCCGTTCCAGGATGGAGAGCATGCGCGCCTCCGTCTTTTTTTATTACTATATGTCCTGACGGAAGCGGTTATGCGGGCGGCCTCCCGCGGCGGACGCCTCCGGCGGGAGGCCGCCGCAGGTGACGGGCCGCATGCAGACAGACGCCGCGCGGCCCTTTTTGGCTCAGAAATCTCCCAGAGGAAGGGAGACGGAGAGAAGCACCAGGAGAAAGAGCACGTTGACGGCGGTGAAGGAAAGCAGATAAGCGCCTTTCCGGCAGCCCTCCGTCTGTGCGTACTGCTTATAGGAGATCAGGCTGGCCAGCGAGGCGATCAGCGTGCCGAGACCGCCCAGGTTCACGCCCACCAGAAGCGGGCGGTAATCCGCGGTGAAGCCGGACAGAAGAAGGGCGGAGGGCACATTGCTGATGACCTGGCTGGAAAGCACGCCTACCAGAAGCTCATGGCCCGACAGGATCCGGGAAAGCAGCCCGGAAACCGCGGGAAGCCGTCCCATATTTCCGATGAACAGAAAGAAGAAAACAAAGGTGGCAAGCAGGCCGAAATCCGCCTTAAGAAGCAGCGGACGGCTCACGAAGAACAGGACGAGAACCACGGCCGCCAGCATCAGCTGCCAGGGAAGCAGCCGCAGCACACAGCCCATGCAGAGCAGGAACAGGAGCGTATAACAGACCACCTTCTTTTTATCCGCGGGGGGAAGCTCCGTAAAAACAGAGGCGAGCTCTATGGCTTCGCTTTTTCCCGGAAAGAGGGAAAAAGCGAGCAGGACAAAGGAAACGGCGGTATAGGGGAACATGACGGAGAGAAATTCGCCCAGTCCCATGCCGGACAGATTGTACAGGTACAGATTCTGCGGATTGCCGATGGGGGTGAGCATGCTCCCAAGATTGGCGGCGACGGTCTGCAGAACGATGATGGGGATCAGCCGCTTCTGCTGGCCTGTGATGGACAGGATCAGCACCGTGAAGGGCACAAAGGTGATGAGCGCGACGTCATTGGTGATGAGCATGCTCAGAAAGAAGCACAGGAATACCAGAACGGCGGAAAGCTGTCTGGTATTGGCAGTGCGGCTGAGGACGAAGACCGCCATTTTCCGGAACAGCCCCTGCTCCTGAAAGCCGTTCATGACGCACATCAGGGAAAACAGCAGGGCAAGGACCCGGTAATCGATATAGGACACATATTCCGCGTCCGGATGAACGAAAAACATGGAGAGCGCGGCCAGCAGGCCGGAGATCAGAAGCACGGGATCGCTTTTCAGGGCGGTCAGGACGTTTTTGGCAGCAGAGACAGTTTTCATCTGGGGTATCCTTCTTTCTTTCGGGTGATCGGGACGACGGCACGGCGTGCGGGAAGTCCGCTTCCTATTGTATCACCGCAGGGAAGAATTGCAAAGAGGGCGGGCGGTGTAACAGTTCAGCCTTCGGCAGAACTGTTACGGCATCCGGCCATTCCAATCGCTTCGCGATGGGCCGGATGCTTTCT
>CALWGL010000157.1 GCA_944380025.1 uncultured Lachnospiraceae bacterium
CGTTTCCCTTTTTCGGAGGGAATGCCGCCGGAGCTTTCCGGCGCTGCGCAGGACCCCGGCGAAGGGCAGGAGAACGCGGC
The DNA here is from genome assembly GCA_944380025.1 of uncultured Lachnospiraceae bacterium. Lineage (GTDB taxonomy): Bacteria > Bacillota > Clostridia > Lachnospirales > Lachnospiraceae > Eisenbergiella. The sequence continues at coordinate 81 of CALWGL010000157.1, forward strand.
GCAGCAGGAATACGGCAGGATTCGGGAGCAGGTGGCGGATCTACGTTTTGAGGACGGCTCTCTTAGCGGGATCCACGCCAAGACCGGGAAGATCTCCGGAAAGATCCTCCGGGTGGAGGAGGACGGCGTGGAGGTAGAGGGGAGCGGCTTTCTTCCCTTTGCCGACAGTCTGCGGATCTACCGCATTTACGGGACGCTGAAGTGCTATGAAAAACAGGATCTTCGGATCGGCTATGATTTTACGGATTTCGTGGTGGAAGACGGCTGCGTGCAGGCCGCTCTTGTGGTGAAGGAAGAAAATATGGAGAAGATCCGGGTCCTGGTGCGTACCGACGGATTTTCCGGCCTGTATCATGAGACGGTTTCCCTGACGGCGGACTGCGAGCTTTCCGTGTTTTCTTCCGGAAGCGGGGAGGAAGCGTCCCTGACGGTCCCGGCGGGGGAGACGTTTTCCGTCGATGAAAAAAGCGGGCTGTTTTCCGGGGAAAATGCCGGTGAGGGAATGTCAGATATCGTCCGCATAGAGCCGTCGGCGCATACCGGACGGATTCGGCTCTCCAGCGTGGAAAGAAGCCAGGGGACGCCGGAATACCGGGGCTGCCTGGAGCTGCGCCGGACCGGAGAGGGAATCCTTGTGATCAACGAGCTGCTGCTGGAGGAATATCTGTACGCCGTGGTTCCCAGCGAGATGCCCGCCTCCTATCCGCTGGAGGCGCTGAAAGCCCAGGCGGTGTGCGCAAGGACGTACGCCTATGCCAGGATCCTTCATGCGGGGCTTCCGGAATACGGCGCGCATGTGGATGACAGCACGGCCTTTCAGGTTTATAATAATATCCTGGAGAACGCGCAGACCACCAAAGCCGTCCGGGAGACGAAGGGAGAGCTTCTGTGGTACGGGCAGGAGCTGGCGGATACGTACTACTATTCCACCTCCTGCGGCTACGGAACGGACCCGTCGGTCTGGTCCGGCTCCGATCCGGGACAGATTCCCTATCTGCAGGGAAAGGCGGTCAATGCGGCAGGCGTTGTGGATGCCCAGGGAGACGCCGTGGATGAAACGGCGGATGAGGCGGACATTGCTGCGGCGGATGTCATGAAGCAGGAGGAGAGCTTCGCGGCGTTCATCCGGGATGTGCGCTCCTCGGATTTTGAGAGCGGGGAACCATGGTACCGGTGGACGTATCAGGCGGAACCCTTCCGGGAGGAGCTTCTTTATGAAAAACTGCTGGAACGGTGCGCGGCGGCTCCGAATACCGTTTTCGTCCGGCAGGAAAACGGGGAGTATGTGAATGAGACGCCCTCCGATCCCGGACGGATCCTGGAGCTTTCCATTACGGAACGGGGGGCTGGCGGCGTGGCGCAGACGCTGCGGATCGTGGGAGAGAAGGAAGAGATCCTGGTGAAAACGGAAAATGCGGTCCGTTCCGTGCTGTGCGATCCGTCCGTTTCCGTGATCCGTCAGGACGGCAGCGCCTGGCAGCCGTCCGGTCTGCTTCCCAGCGGCTTTTTTACCATTGAGACTGTGAAGAAGGACGGGGCGGTCGCGGGCTTTACCCTGTACGGCGGAGGCTTCGGCCACGGTGTGGGGATGAGCCAGAACGGCGCGAGGAGCATGGCGGAAAGCGGCTGCGACTGGGAGACGATCCTGAGCTATTTTTATGAAGGGATCAGCCTGAAGAGAGGTGACGGGCTATGATGAGGATATATCGGATCATAAGGGGCTTTGCGAGACAGATGAGCCGGGCGAACGTGAACGCCTATGCGGCGAGCACCGCTTTTTTTATCTTTCTCTCCCTGATCCCCATGATCATGCTGATCTGTTCGGTGCTTGCGGCGACGCCGCTTCTGCAAAAATCGGATCTGCTGACGGCGGCGACCATTTTTCCCCCGTCCATCACCCCTCTGATCGTGGGGCTGATTGAAAATATCTATGACAGCACCTTCGGGATGATCAGTATGTCGGCCATCGTGACCGTCTGGTCGGCGGGAAAGGGGATCCTGGCCCTGATGCGCGGGCTGAACGCCATGAACGGGGTGGTGGAGGACCGCAACTATGTGTTCCAGCGGCTGATCGCTTCCTTCTACCTGATCGTTTTTCTGGCGATGGTGGTATTTTCTCTGGTGGTGATGGTGTTCGGAAACCTGCTTGCCTCTCTGATCGTCCGGCATGTGCCGGGAATGGAGCGGCTGTTTTCCCTGCTTCTGCATTTCCGGGGGATCTTTTCCTGGTTCGTGATGACGCTTCTGTTCGCGCTCATGTATACCTTCATCCCGAACTGCAGACAGCGGTTCGCCTGGCAGCTTCCCGGCGCGGCCTTTTCCGCCGTGACCTGGAACGTGTTTTCCTGGGGCTTTTCCATCTATGTCCGGCATTCCGGCGGCTTTGACATGTACGGAAGCCTGACCACCATCGTGATCCTGATGCTGTGGCTGTATTTCTGCTTTTATCTGTTCCTGATCGGGGCGCATATCAACCGGTTCCTTGCGCCGTTTCGGAGGGTGCGGGAAAAACAGAGGCTGATAAGAGGAGAAAAGGGAACCGGCAGAAGATGCGGTTGAAAAAGTCAGGCAGAAATGCCGGCTTTCGAAATAAAATGAAGGAAAACAGGGAAAAAAAGCAGATAACCTGCCGGCTGGCTCCATGCGCTTGACATTTTCAGGCGGGACTCTTATAATCCGGTTCATGAATTGCGGCGGCCGGTAACGCCGCGGTTCATGGAAAATCGGCCGGCGGCTGTTCCTGACAGCCGGAAATGCCGGACGGGAAAGGATGGATGCTGCGGATGGAAAAGACGAGAATCGCGGACCGGGTCAGCGTCCCCGTTAATCATGCGGATGAACTGGATTATGTGGATTATCAGATCCTGGAAATGCTTCAGGAAAACGCCCGCATTTCCGCGAAGGAAATTTCCGAGCGGGTATTCCTCTCCTCCACCTCCGTGGCGGCGCGGATCGCCCGGATGGAGGAGAAGGGAGTCATAGCGGGCTACAGCGTCCGGGTCAATCCGCTGGCGCTGGGCTGTTATACAAAGGCGTTTATCTGTGTGGACATCGAGCCGAAGCAGAAGAAAGAGTTTTATCCCTATGTGGAGCAGTGTGAAAACGTGGTGCAGTGCACCTGCGTGACCGGAGAATACGCGGTGCTGCTGGAATGTCAGTTCCATAACACCATGGAGCTGGATTATTTTATCGGGGAGCTGCAGAGCTTTGGAAAGACGAAGACGCTGATCGCGTTTTCCACCCCGACGGAGCACAGGGAAATCTACTGGAAGGGCGACTGCCCGGAAAAATAGCGGAAACAAAGTGGTATCGGGCTGAAAAAAACAGAGCAGAGGGCATATGGAAAATGGCGAAGAGGCTGACGAAAGGGTCGGTCTTTTTTTTATTCAAAAAAATGGAGTGATCGGTATGGAGAATACGAACGAGATGATCAGGATCGAACATTTGCGAAAGAGATTCGGAGACCTTCAGGTGCTGGATGATATCAATCTTACCGTCCAAAAGGGGGAGAAGCTGGTCATTCTGGGGCCGAGCGGGAGCGGGAAAAGCACGCTGATCCGCTGCATCAACCGTCTGGAAAAGCCAACCGGCGGGGAAATCTACATAGACGGCGAGCTGGTTACCCAGAAGAACCGGGTGAAGATGTCCAAGGATCATATGGCGATGGTGTTCCAGCAGTTTAATCTCTACCCCCACAAAACCGTGCTTCAGAACCTGACGCTGGCGCCAATGAAGCTGCATAAGATCCCGAGAAAGGAAGCGGAGGAGACCGCGATGGAATATCTGGCCCGGGTGGGGCTTGCCGCCAAAGCGGACGCCTATCCGCAGAACCTGTCCGGCGGGCAGCAGCAGCGCGTCGCCATAGCGAGGGCGCTGGTGACGCATCCGGAGATCATCCTGTTTGACGAACCCACCAGCGCGCTGGACCCGGAAATGGTGGGAGAGGTTCTGGACGTTATGGTGGAGCTCTCCAAAGAGGATATCACAATGCTCTGCGTGACCCATGAAATGGGCTTTGCCAGACAGGTGGCGGACCGGGTGATTTTTCTGGACAGCGCGAAAATTGTGGAGGAGGGAACGCCAGAAGAGGTGTTCGGGCATCCGAAGAACGAACGTACAAAGGCTTTCTTTGGCAAAATTCTTCACTGACGGATCAAAACAGATTTGCGAAAACAGCAGTGTTTGTTGGAATGCCGCTGACCAGCGGCAGAAGGAGGAGATTATTATGAAAAAAAGGATCGTTGCAGGCATGATGGCTATGGTGATGGTGCTGGGAACTCTGGCCGGATGCGGAAGCGCGCAGGCGTCCGCGGCTGACGGAGCCTCCGGTTCGTCCGCGCAGAGGACCGTGGAGGACATCCGCGAGGCAGGCGTTCTGAAGGTGGGAGCCAAGTCCGATACGCTCAACATTGGTATGATCGATACCTCGACCGGAGAATACAGGGGGTATGAAATCGATCTGGCCTATGAGATCGCGGCATCGATTTTTGACTGTACCGCCGAAGAGGCAAAGGAAAACGGTCTGGTGGAATTCACCTCCGTAACGGCAAAGACCAGGGGCGGGCTTCTGGATAACGGGGAGCTGGACTGTGTGATCGCAGCCTTCACCATCACGGAGGAGAGGAAGAAATCCTGGGATTTTACGCAGCAGTACCGCCTGGAGCCCGTTACGTTTCTGGTGAGAAAGGACTCCGGCGCGACGACGCTTGCGGATATGGACGGCTTTATCATTGGGGTCGGCCAGGGAACGACCACGGCGGATCTGATTAAGGAATACGCGGCGGAAAAGAACATCGACGCGAATTATGAGATTCAGGATTTTCAGTATATCACGGATGGGGTCGCGGCTCTGAAAACCGGTCAGATCGATGCCTACTCCGTCGACCGTTCCGCGCTGGTTTCCTATGTGGACGATACCCTGATGCTGACGGACGACGCTTTCGGCGTGCAGGAGATCGGCATTGCGCTGAAAAAGGGCAATGATGAGCTGACTTCCTATATGGACGATGTGATTACCGATCTGAAGGAGTCCGGAAGGCTGGATGAAATGAAGAAGGAATGGGGCGTCATGACGGACGCGGAGGTGGAAGCGGCCATGCAGTAAGGGCTGAAACGGGCCGTACATAAAAGCGGAAGGAAAAGAAAGAATGCCGCGGAAACAGGAAAATCAGAATCTGGATAAAGGTGGTGGCTGCATATGCTGGAAAGCTTGCTGGATCCCTGGAGATGGGAGCGTTCCTTTCAGGATTTCCCGGATTATCTGACAGGGTTTGGAATGACATTAAGAGTAACTGTGGTTGGCTGGCTGATCGCCATGTCAATCGGAATATTGCTGGGACTGATCTCCACGGGAGAAAACAGGGTGCTGAAGGCGGTCAGCAGAATCTATGTGCAGTTTTTTCAGAATACGCCGGTAACATTGCAGTTCTTTTTCATCTACGTGGGAGTTCCGGTGATCATTCAGCAGCTGTTTCACATGTCGAGGGCGTACCGGATTTCCAAATTTGTGATCGGTATATTCGGTGTAGGACTGTATCACGGCGCCTATATCGCGGAGGTAATCCGCTCCGGCATCGAGGCGGTGCCGGGCGGACAGCAGGAAGCGGCCATGTCTCAGGGCTTTACGGGAAATCAGACGATGTTTTATGTGATTCTGCCGCAGACGCTGAAGATGATCCTTCCTCCGCTGACCAGCCAGACGCTGGCGCTTCTTAAGAATACGTCGACCCTTGCCATGGTCGTCGGTCTGGATCTGATGTACTACGCGGACAGAAGCGTGGGCTATACCGGATATCTTCAGGGCTATCTGATCGCGGCAGCCATGTATTTTATCGTATGCTTTCCGCTGTCGATGCTGGTGCGGGTATTTGAACGGAACGCGGCCAGAAATCCCGGTATGAGGAAAAAAAGGAAAAAGAGGATGATGGAGGTGGCGTAATATGACAGGTGTGCTCACAGCAGACAATCTGAAATATATGATGGGCGGAATGAAGCTGACTCTGGAGATCGCCGCGCTCGCGTCGGTTCTGTCCATTCTGCTTGGAACCGTACTGGCGCTGATGAAAACCTACTGCAGGGGAACGATTGGATTCCTGAACGTACTGGCATCCGTTTATGTGGAGATTTTCCGCTGTACGCCCCAGCTTCTCTGGATTCTGATGTTTCGTTTTTTCGTGACGGGCGGCGGTTTTAATCTGGGCGTTGTCAGCCTGAGCGTGGTTTCCGCGCCGTATGTGTGCGAGATCGTCAGGGGCGGACTGAACAACATTTCCCACGGTCAGTTTGAGGCGGGATATTCTCAGGGCTTTCATTTTATCGGAATCCTGTGGCATATCGTACTGCCGCAGACCTTCCGGGCGATTATTCCGTCTCTGATGTCTCAGATAACGTCGATCATCAAGAGTACCTCCCTGCTGGCTTCCATCAATATTTTCGAATACCTGTTTACCTGTAATACGGTTATGCTGAACGCGACGAGCATCGGCGGTATTTTCACGGTGTACGCCATGGAGGCTGCCGGGTACTTCATCGTCTGCTATCTGCTGGTTGTTCTGGTAAACACGCTGGGCAGGAAATTCAGATTCGCATAGGAGGAGAGAAAATGGAAATCAAAACGGTGGGAATCATGGGAGCGGGCGCGGTTGGTTCGTATTTCCTGTGGGGCATGAGGAATCTCCCCAGGGAGGATATGTGCCTGATCGCCAGGGGAGAGCGGAAGGAGAGGCTTCAGAAGGAAGGAATGATAATTAACGGAGAACGCTTCCTCTATCCGGTGAAAACGCCGGAGGAGGCCGCGGGCGTGGACCTTCTTCTGATCGCCACCAAATATGGAGCCCTTCCCGGCCTGCTTGAGGATATCAAAACGGTTGTGAAGCCGCAGACCGCGGTGTTAAGCCTCTTAAACGGCGTGGATTCCGAGGAGATAATCGGAAAAGCCATCGGAGAGGAGCATATGCTGTATTCCCTGATGCGCATCTCTTCTGAACGGAACGGGAATGTCATTTTCTTTGATCCCGAAGAAACCAGAGGGATGTGGTTCGGGGAAAAGGGCATCCGCCAGATTACTCCCAGAGCGCAGGCCGTACTGGATCTGTTCGCGCGGACGGACTGCAGATGTACCTGGAAGGAGGATATCATGGCGGAGTTGTGGTACAAATACGCGATCAATATTTCTCATAATCTGCCGCAGGCGGTGATAGGAGTCGGACTTGGCTGCTATGAGGACAGCGAGCATATGGATTTTCTGGCGAGAAAGCTGTGGGACGAGGTGATGGCGGTGGCGGACGCCAGAGGAATCGCCACAAGGGGCTATGCTCCCAC
>CALWGL010000158.1 GCA_944380025.1 uncultured Lachnospiraceae bacterium
ATCACGCCATGAAAAATACGGTTCAGAATAGTATTTTCCGGAATTGGATCCGTAAAAAATGAATTTTTGTACGGTTATAAAGCTATTTCTTCATTTTTCAACCGTATATAGGCAGAAGGTTTTCAGGGAAGACCCTGCGAAAGGGTCCGCAGAAGGCCCAGTGAATGTTTTCCCGCAAAAATTCATGGAACATTTCATCCGGTCCTCTGCCCCGTGAAAAGGAACGAACAGTAATGGGATATTAGCCAGGTCTGCGCATCTACTGCGCAGACCGTGCGAAAACGTACAGGAAGGAAGCATCCGGCCCATCGCGAAGCGATTGGAATGGCCGGATGCCGTTACTGTTCTGCCGAAGGCTGAACAGTAACTATTTCTTTCCCCCGAAGATGGTATAGCACACTCCTCCCTTTTTAAGATGAGTAGTGATTTCAAGGAAAATTGAAAACTATTGGTGAATATAGACAAAAAGGGTATGCCCTCCAGATGGGGCATACCCTTTTGCTGAATATACATTTATTTTTTATTTTCCTGTTTTTTATGAAAAACACATGCCAAAATAATACAGAATATGATTCCGATCCCGTACGGAATAACGTATAAAAATGCTGTGCTGGCCGGCGCGCTATACCCGGCATATTGCCCGCCCCACTGTAAGGTACAGTAATTATATGCAACCACTGCACACATCATGTCAGAGAGCAGGATCGCAAGAACAATAAATAGATAGCTTACCTTTTTCATATGCGTTTCCTCCAGTTCATTTCTTCCGCAATATCAGTATCAGACCTATGGCCATCGAAAGGATACAAAGGATCAGTATTACGCCAGAACCGTTTAGCGCAATCATGGAAGCTTCCGCAACCAAGGGTTGCTTTTTGTCAATCTTTTATATCATTTATGATAAAATAGCGGTACGTTTATTTCAAGGTTTGACACTCCCTTTGAATTTGCTTTGGTGAAACCGACGGAGTTTGAGCCATCACTACTTATCTTGAAAAGGGACGCACACTCTTTCCGGCTTATCTATTTTTTCTCTTCCTTCTGGCAGATTTGATTTTATCATTGATGTCGCTTTCAGAATAGCCAACGGAAGCCGCCCATTTCTGCGCTTCGTCCAGAGAGGCTTCAAACTCTGCTTCCTCCCCGCCCCCGATCAGCACCGTTTTTCCCTCAAAGGCAAAGCCGTATTTTCGGATGCGCTCTTTGGCAATTCCCTTCTGCCTCAGAACGGCGGAATAATCCTTTTCTTCAATCTGTCTCAGAGCAGCCTTTACCGTGTCGGACAGGCTCTTTTCCCGCTGGGGGTTAAAGACCTTGAATTCCAGGAGGATGGCATCATCCTGCGGGGAGACCGGCTCCAGGCAGATATCATAGCGGCCGAAGCCGCTTTCCCGGTTGGAGGTGATGCGGTAACGGCCGGACAGCTCCACTAGAAGTCCCAGAACGAAGCCATGGTAGAAGCGTTCCGGCTGATTTTTCCCCGCGTCAAAAAAGCTGAAAGTTTCCAGCGTGATCCGGTTCATGTAGGCGTTCATCGCTTCCACATCGCCGTCAAGAAGCGCCGGGAGAAAATCGTTGTAGTCGGCGGAGGCAGGGCCGAACCAGTCATGGATGAGGCGGCGGAACATCAGCGTTACTTCAAAATTCGTCAGCGTCAGGGCGTATTCCTCTTTCCAGATGCCCTCCCTTGTGGTGAAGGCCTGATAGTTTTCCACCTTCAGATATCCGGCCGCAAGAAGAAGGCTCCAGATTGCGGTTTCATTCTGCCCGAGCTGACTGTAAACGATCTGTTCATCGATTTCTGTGATCAGACTCCGGCCCTGCAGGAGGTCTTCAAAGGCGGTTTTGATTTTCCGGCTCCCTTCCCGGATCAGTTTTCCGACCAGGCTGTTGGAGCTGGTGTTTGCCCAATAGGGAGCTGTCTTTCCGGTATCCAGAAAGTTGATAACGGACCAGGGATTGTAAATATCGGATTTTGAACCGAAGGTAAAGCCGTCATACCACTTTCTGATTTCATCGGCCTTTTCCCCGAACCCATATTCCATCAGCGCGCCGAGGGTTTCTTCCTGAGTGAAGCCAAAGCTGTCCGCGTATTCCTCCGAAGTGGTGGTTACGATCTTCAGATTGTTCAGATCGGAGAAGATCGACTCCCTGCTTACGCGGGTGATGCCGGTCATGACCGCCCGTTCCAGAAAGGGATTGGTCTTGAAAGAAGCATTGAAAAGACTTCGCATGAAATCGGAGAGCTCCTCCCAGTATCCGGACACCCAGGCCTCCTGGAGAGGAGTATCATATTCGTCCAGAAGAAGGATGACCTTTTTCCCGTAATGGCGGTAAAGATATCCGGAAAGAGCCTTCAGGGAAAGGGTAGCGACATAATTTTCCATATCATAAGAGATCTTATTCCAGAACTCCCGCTCGGAAGCTGTTAACGGCGCCTTCTCCGGAAGAAAGGAGAAGCGGTTATAAAGGTCCACAATGGTCTGGCAGATTTTCTTGCGTGCGGAAGAAAAGGAGGTTTCCTTGATATCCGCAAAGCTTAAAAAGATAACCGGCCATTGCCCCTGAAGCTTTCTGAATTTTTCTTCCTTCCAGATGGAAAGCCCCTCAAAGAGCTCTCCGCGGTCCCGATATGCAACGGAAAAAAAACATTCCAGCGTATTCATGGTGAGGGTTTTTCCAAACCGGCGGGGACGGGTGATGAGCGTCACATCGTCTCCGCTTTCCCACCATTGACGGATGAAGTCCGTTTTATCTATATAAAAATAATTCCCCTGGCGCAGTTTTTCAAAATCCTGTATGCCTACTGCAATCGTTCCTGCCATGTGATTCTCCTTCTGATTTCGTGACAGCGCAGCCCCTGGCCGGACCGGCACCGCATGCGGCCATCCGGAGCGTCTGGAAAAAGGATTAAAAATAATCCGAAAAATAAGGTTTTTCCACCGGGATCAGCCGTTCCAGCCAGGTGAGCATGTAGTATTCGGTCCGGATCTTTTCGTGCTCGTACAGATAGCTGGGGCGCTTGTAGCCCATAAGCATGGTGGTGAGGGTGTTGATGTCCAGCTCCACCACGTTGATGGACTGGTTGTTTTCCACCCGCTCGCAGCGGGTCTCGCCGCCCTTCCAGGAGACCAGATAATCGCCGGTATTCCAGGGAGCCATTTCGTCCGTCACCCGGAAATGGATGCGGAAATCCTCGGGCTGGACCTGCCAGGGATATTCTCGCAGGAAGGCTTCCGCGTCGATGATCCGCGCCATGATGTAGGGGGATACGGTTTCCGTGATCTCGCTGTCTTCCAGCAGGTAGGCCATGGGCTCGCCGGAATAGTTGTCTCCCACCACCTGGGTGATCATGGAAAAATGGGCGGTGATATAATTCCACAGACCATAATTGGCTTCGATGTTCAGATAGACCATTTCCTTGATATGGAAGATCTCGTTCGCGATGTAGTAGACGATATAGCCCAGGGGCTTATGTTCTTTATTATAATAGACGGCGACGATCATGTCGTCGTTTTCCCAGCGCCAGTATTCGTCCCAGGCCAGGCTGTCGCGGATCAGCGCGCCGTGGCGCTGGACGGCGAAATAGGAATATACGTTATGAAAATCCTCCGAGTCCTCGCTGACCCGTTCCACCATGCCTTCCACCGGACGGGGCTTCGGCAGCTGGGTATCCCGGATGGTAAAGGTGATCTTGTCGGATACGATCTCCCAGCCCATCTTCCGGTAAAAGGGGATGGAATAAGGATAGAGGAAGGAGATCGGGAATTCCTGATCGTGCATGTAGTTGATGGCCCGGCGCATCAGGGAATGGATCAGGCCCCTGCCCGTATATTCCGGGTAGGTGGCGACGCCGGTGATGCCGCCCATCTCCATGATATTGTCGTGGATGTTCACCTTCATGGAATAGACCACGATCATGGAAGCCAGCCGGTCCTTGTAAAACCATCCGAGAACATAGGCCTTCTCCAGCATGGGCCGCTTGGCAGAGATGAATTCATCCTGCTGCCAGCCCGTCTGGAGGAGCTCGTAGGAGGTCACCTGAAAGGCGTAGGTGAGAAGGGCGTTGAACTGCTCCAGATCGTCGTTATCCAGCTCACGCATCCGGAAATCTCCGTGCGTCTCCAGATAAACGTGAGAATCGGCCGTATCCGCCGGGCTTATGCATTTGTTGTCACTGTCTTCTTTTTTCTCCATAAAATCCTTCATTCCGGAGCATGAGGCCGGAAAACGGCGTGTGCTCCTTTTGCTGCTCATGAAATACGCTGCGAAAAATAAAGCCACATTTATTTTACATCAGGAAAATGGAAGCGTCCACGCTTTTTTTCGCTTTTGGGGATCCCGAACGTCGGAAAGCGGTTGCTTTTGCGGGATAAATATTATATGATGAATCTGATTGCGGAGGATACGGACGCCGCTGGCGGCGTTGAAATAAGGACAAAGGAGGATGACCATGTTCAGGAAAAAAACAGGAAACAGGATCGCGGCTCTGCTTGTCTGCGTGATGCTTCTGTCAGTGTTTCTTCCGGCCGGCGCGCTGCAGATCAGGGCGGCGGAGGTGATCGCAACGGTATACGGGACGATCCTGTCCGGAACCACCGAGGAGGTGCTTCTGCTTTCCACCGCGCAGGGAAGGATGGAGATAAAGCTGGACGCGCAGACGGATGCCAGCGCCTGTAAGATCCTTCTTCCGGGCAGAGAGATCTATGTGGATGTGACCTACGGTTCGGATGCGTGGCTGCACGCGGCGAAGATCACCAACGGCACGCGGGTGGAGGCCAATACCATTGATCATTCCACCGCTGTGACCGTAACGGGAAAGATCGGCGACAAAACAAAGGAGGATATCCTGTATCTGAATACGCCGCAGGGCGAGATGCAGATCCGTCTGGACGCGACGACGGATATGAGCGGCTGTACGGTGCTGGTGGCGGGCAAGGAATATCAGGTGACCTGCGCGAGAGGTTCGGATGCCTGGCTTCACGCGGTGCGCATTGCGGATGCTGATTCGCAGAGCGTGACCACAGAAACGGTGAACGGGGTTTCCGTCACCACGCTGAAGGGAAAGGTCACGGATCAGACAAAGGAAGATCTGCTGTACCTGTCTACGGACGGGGGGCTGATGGAGATCGTGATCGATAATGGAACGGATACCTCGGGCGGCAGAGTGCTGATGCCGGGCAGGGAGGTGACGGTTTCCTTCTATCGCGGTTCGGACGCTTATCTGCATGCCTCCCGGATCGTCGGGACAAAGGAGAGCGTTTCTCCGGCAAATGTGAATACGGCGGCCGCAGTTACCGTGGCGGGGACCGTGGACGGAAAGTCCAATGAAAACATTCTGTATCTGAATACCGAGGGCGGGATGATGGAGCTGAAGCTGGACGTTTTAAACAGCATGAATAACTGTAAGGTCCTTGTCCGCGGAAAGCAGGTCAGCGTATCCTGCGCCTACGGCTCTGACGCATACATGCATGCGGTCAGCATCACGGGGCTTTGACCGGTTCCTTCCTGGGGCCCCAAAGCGGCCCGGAAGGCTGTCAGAGGGGCCGTTCGGGCAAAATAAAAAAATATCAAATGGAGACTGTTATGAGCAAAACGGAAATGAAAAAAACACAGGGAAGCGGGTCCAATCCGTTTCTGATCGTCTATCACATCATTCAGGGGGCGCTGATCGGCCTTGGCGCGGTGCTGCCCGGCATTTCGGGCGGCGTGCTCGCCGTGGTATTCGGCGTATACAAGCCGGCGATGGAGTTTCTGTCCAATCCCTTTGCCCGCTTTAAGACCCATGTGCCCCTTCTGATCCCATACGGGATCGGCGGCGTGGTGGGCTTTCTGGGGATCGCCAATCTGCTGGCCTTTTTCCTGGAAAAATATCCGGATCCTTCCGTGTGTCTTTTCATCGGGCTGATTACGGGCATGCTGCCTTCTCTGTTCCGGGAAGCCGGGGAGAAGGGAAGGAGTAAGGGATCCTGGATCTCCATGGCGGGATGCATGGTGTTTATTTTCATGCTGCTGGGAGCGCTTGCCTGGCTGAACGTTACGATCACCCCGAATTTCGTCTGGTATCTGTTCTGCGGCTTCTGCCTGGCGCTGAGCGTGATCGCTCCGGGCATGAGCTTTTCCACGCTGCTGATGCCTCTCGGCCTGTACACGCCCTTTGTGGACGGGATCGGCCATCTGGATCTCGGCGTCCTGATCCCGGGAGGGATCGGCGCGCTGGTGACGGTGATCTGTCTGGCGAAGGCGGTCAACGCCCTGTTCGATCATTTTTATTCCATCGCGTTCCACGGGATCATCGGCATCGTCATCGCGGCTACGGTGATGATCATTCCCTTCTCTGGCTTCGCTTCTGCCGGGGCGGCTGCGGTGAACCTGATCTGTATCGCTGTGGGCATCGTGCTGGCGCTTCTGCTGGATCATTTCAACAGTAAAGTGGAAGTGAAATAAAACAGGAAAAAGGAAACAGAAAAAAATTGGCCGGGCCGGAGGTTTCTCCGGCCCGGTCTGCATGCTGTGCGCACCGCGTCATCGGACAGGGGAAGAAAATATCTCTGCCCGACCGGTATGTTTTCGGATCCGTCAGTGCTTTCGGATCCGTCAGTTGGAAGAAGGGTGCGGCATGAACTGATACAGCTGCATGGCCGTTTTCTGCACGGGCATGGTCTGCAGGACGATTTTTCCGGGGCCGGTGATGAAGGTGTTGAACAGGCCCTCGCCGCCCAGGAAGATATTTTTTGCCCCTTTGATCATCTCAATGTCGATGGAGCAGGTTCCGTCCATCAGGGCCAGATGACCGGTATCGACGATCATCCGTTCTCCGGCGGCCAGTTCATATTCCACGGCGGAGCCGTCGATCTCCAGAAGCACGGCTCCGTTTCCGGAAAATTTCTGCATGATGAAGCCCTCGCCTCCAAAGAAGCCCTTCCCCAGCCTCTTCTGGAAGAAGATCTCCATGTCCACGCCCGTATCGCAGGCCAGAAAGCTCCTTTTCTGCGCGATCACCGTGCGGCCCGCCGAAAGCTCCACGGCCACGATGGAACCGGGGAAGCTGGACGCGAAGGCGATCTGACCGTCCCTTTCCGCCGTATATCTGTTGCGGAACAGCGTTTCTCCGGAAAACATCCTGCCGAATACCTTGCCGATGCCGCCGCCCTCTGTTTCCATGCGGATCCCGTCCGTCATCCAGGACATGGAACCCGCCTCGCAGTAAAGCGATTCTCCTCTCTGCAGACTGCAGACCGCCACAGGGAGCGTATCCCCTTTTACCTCATACCTCATAGGAACCTCCGTTTTTTTCAATTTATCGGCTACAGCTACAGTTTATCCTGTTTCGGGCGCGCCGGCAAGGGCTTTTGGCTCCCTGTT
>CALWGL010000159.1 GCA_944380025.1 uncultured Lachnospiraceae bacterium
CCGCCGCCGGGAGAGCTCCGGCCTGCAGACGGCATGGAGGCAGGACTGACGGGAGAATACGAAAAAGAAAGGAAAACGACAATGCTTCAGTCACTGAAATGGGCGGCCAGCGGAACGGGGTTCACCTTCCTTATGACCACGCTGGGGGCCGCCATGGTTTTTCTGTTCCGCAGAAGGATCAGCGAGAAGGTTCAGAAGATCTTTCTGGGCTTCGCCGCGGGCGTCATGATCGCGGCTTCCGTCTGGTCCCTTCTGATCCCTGCCATCGACAGGGCGGAGGCGGCGGGACAGACCGGCTGGATCCCTGCGGCCGGCGGTTTTGCGCTGGGGATCCTGTTTCTGCTTCTGATGGATCAGTTTCTTCCCCACCTGCATGTGGGAGAGGAGGAGCCGGAGGGGATCGGTACCTCCTGGAAGAGAACCACCCTTCTGGTGATGGCTGTTACCCTTCATAATATCCCGGAGGGAATGGCCGTCGGCCTTTCCTTCGCGCTGGCCGCCCAGGAGGCGGGAGCGGGAGCCGGCCTGATGGCGGCTTTTGCCCTGGCGCTGGGAATCGGCATCCAGAATTTCCCGGAAGGGGCGGCCATTTCCCTTCCTCTGCGGCAGGAAGGGGTTCCGGCGTGGAAGGCGTTTCTGATGGGAAGCCTTTCCGGGATCGTGGAGCCCATATTCGGCATTCTGGTGGTGCTCGCGGCGGGAGGCATCGAGCCGGTGATGCCCTGGCTTTTGAGCTTCGCGGCGGGGGCCATGATGTATGTGGTTGTGGAGGAGCTGATCCCGGAGGCCCATCTGGGAGAGCATTCCAACACCGGCACGCTGGGCGTGATGGCAGGCTTTCTCATCATGATGATCCTGGACGTGGCGTTGGGATAAAAACAAAAGAGAAGCGGGGTACGCTTCAGCAAGGAGGATACGAAAGTGGAAAAATCAAAGGTTTATTTCACCAGCATGAAAACGTCTTTTTCAGAAAACCTTCCGCAGAAGCTGGAACGGCTGATCAGGACGGCGGGCATCGGCAGCATCGATTTTAAGAACAAGTATGCGGCCATTAAGATCCATTTCGGAGAGCCCGGAAACCTGGCCTTCCTGCGGCCAAACTATGCGGCCGTGGTGGTGAAGGTGGTGAAGGAGCTGGGCGGAAAGGCGTTTCTGACCGACTGCAACACCCTGTATGTGGGCGGAAGAAAAAACGCGCTGGATCATCTGGATACGGCTTATCAGAACGGCTTTTCCCCTTTTTCCACGGGCTGTCACGTGATCATCGCCGACGGCCTGAAGGGGACGGATGAGGTTCTGGTTCCCGTGGAGGGCGGAGAATATGTGAAGGAAGCCAAGATCGGACGCGCCGTCATGGATGCGGATGTGTTCATCACCCTCAGCCATTTTAAGGGCCATGAAAATACGGGCTTCGGCGGCGCTCTGAAGAACATCGGCATGGGCTGCGGCTCCCGAGCCGGAAAGATGGAGATGCACAGCGCCGGAAAGCCCCATGTGGATCAGTCCCTGTGCGTGGGCTGCGGCCGCTGCATCCAGATCTGCGCCCATGACGCTCCCTCCATCACGGACGGAAAGTCTTCCATCGACCATGACAAATGCGTGGGCTGCGGCCGGTGTATCGGCGTCTGCCCGGTGGATGCGGTCTGCCCGGCCAGCGACGAGAGCAACGATATCCTGAACTGCAAGATCGCGGAATACAGCAAGGCGGTGGTTTCCGGAAGGCCATGCTTCCACATCAGCCTGGTCATCGATGTATCCCCGAACTGCGACTGCCATTCGGAGAACGACATCCCCATCGTTCCGGATGTGGGCATGTTCGCTTCCTTCGATCCGGTTGCTCTGGATGTGGCCTGCGCGGACGCGGTCAACCGCCAGCCCGTGATCAGCGGAAGCCAGCTGGACCGCATGCCCCATGTGCACCACGATCATTTCATTGATTCCGCGCCGGAGACCAACTGGCACGCCTGCATCGACCACGCGGTGAAGATCGGGCTGGGTTCGGATCAGTATGAGCTGATCGAAATCTGAGAAGGCTGCGTGAAGAACTTCCGGAAAGAAAAAAGGTGCAATGATGGAAAAAAGCCCTGACAGAGAGTTCCTTTATGGATCTCCGTCAGGGCTTTTTACAGCGCTTTCATGGTGGAAGCTTCCGGTTCGTTTTCATCAAAAGGACAGAAGCTTTCGCTTCGCGGAAATATTTACTGTTCCTGCGCGTACTTCTTTGCCTGCTCCTGGATCAGGGCGGCGTCTTCAAAATAGTTGATCTTCATGGCGCGCTTCACCTCGGAAAGGGTGACGGCCGCCACCGCTTCCGCCTCTTCGCTTCCCTTTTTCAGGATCTCGTAGATGGCAGGGATATCCTTTGCAAATTCCTTTCTGCGGTTCCGGATGGGCTCCAGAACCTCCTGCATCACGTTGTTGAGGAACTTCTTCACCTTCACGTCGCCCAGGCCGCCGCGGGAATAATGATCCTCCAGCTCCTGCAGGGAAGCGTAATCCGGAAGATAACGTTCAAAATGCTCCGGCGTGGAGAAGGCCTCCAGATACATGAAGACCGGATTGCCCTCCACCTTTCCGGGATCCTGCACTCTGAGGTGTCCGGGATCGGTGAACATGGACATGATCTTCTTTTTCACATCGTCCGCGCTGTCGGCCAGGTAGATGCAGTTGTTCAGGGATTTGCTCATCTTCGCCTTTCCGTCGATGCCGGGAAGCCGCATGCAGGCCTTGTTGTCCGGAAGCAGGATGGCGGGATCCGTGAGGGTTTCTCCATAGATGGAATTAAACTTGTGCACGATCTCCTTCGTCTGCTCCAGCATGGGCATCTGATCCTCGCCCACGGGAACCGTGGTGGCGTGGAAGGCGGTGATGTCCGCCGCCTGGCTGATGGGGTAGGTGAAAAATCCGACCGGAATGCTGGCTTCAAAATTCCGCATCTGGATTTCCGCCTTTACCGTGGGATTTCTCTGCAGCCGGGAAACGGTCACCAGATTCATATAATAAAAGGAAAGCTCGCACAGCTCCGGGATCTGCGACTGGATCAGCAGGGTGGATTTTGCCGGGTCAAGGCCGCAGGCCAGATAATCCAGCGCCACCTCGATGATGTTCTGACGAACCTTTTCCGGATTGTCCGCGTTGTCGGTCAGCGCCTGCGCGTCCGCGATCATGATGAAAATTTTGTCATACTCCCCGGAATTCTGAAGCTCCACCCGGCGGCGTAAGGAGCCCACATAATGGCCCACATGAAGCTGCCCAGTGGGGCGGTCTCCGGTCAAAATGATCTTTTCTTTCTTTTCCATACCGATGTCTCCTGTTCTTTTTTTATTTCAGAAAAAAACGCCCCAAATCCCGATTCATCCGGGATTTGAGACGGTAATAAACGTACATTTTTCCGGCTGCCGCGGCTCTCTGAGACATTCCCTTCTGCTTACTGTTCTTTCTCACGGGTTTATGATCTGCGTTTAGATATAAGATATAGCAAAATGGGGGGGACTGTCAACCTTAATTTTGACCTTCTTAATGATACCATTGCGCCTGAGCGGCATACATTTCTTTGTATTTTCCGTTCCTGTTCATCAGCTCTTCATGAGTACCTTCTTCAACGATCTGCCCCTTGTCCATTACGACAATACGGTCTGCGATCTTACAGCTGCCCATCCGATGAGTTACCAGTATGGCTGTTTTATCTTTTGCCATGGCCCTGAACCTGTTATAGAGAGCATATTCTTCGAGCGGATCGATCGCGGCGGTAGGCTCATCCAGAACGATGATCTCATGCTCTTTATACATTCCTCTTGCGATCGCCACCCTCTGCCATTGCCCTCCGGAAATATCTGTGCCGCCAAATTCTGTGGATAGTACGGTATCCGTTCCTTTCGGATAATCCCCTCCGTTTATGTCAATATCAACCTTTTCCAGTATCTGATCTATTTTTCCTGGTTTCTGATCATTGAAAGCGCTGATGATAATATTATCTTCCAGAGTCATTTTATATTTTTGATAATTTTGAAATACACATGATATTTTACGCTGATAACAAAGCATCTTCGTATTTTTTGTATTTACCTGACCAATGAGGACTTCTCCATGAGCCGGTCTGTATAATCCGATCAGAAGCTTTACCAGAGTGCTTTTCCCTGCTCCGTTCTCTCCCACGATTGCCAGGGTTTCACCATTTTTTACGGTCAGGGTGACGTTTTTTACTGCCATTTCTTCGCTCCCTGCATATGAGAACGAAACATCCTGCAGCTGAATTCCCTTTGAATAATCCACATCCGCTTCTTCTCCCTGCATTTCCTCCATATCAAGGAACCGCATATAATTTGTCACCATGCCCATTTTTTCAAAGGCCCCTCCCAATTGCTGACCGACCGCGCTTTCGATCATATCGAACATAACTGCAATGGATGAGAAAACAGCGGCAAAGGCTCCGACGCCTATGCTGCCGTTTATCACGTAATATACCAGCAGCAGGAGAACGCCGGCATACCCAAGCAGTGCAATAAATCGCATCAGGATTTCCAGCCCTGCCATTTTTCCATAGCATTTCCAGGCCCTGCCGTTTATTTTTTCAATGGTTTCACGGATCAGATCTGAAAAATAGCGGTACGCGCCAAGCATCCGGGTTTCTTTGAAATAATCGCGTCCGGTAACGCATTCATGATAACAGTCATACTCCCTTCTGTAAGGTACGGTTTCATCTTCAAGCTTTGCAAACACATGAAGGCGTATGTACTGGGCAATCACGACAGGTACGAAGACAAGAAAAATACATAGGGACAGAACAGGATTTAAGGTGTACAGATAAATGCTCATCAAGATCATATATGGCACCTGTGAAAACATTACGACCATAAATGCCTCCAGAACAAAGGTGCATCCTTCGACTCCGGATCCCTGAAAGGCTTTATTGATATGATCCAGAAATGCGGTATCCTCAAACAGGATCGGATCCAGCTTTACTGCTTTCTTATGCATGCGTTTTTCAAATTTTCCGATCAGAACAACATGTACGGAAGTCCCCAGATAATTGTCGCATCCGTTTAATATGTGGCTGGACAAAATGGCGGCGATCAAAAACAGGAACGTAAAAACGACTGTCGGCCTTATCACTCCCTCGCGGGCTCCCAGGCTGACGCTGTCAAAAAACGCTTCTGTCCCCCAGGTGATGACGATCTGGATCACACCGTTTGCAAACAGCACAAGACTGTATATCAGCATCCTGACAGGGCATTCTGTGAATGCCGCTTTATAAAGCCTGCCCATAACAGAAAAGAGATTATAACCGGATTGTTTCTTTCGTTGCTTTCTCATTGATACCAGCTCCTCTGACTTTCATACATTTCATAGTATAACCGACGGTTTTTCATCAGTTTTTCATGACTTCCGGATTCAACAATTTTCCCATGGTCCAATACCAGTATCTGATCCGCCAGCTTTACCGATCCCAGCCGGTGACTGATCAGGATGGTTGTCTTATGTTCGCCCGCTTTCTGAAAATTCTGATAAACCTGAGACTCGGATATGGGATCCAGAGCGGCGGCAGGTTCGTCCAGCAGATATACGGGAGCATTGTTCGCGCAGGCTCTTGCCAATGCCAGCCGCTGCCATTCGCCGCCGGACAGATCCATGCCTGAAGACTGTATTCTTCCAAGAGGCGTGTCGATTCCATCGGAAAGCTTTCCTGCCGCGTTCTCCAGATCAAATCGTTGCAGTATTTTCCTTATATTTTCTTCTGATATTCCTGTATCCGCCAATTTCAGATTATCTTTCATCGAAACGGCATACCTTCCGAAATCCTGATATACAATGGAAAACATTCCTTTCAGATCGGCAAAGCCATACTCCCTGAGTTCTCTGCCATTGATCAGTATTTTGCCGGAATAGTCAGAATATAAGCCCGACAGCAGCTTAATAATGGTACTTTTCCCTTCTCCGTTTTTTCCCACGATAGCATAATGAACGCCCGCTTCCATTTTGAAGGATATGTGATCCAGAACCTTTTTTTCGCTGTTCGGATAGGAAAAGGAAACATCTGCGAACTCAATGCTGTCGAAAAGCGGCTGTACATTTTTTTCATTTATGGCATCGGGCCGTTCCCGAAGCAGCGCCACATCTTTTACTTCCGCAATGTAATGAACCAGTTCAGTCAGTTTGTCGATATATTCTCTGAATTCCCATGACATACTCTCAATTAAGGAGATACAGGAACCGGTCAAAGACATAAACATACCAACGGTAAGGATTCCCTTCACTGTGGGCAGAAGCAGAGCGATGATCGCTATCGCCAGAGTGATTGCGGTAAAAATACTGCCCATCTCCAGTCTGGCATACCATGTACGGTATGCCTTTAACGTCATATCCGCGCTCAGATCATATTGTTCTTCCCACTTTCGGTCGAGAAACTCACCGAATCCAAATAATGTCCTCTCCTGCGCCGCATCACGCCCCAGAATAACGTCCGTCAGATATTCGCACCTGCGGTCACATTCCGTTACCTCCTGCTTCGCTTCATAGGTTGCCTTCCCGCTTTTCAGAGACAGCCGGATCAGCGGAACAGATACGACTGCCAGCAGGATGCCTTCCCACCACAGATATGCTGTAAGGACTAAAACAATACCCGCAATCCGGAACAGCAGACATGAAAACTGAATCATCGTTTCAAAAAATTCTCTGATCTTTACCTCCGGCTGATCAGATACGCGTTTTAACAGATCCCATGTTTCACTATTTTCGATGTACTCATATTCCAGTTTTGCTCTTTTTTCTATCATATCTACCGCGAACGTCATTCGCAGTCTGTTCTCGAAACGAATCCACACCAGTCTCAACAGAGTCCGGCCGATCCATTGAAATGCAAGGCAGGAAGCGACTATGGCCGCGGAAAAGAGCACATCGGAAAAACTTTGCGCCCCGTCTGCAAGACGGATAACATGATCGATAAATTCTGCAACATACAGGATCTGCAGAGTTGGAACAAATGCGGATACGATCGTATACATGCAGATCATCAGCAGGCATCCCGGAGCTGCTGCCAGCCCGATCCTGAATATATCTATTACCGGATATTTCCATTTATATTTCCCCATTTTTTCCCTCCCGAATCGTTTTACGCTGAGGTACGCGCATCGAACCTCCGGTTCGGTATCTGTGCAAGAATATAATTCTTTGGCCCGATCTTCATTTTTGATTTTAATGGGGATAGAAGGGACGATACAAGGAGCAAGAATGATTATAAGCAAAGTCACG
The DNA here is from genome assembly GCA_944380025.1 of uncultured Lachnospiraceae bacterium. GTDB lineage: Bacteria > Bacillota > Clostridia > Lachnospirales > Lachnospiraceae > Eisenbergiella. The sequence goes on from CALWGL010000159.1 coordinate 7,249, forward strand.
ACAAAAGGGGCTGTGAAAAAAGCATAGCCCAAAACAAAGAAGGACCAAGGGTCAAAAATAAGCCCAAGGTCCTTCTTTTGTGTTAAAATTAA
>CALWGL010000160.1 GCA_944380025.1 uncultured Lachnospiraceae bacterium
AGGGTGCGTCCGGCAAAGATCAGGTCCGGTCTCTTCAGATATTTCTGGCGGTCGATCAGGAAATATTCCTGCTCCGGTCCCACAGAGGGCGTCACCTTGGTGGCCCTGGTGTTCCCGAAGAGCCGGACGATGCGCAGCGCCTGCTCGCTGAGGGCCTCCATGGAGCGCAGCAGAGGCGTCTTCTTATCCAGCGCCTCACCGGTATAGGAACAGAATGCCGTGGGGATGCAGAGGATCACGCCTGTTGCATCCTCCTTCAGGAAGGCGGGAGAAGTGATATCCCATGCCGTGTAGCCTCTGGCTTCAAAGGTGGCGCGCAGGCCGCCGGAAGGGAAGCTTGACGCGTCCGGCTCTCCCTTGATCAGCTCTTTTCCGGAAAACTCCATCAGCATCTTTCCGTTCTCGTCCGGATGGCTGACAAAGGAGTCATGCTTCTCCGCCGTAATTCCGGTCAGCGGCTGGAACCAGTGCGTGTAATGGGTGGCTCCGTTTTCCACCGCCCAGTCCTTCATCGCCTTCGCCACGATATCGGCGGTGGCCAGAGACAGCTCGCCGCCCTGCTCCATGACCTTTTTGACTTCTCTGAAAACATTTTTAGGAAGCCGTTCCCGCATCGTGCCAAGATTGAACACATTTTTTCCAAACAGTTCTTCCACGTTCAAAAGCTCGCTCATAAACTCCTCCATTCCGCCGTCCGGGACGGCTGACCGACGTTCTTTTCGTGACCGCGCATTTTCCGCACTTCCTGCAGGGAACCTTTTACGAAAAACGGTTCTTCTTTTTCGTAAAAAAAGATGCTCCAAAAACCCTTTTGGAACATCTTTGTTCATGATATCACTATTCAGAAATCCGCTTTCACGTTACATACCATACCCCTTTTTCACCCAGAATGCAAGTGAAAAAAATAATTTTGGATGCTTTCACAAAAATCCGCGCGGATTTCCGCCTTCTGCGGGTCAGATTATCATAAAACAGCCGTCCGGTTTTTCTGCTCCATATTATCATAATCCTCCCGCCCCCGGCAACTGTTTTTCCATCCGAAGCAGGTCATATCTCTCCGCCGGCGAGGAAAGCCTTACCCGAAGCCTCTGCTTCGCATGGGGGGCGCTCTCCATCTCCTGTCCGTCCTCGTCCAGGATGCTCTCCACGCGGGCAGGCACATCCCTTCCGTCCGGCTTCATGATCTCGATCTCATCTCCCACGCAGAACTTGTTGCGCTGCTCAAGAGAGATCAGGCCGCCATCTGCCGCGTCCACAATGCCGAGATAAACCGCCTCGCTGATGTAGGTGCTGTTGTCGTAGATCTGGGATTCCTGCGTCGGCCTTCCGAAGAAAAAGCCGGTATTGAACTTCCGGTAGGTACATTTTCCGATCTCATGCAGATACCAGTCCATGTTCGCCCGGTACGCTTCCTCCCCGCCGGTCAGGTAATCGTCGATGGCCTTTCTATAGGTTCTCGCCACCGTCGCCACGTAGAGCGCCGTCTTCATCCGGCCTTCCACCTTGAAGCTGTCGATTCCGGCGTCAATCAGCTCCGGGATATGTTCGATCATGCACAGATCGCCGGAATTGAAAATGTAGGTTCCCCGTTCATTCTCATAAACAGGAAGATATTCGCCCGGCCTGCTCTCCTCCATCACCGCGTATTTCCAGCGGCAGGGATGGGTGCAGGCTCCCTGATTGGCGTCCCGCCCGGTAAAATAATTGCTCAGAAGGCACCGTCCGGAATAGGAGATGCACATGGCGCCGTGCACAAAGCTCTCGATCTCCATCTCCTCCGGAATGTTGGCCCGGATCTCAGAAAGCTCCGAAAGCGTCAGCTCCCTGGCCGACACCACACGCTTCGCCCCCAGCTCCCACCAGAAACGATAGGTCATGTAATTGGTATTGTTGGCCTGGGTGGAGATGTGGATCTCCGCTTCCGGCCAGACCTGTTTTGCCAGCGTAAACATGCCCGGATCCGAAATGATCAGCGCATCCGGCCCGATCGCCTTCAGCTCCTCAAAGTAAGCCTTCGCTCCTTCCAGATCCCGGTTATGGGCAAAAATATTGGCGGTCACATATACCTTCACGCCCCGTTCGTGCGCGAAGCGGATGCCCTCCGCCATATCCTCCGCCGAAAAATTCTTCGCCTTCGCCCGCAGGCCGAAGGCCTCTCCGCCGATATATACCGCGTCCGCCCCGAAGGTCACCGCCGTTTTCAGCACCTCCAGGCTGCCCGCCGGAATCAGAAGCTCCGGCCTTTTCTTCGTATCTTTCATCATGCCCTCACAGGATCTCCCTTTTCTGCTTTCCGGCCGGACTCCTCTGACGTCCGGCTCTTTTCACGCTTTACGCTGACCGCCACGCCGTCCCCCACCGGAAGGATGGATGTCACCAGCGCGGGATGATGCTTGAGCTCATACAGGTATTCCCGCATCCGGGCATGGATGGTCCGGTTCCGCCTCGTCACCGCGTAGCGGGATTCCAGGATATCCCCGTCCTGAAGCACATTGTCCGATACCAGCAGGCCTCCGTCCGAAAGCAGGCGCAGCACCTGCGGAAGCAGGACCGGATACTGGCCCTTTGCCGCATCCATGAAAATAAGATCAAACGCACCCGGCCTGTCATGCGGGCCTTCCAGGCAGGAAAGCACCTGCGCCGCGTCGCCCTCCAGAAGGGTTATCTGCTCCTCTTTCCCGAAACGCCGGAAATTCTCCCTGGCGACAGGGATCCTTTTTTCATACTTCTCGATCGTTGTGATATGACAGCCCTCCGACGCGTATTCGCTCATGCAGAGCGCAGAAAAACCAATCGCCGTCCCCACCTCCAGGATCTCAGAGGGCTGCTTTGCCGCGATCAGCGTTCTCAGCAGGCTCTGGGTCTCCGGACGGATCACCGGCACATTGGTTTCCCTTGCTTCCTTCTCCAGTTCATTCAGCCAGGCCGGATTTCCCGTATCCAGGGAATTGAGGAAGGCTGTCAGACGTTCCTCCAGAATCATCGCTTCCTCTTATCCCCCGTCACTCCTCCGTCTGCGCCGCCGACATGATCTCGATCATTTCCTCCGGCGTCTGAGAGGTATTCAGCGTATAGGTGCCGGGCTGGAGCCCGTTCTTAAAGCCGACCAGCTTCTCCTGGATCACGAAAAGCTCCGCGTCCCGGATCAGTCCCGACTGCTCCAGCTTATCCGCCACGTCCTGTACGCTGTCCGCCTCCTCCACCGTGACCGACACATCCGTTCCGGGCTCCTCCGCCATCGGCTGTTCTCCGAAGATCCTCTCGCCGTAGGTATAGGCCATGCTTCCCAGGCGATAGACCACCATGACGACGAGGACCACGATCACGATCTTCACCACCGCATATACCGCGTTTCCGGCAGCCTCTCTTTTTCTTTTTCCCGCATGTTTTCTGCTGCTACTCAAAATCCACCGCCTCTGCCAGTTTTACATCGATCTCCTGCATCATCCGGCAAAATGCCAGCTCCGCGTCCAGGAATTCCTCCACCAGGGGATCCTCCCGGAATTTCTCATATTCTCTCTCAAAAGCTTCCATCTTGTCAAGCAGATCTTCCGTATATGCGGAATTCTGCAGTTCAAAGTTCCGCATGCGGTAATCGTCGATCTTTTCCCGCATGCTTCCGGCGTTATCCACTCTTTCGCTCTGTCTCCGGTATTCCTTATAGATATCGGAATCCCGGATGGCCTGTGCCAGCTGCTTCAGCGCCTCCTGTACTTCCACTTTTTTCACTCCGTTTCCAGCGTCACACGTCCATGATGATGGGAAGGATCATGGGACGGCGCTTCGTTTTTTTCCAGATATAATCGCCGAGAGAATCCTTGACGGCAGACTTGATCCTGCCCCAGTCGGTGCAGCCCTTTCCGATGCACCGGTCCAGCACATCCTGCATCAGCTCCTGCGCCTCGTCCATCAGCTCGTCGGATTCCTTCACATACACAAAGCCGCGGGAAACCAGATCCGGGCCGCCCACCAGCTGTCCGCTGGCCGAATCCAGCGCCAGTGCCACGATCATGATGCCGTCCTCCGCCAGATGCTGACGGTCCCTGAGCACCACATTTCCCACGTCTCCGACGCCCAGGCCGTCCACCAGGATCGCGCCCACCTGGACACGCCCGGTCACCTGGGCTTTTTCGCTGTCCAGCTCCAGCACATCCCCGGAATTCAGCATGAAAATATTTTCCTTCGGGATCCCCAGATCCACGGCGATCCGCTGCTGCGCCTGACGGTGCTTGAACTCTCCGTGGATCGGCACGGAATATCTGGGATGCACCAGGGTATAGATCAGCTTGATCTCCTCCTGGCAGGCATGTCCCGACACATGGGCATCCTGGAAGATCACCTCCGCCCCCTTCCGGAGCAGCTCGTTGATCACCTTCGTCACGGCCTTTTCATTTCCCGGGATCGGATTGGAGGAGAAAATGATCACGTCGTTGGGCGTGATGGAGATCTTTCTGTGCACGCTGGCTGCCATGCGGCTTAAGGCCGCCATGCTCTCTCCCTGGCTTCCCGTGGTGATGATGACGGTGCGCTCGTCCGGATAATTCCTCAGCTGTTCGATGTTGATCAGCGTGTTTTCCGGGATGTTCAGACAGCCCAAATTCATGGCGGTATCGATGATGTTCACCATGCTCCGGCCTTCCACCACCACTTTTCTGTTGTATTTATAAGCCGAATTGATGATCTGCTGCACCCTGTCCACATTGGAGGCAAAGGTGGCGATGATGATCCTCTTGTTGGGATGCTCGTGAAAGATCGTATCAAAGGTCCGGCTCAGCGTCCTCTCGGAGGGCGTAAAGCCCGGCCGCTCCGCGTTCGTGGACTCGCACAGGAGGGCGAGCACGCCCTTCCTTCCGATCTCCGCAAACCTCTGAAGATCGATGGCGTCGCCGAACACCGGGGTATAATCCACCTTGAAGTCGCCCGTATGAACGACCGTGCCTGCGGGGGAATAGATCGCCAGCGCCGCCGCGTCCACGATGCTGTGATTGGTCTTGATAAACTCGATCCGGAACTGTCCGAGATTGATGGACTGTCCGAATTTGATCACCTTGCGCTTCGTGGATTTCAGGAGATTATGCTCCTTCAGCTTGTTTTCAATGATCCCCATGGTCAGCCTGGTGGCGTAGACCGGAATGTTCATCTGCTTCAGCACATAGGGCAGCGCACCGATATGGTCCTCGTGTCCGTGCGTGATCACGAAGCCCTTCACCTTTTCGATATTATCCTTCAGATAAGTGATATCCGGGATCACCATGTCGATGCCCAGCATATCGTCATCAGGGAAGGAAAGGCCGCAGTCCACCACGACAATACTGTCCTCGTACTCGAAGGCAGTAATGTTCATGCCGATCTGCTCCAGACCTCCCAGGGGGATGATCTTCAGTCTGGAGCCGCCGTTATTCACCTGTTTTGTTTTCTTCAATCAAAATTACCTCCGTCTTTCCTGCGGCAGAGACAGCTGCTGCGCCCAAACGGAAGATCAGCCGGACGATGCCGGCGGTATCCTTTTCCTCATACCGCCCTGCGCACGTATTTTCCTCTGTCCATGCTGATCCCGTTTCGGCCGGTCCTTCAGGCCCGGCGGCTTTTGCCCGCGCAGCCCCTGCTCCCGCCGTATATTTTTATAAACAGCAGAGGCGTTCCCCTCTCCGGAACGGCCTGCTTTTTACCGATCTCATGCGCCGGCGGGCGTCACCTTTCCAGGTCCACGTCCTCCAGCATATCCGCGAAAACAGAAGCCACCGCATCCAGCTCCTGTTCCTCCTCCACGGTCTCATAGACCGCTTCTGGATCCTCCGGAGAAGAAACGTCCTTCAGGATCAGGGCCTCTCCCTCCTCATCGTCCAGGCTTTCCGTCACCAGGATATAATCCCGGCCCGCGAGCCTTGTCTGTTCCAGCACGTAAAATTCCACGGCTTCTCCGCCGTCCGGACAAAACGCAATCTTTTCCAACTTGTATTCCCGCTTTCTTTCCGCAGGATCTCCCGCCCTTCGTCAGGTCTGAGATCCCGTCTCCGTATTTTTCCGATAGTCCAGATAGCCCTGCAGAATAAGGACCGCCGCGATGCGGTCCACATGTTCTTTTCTGTTCTCCCGCCGGATCCCGCTTTCCATCATCGCCCGGTTTGCGGCAACGGTGGTCAGCCGCTCGTCCCGGAAGATCACCGGCAGCCCCGTCCTTCTTTCCAGCTTTTCTGCGAACTCCTTCGTGGCCGCCACCCGCTCTCCTTCCGTATCATTCATATTCTTCGGAAGTCCCAGCACGATCAGCTCCACCTCATACTCCTGAATCAGCTCTTCGATCCTGGCAAGCGTGCGGCGCAGCTTGTTTTCCTCTTTTCTCCTGATGATCTCGATTCCCTGGGCAGTCAGAAGCAAAGGGTCACTGACGGCGACGCCGACTGTCTTTGACCCGAAATCCAGTCCCATGATGCGCATGTTCTTCAAACCTCTTTCAGGGGCCCCGCAGCGCGCAGGTCAGCCCCAGTGATTGTTCTTGATGTATTCCTTCAGCATTTCTTCCACGATCTCGTCCCGCTCCGCGCGCATGATCATGCCACGGGCGTTCTTGTGGCTGGTAATGTAGGTGGGATCGCCGGACATGATGTAGCCGACGATCTGATCGACCGGATTATAGCCCTTTTCCGTCAGCGCCTCATAGACCGCCGCCAGAATGACCTTCACCCCGTTCTCCGGTTCCTTTTCCACTTTAAAATACTGTGTGCTGCCAAAATCCTGATTCTGCATTTCCTACTCCGTTCCGTCCTGCCCCTCACTTCAGGATACCTGTTCTATCCTATCATAACCCAATTTATAAGAAATTTCAAATACTTTCCATCCGCAGGATCTCGTCCGTCAAAAAGCCCGTCACCCGGCCCGTGACCAGCTCGTTCCTTCCCGCCGCCCCTTCGGGGAAGGCCGCTTTCACATAGGTCTGCGTATGCCCCAGTCTCCAGTTTTCCCCGGAAAGGGAAAGGCAGTCCTCCGTCAGCACCGTGATCTTCTTCCCTATGTACTGCTCCCGGTACTGTCTGCTCATCCGGCCCTCCAGCTCCAGAAGCCTGGCGCTTCTTTCATTTTTCACCTGCTCCGGAACCTGATCCGGCATCTTTGCCGCAGCGGTTCCCTGCCGGACTGAATACTTGAACACATGCATTTCAAAAAAATGCACCTTTTCCAGGAAAGCCTGCGTGGCCGCGAATTCCTCTTCCGTTTCCCCGGGAAAGCCCACGATCACATCCGTGGTGATTGAAAAAAAAAAAAAAACTTCCCGAAGAAGCCTTACCTTTTCATAGTATT
>CALWGL010000161.1 GCA_944380025.1 uncultured Lachnospiraceae bacterium
GGATCTCCGGAAACGGGGGCAGGAGGAAGGACGGATATCCGGAAAGACGGATCAGAAAGACGGATCAGAAAGACGGATCAGAAAGGAAGACAGAATATGAAGAAACTGAAAATGGCGATCCTGGGAGCGGGAGGCATCGCTTCCGTCATGGCCGGGACCATATCCCGGATGGAGCAGGTGGAATGTTACGCGGTGGGCTCAAGGAGCCTGGAAAAGGCGCAGGCGTTTGCCCGGAAATTTGGTTTTCAGAAGGCGTACGGCTCCTATGAGGAGCTGGTACAGGACGAAGAGGTGGAGCTGATTTACATCGCGACGCCCCATTCGGAGCATTTTTCCAACGCCATGCTCTGCCTGGAGCACAGAAAGCCGGTCCTGTGCGAGAAGGCTTTTACGGCCAACGCGAAGCAGGCGAAGGAGCTTCTGGATCATGCGGAAAAGGAGAAGGTGTTCATTACAGAAGCTATCTGGGTGCGTTACCTGCCCATGCTGGAAACCATCCGCAGAGAGCTGGATGAGGGAGCCATCGGTGCGCCCACCATGCTCACCGCCAATCTGGGCTATCTGATTGACCGGGTTCCGAGGCTGCAGCGGCCGGAGCTTGCGGGAGGAGCGCTTCTGGATGTGGGCGTCTATCCCATCAATTTTGCCCGGATGATCTTCGGGGACAAAATCGCGAAGATATCCTCCGTCTGCACCTATACGGACAGCGGAGTAGACGAGCAGGACAGCATCACCTTCCTTTACGAGGACGGCAGGGTGGCGCAGCTTGCCGCTTCCATGAAGGGGCTCAGCGACAGAAGGGGAACCATCTACGGTACGAAGGGCTTTATGGTGATCGAGAACATCAACAATTTTGAAAGCCTGACGGTATATGATACGGACTATCGCGAGGTGAAGAAGATCGAAAGGCCGGAGCAGATCAGCGGCTATGAATATGAGGTGGAAGCCTGCATCCGCGCCCTTTCGGAAGGGAAGCTGGAATGTGAGGAAATGCCCCATGCGGAAACACTCCGGGTGATGGAGCTGATGGACTCCCTGAGGGAGGAATGGGGCGTGAGGTTCCCGTTTGAGTGACCGCCCCGGGAGTGTTTCGGGATTGTCTCGGGATCCTTCAGGGGAATCCGGGCCGGCGTGAATATTCCGGAAAGACAGCAGAGACTGGGGAAGGAAAAACCGGAAAGACAGCAGAGACCGGGGAAGGAGAAATCGGTAATCATGGAAAACTTTCGTTTTGCCGTCATGGGAGCGGGAAATATCGCGAAGAAATTCTGCGAAGCGGCCCGTCTGGCAGGGTATGAGGTGGCGGCTGCCGCCAGCAAATCTGAGGAAAAGGCGCGCAGGTGGGCGGCCGCAAACGGCGTAAAGGGCGCGTATGGAAGCTATGAGGAGATGCTGATAAAGGAGCGCCCGGACTGCGTCTATATCGCGACGACGCCGGACTCTCATCACGCTCTTGCCATGCTCTGCCTGGAGCATGGAATCCCTGTATTAGTGGAAAAGGCAGCGTTCCTGAGCAGCGCGCAGGCGCAGGAGGTATTTTCCCTTTCGGAAAAGAAAGGGATTTTCGTGATGGAAGCCCTCTGGAGCCGGTTCCTTCCCGCCGTGAAGAAGGCCAGGGAATGGATCGGATCGGGATATGTGGGAAAACCTTCCTTTGCGCAGATCGATATCGGCTTTATCGCGCCGCCGGACGCGGGGAACCGTTACCGGAACCCGAAGCTGGGCGGAGGGGCGGCTTTTGACATCACCGTTTATGCCTATGAGATCGCCCGATTCCTGCTGGGAGAGGAAAACAGCCTGCAGGCGTCCGCCGTCTGGGGGCCGACCGGTGTGGATGTGACGGATCATGTGCTGCTTCAGTATCCGGAGCTGTGCGCTTCCCTGACGACCAGCTTTGACGCGGCGCTGGAAGAAAGGGCAGTCATATATGGGCATCGGGGAAAAATCGTGATCCCGCATCCCCATTACGCGTCGGAGGCGTATTTTTATCCTGCGGACGGCACGGGGGCGCTCCATTTTGAGGACAGGGAAACGGAAAACGGCTTTGTGTATGAGATCCGGGAGACGGTATCCTGCATCCGGGCCGGAAAGACGGAGAGCCGGACGGTTCCCCATTCGCTGACGCTGGACTGCGCCCGGCTGTTTGACCGGATCTATGATTCTTTGCGAGTATAAAATTTCAGGGGAAGGAACGGTTTTGCTGCCGTTTCTTCCCCTGTCGTCTGTCTTCAGGTATCAGGACATCCAGATATCAGAATATTCTGATATCTGGATGCACAGATGGCCGCGGCGGTACGGGCTTATGCCTTTTCCGCTCTTTTATAATGCACATGCAGAAGCTCGTGCTCTCTGCCTTCCAGCACGCCGCCGTGGTACAGGTTGTAGACCACGGGATTTTCCTCGCTGCGCTTGATGGAGGAGGCGTTGTCGGATTTGTACATTCCCTTCATGCGCTCCTTTTTGTCCGTCTTATGGCAGAAGGGCTGGCCGGCTCCGGCGATGCAGCCGTAAGGGCAGGCCATGACCTCCACGAAGTCGAAATGCTCCTCGCCGCTCTTGATCTTTTCGATCAGATTGTCCGCGTTGCCCAGTCCGCTGACCACGCCGATGCGCACCTTCCGTCCGTCCAGCTCCATCTCGGCGGCCTTGACGCCTTCCATGCCGCGGATGCCGGAGAACTTGATGTCCCTGAGGGTCTGGGTATTCTTTTCCTTCACCAGGCGGCGCAGCGCCGCCTCCGTTACGCCTCCGGTCACGCCGAAGATGACGCCCGCTCCGGAAGAGATGGAGAAGGGCATGTCGGGAGCCTCGGGATCGATCTCGTCAAACTGGATGCCGCTTTCCCGGATCATGCGGATCAGCTCCTTGGTGGTGATGACATAGTCCACGTCCGGGACGCCGCCACGGATGAATTCCTCACGTCCGGCTTCCATCTTTTTCGCCACGCAGGGCATGACGGCGATGGAAACGGTCTCGCGGCCTTCCTCTTCATCCTGTTTTTTGTAGTATTCCTTGATCACCGCGCCGAACATTTCCATCGGGGATTTGCAGGTGGAAATGTAGGGAAGCACCTCCGGATGGAGGTTTTCCGCGTATCGGATCCAGGCCGGGCAGCAGGAGGTGAACAGAGGGAAGGAAATCTTTCTGCCGGAAGCGGTTTCGGCTTCTTCCGGGGCCGCTCCGCCACAGGGATTCTCCCCGCCGGAGCTGTCTGCCGCTTTTGCAGCCGCGCTCCTCTCCAGCTTTTCCGCCAGCTCCTTCGCTTCCTCCATGATGGTCAGATCCGCGCCCAGACAGGTATCGAATACCGCGTCAAAGCCCATCATGCGCATGGCGGTGAACACTCTGCCGATGCTGTCCTCGCCGGGCTTCAGGCCGAAGGCCTCGCCGATGGCCACGCGGACGGCGGGAGCGATCTGGGCGACAACGCGCTTCTTCGGATTATAGATCTCGCGCCACACGCTGTTGTGGCAGGTCTGGATGCGGATGGCGGCCGTAGGGCAGACGGCGGCGCACTGGCCGCAGTTGACGCAGTCGGTTTCCGCAAGCTTTTTCCCGAAGGCCGGGGTGACGATCGCCTCGGAGCCGCGCTGGGCGAAATCAATGGCGCCCACATGCTGTACCTCGTTGCAGACTCTCACGCAGTCGCCGCAGAGGATGCACTTGCTGGGATCGCGGATGATGGACGGTGAGGAATCGTCGATTGGGTGCTGCTTTCTGGTATTGGGAAAGCGGATGTCGTTAAGCTCCAGTCTGGCGGCAAGCTCCTGCAGCCGGCAGGTCTGGTTCTTCTCGCAGACGGTGCAGTCCCTGCAGTGGGACGCCAGGATCAGCTCCAGGATCATCCTTCTGTGGTGCTGCAGCCTTGGGGTGTTGGTCTTTATCACCATGCCGTGCTTGGGCGGGGTGGAGCAGGAAGCGATCAGGCTGCCTCTCTCGTCCTCCACCATGCACATGCGGCACGCGCCGTAAATGGAAAGGTCGGAATAATAGCACAGGGTGGGGACATGGATGCCCATGCCGTTGATCACCTGGAGGATATTTTTTTCCTGGTCAAAATCCGCCCTGATGCCGTCGATGATCATATATTTAGCCATTCTTTTTTTCTCCTTCAATTTGTCATGCCGGTAAGCTTCCGCCCGCTCAGCTGATCGCGTGGAACGGGCAGCCGTCCTTGCAGGCGCCGCATTTGATGCACTTCGACACATCGATGGTGTGAGGCTTCTTCAGCTCGCCGGAGATGGCGGAGACAGGGCAGAGCCTCGCGCACTTGGTGCAGCCCTTGCAGAGCGCGGGATCGATGGAGAAGTTGACAAGCGCCTTGCACTGTCCGGCAGGACATTTTTTATCGACCACATGGGCGATGTACTCATCACGGAAATATTTCATGGTGCTGACCACGGGGAAGGCGGCGGTTTTTCCGAGGCCGCAGAGGGCGGTGTCGGAAATGGTGTCCGCAAGCTCCTGCAGCATGTCCAGATGCTTCATGGTGCCGCGCCCTTCGGTGATGTCGGTGAGCAGCTCCAGCATCCGCTTGGTGCCCTCTCTGCAGGGGACGCATTTTCCGCAGGACTCGTTCTGGGTGAAGTTCATGAAAAAGCGTGCGACCTCCACCATGCAGCTCTTATCGTTCATGACCACCAGGCCGCCGGAGCCGATCATCGCGCCCACTTTTTTCAGGGAGTCGAAATCCAGGTGCAGGTCCAGGTGGTCTTCGGTTGCGCTGATGCACAGGCAGCCGCCGGAGGGGCCGCCGATCTGGACCGCCTTGAAGCTTCCGCCCTTGACGCCGCCGCCGATGTCAAAAATGACCTCGCGCAGGGTGGTTCCCATGGGAACCTCGATCAGGCCGGTGTTGTTCACGTTTCCTGTGAGGGCGAAGGCCTTGGTGCCGTGGTTGTTTTCCGGGCCCATGGTCTTGTACCAGTCCGCGCCCTTTAAGATGATGGGAGCCACGTTGCAGAAGGTTTCCACGTTGTTTAGGACGGTGGGCTTCTCAAACAGGCCCTTTTCCACCGTGCGGGGAGGCTTTACGCGGGGCATGCCGCGGTTCCCTTCGATGGAAGAGGTCAGCGCGCTTCCTTCACCGCAGACGAACGCGCCCGCGCCCTGGCTGATCTTTATGGTAAAATCAAAACCGGAGCCGAGAATATTTTCTCCCAGCAGTCCCACCTCCATGGCCTGGTCGATGGCGTTCTGCAGACGGGAGACCGCGAGCGGATATTCCGCGCGCACGTAAATATAACCGTAGTGCGCTCCGGTGGCGATGCCGGCGATCATCATGCCCTCCAGTACGCGGTGAGGCTCGCCCTCCATCATGGAGCGGTCCATGAACGCGCCGGGGTCGCCCTCGTCGCCGTTGCAGACCACATATTTGATCTCTTCCTTCTGGCGCAGCACCTGCGCCCATTTCCGCCCGGTGGGGAAGCCGCCGCCCCCTCTGCCGCGCAGACAGGCATCGGAGATCTCGTCCACGATCTGCTGAGGGGTCATTTCAAACAGCGCCTTTTTCACGGCGGAGTATCCGCCAACCGCGATGTATTCCCGGATGGACTCGGCGTCGATATGGCCGCAGTATTCCAGAGCCACTCGGGTCTGTTTCTTATAAAAAGGGATATCCTCCTGTCTGGGGTAGGATTTCAGCGACTGATCCTGATAGACCAGGCGCTCCACGATCTCATCCTTTAAAATGCTGCGCTCGATGATCTCCTCGCAGTCCTCTACCTTTACCTTAATATAAAGAAGTCCTTCCGGATCGATCCGCAGGAGCGGACCCATCTCACAGAAGCCGTGACAGCCGCTTTTTTTCAGGCCGACGGAAGGGGCGTCTTCCGGGGCCTGACCGGCATCAGCCGTCTGTCCGCCTTCCGGGCTCTGCCCGTTTTCAGAAGAAGCGCTGCCGGAAGGAATGTCCGCCGGCTCCGTATGTAAAGGTCCGTCCGCTTCGTCATGAAGAAATACCTCGCAGGGGATTCCTTTTTCCTTCATGAGCTCCTTCAGACGGGCGTAGATCTGCAGGGAACCGCCCGCTACGCAGCCCGTTCCGGCGCAGACCAGGATCCGCTTCCTTTCCGCGTTCAGCTCCTGACCGTAAAATTCCTGCATTTTCTGTAATTCTTCGGGGCTGTTAATTCTCATTGGCGGCCTCCTGTCTTAATTCCTGAATCAGTTCTCTTGCTTTTTCCGGCGTCATAGCCGCGTGTACCTTATCGTTGACGGTGCATACCGGGGCGAGCCCGCAGGCGCCCAGGCAGGAAACGGTTTCCAGCGTAAAAAGCATATCGTCGGAGGTGGGTTTGTCCTCGGACAGGCCGAGCACGTTCCGGAATTCCTCCAGAATGGGGACGGATTTGCGGACATGGCATGCCGTGCCGTCACACACCTTGATGACATACCTGCCCTTGGGATCCAGAGAAAAGTTTTCATAGAAGGTGGCGACGCCATAGACCTTCGCTTCGCTCAGATGGAGCGCCTTCGCGATGTAGGTAAGCGCTTCCTGCGGAAGATAGCGGTACTTTTTCTGGATGTCCTGCATGACGGCGATGACGGACGAACTGTCATAATTATGCCGTTTCAGGATCTCGTCGAGACTGCTGATTTCTTCGTGCGTTAACATGGTTTTCCCCTTCCATATAATTAAGAATTCGTATCGTTGACACGGTTTTGGCGGGCAGGATGCTGCGCCGCCATGAACAGTTGCATTTTACCATAAAACGCTCCTGGAGGCCATTAAATTTCTGTGAATTTTGATAGAAAAAATCAGTTGCTGATTTAGTGATGGTGAAAAAGGGAAAATGACTGAAGTTTTTGAGAAATATTTGTTCAAAGTGTTGAAAAAGGAGCCGGATCATTCGATTTCAGGATCCTCCACTTCTTCAAGATCGGCATCGGAAATGCCAAAATGTTTCATGACCTCGGCAGCAGGAATGGCGGCTTTATCTTTATTGGCCGCAAGCCGCTGTCTGGCTTCCATGAACAGTTTATAATCTTCTTCAATTTCGGCCAGCCGGATATATTCATCAGGGGAGAGGATCACCGCAGAAGGCTGGTTGTTCTTTAAAACGATCAGTTCGGGCTCAGAACGCAGCCGGTCAAAAATTTTGGCTGCCTGCCCTTTGTTAAACTGAGAAATCGGAATAAGCCGCGTCAGAAAATTTGCAGTCAGTTCCATGAAAAACACCTCCTTTTGGTGCTATTATATTCGGTTGAGATAAAAAATACAATAAAAAGAAATGTAAATTTATTGGAAAATAAAAAGTGTAATTTGATGGAATAATTTT
>CALWGL010000162.1 GCA_944380025.1 uncultured Lachnospiraceae bacterium
TGGAGAGGTGACGGCGTCCTCCGTCGGCGTGAAGCCGAAGCAGGCGCTGGAAAATATGGTCAGGGGCTGAGTCTGCGGCGGCGGGAAATGCCCGGCAGCTGAACCCGGCGGGAAAGGCCCCGGCAGCTGAGCCCGACGGCGGGAAATGACCCGGAAACGGAGTCTGGGAATTCTGACAGGGAGGAAATCTGAAAAATGAAGGTGATCATCATCGGCGGAGTGGCGGGCGGCGCATCTGCGGCTGCCCGCCTGCGCCGCCTGGACGAAACGGCGGAAATCATTCTGCTGGAACGAAGCGGCTATATTTCCTATGCCAACTGCGGTCTGCCCTATTACATCGGCGGCGTCATCCGGGAAAAGGGCGCGCTTTCCGTGCAGACCCCGGAGAGCTTCGGCGGCAGGTTCCGCATCGATGTACGGGTAAAAAACGAGGCGGTTTCCATTGATCCGGAGGAAAAGACCGTCCGGATCCGGAAGCTGGAGACCGGAGAAGAATATGTGGAAAGCTATGACAGACTTCTGCTTTCTCCCGGCGCGAAGGCGATCCGCCCGGCGCTTCCGGGCATCGGGGATCCCCGCATCATGACGCTGCGCACGGTGGAGGATACGTTTGCCATCCGGGATTATCTGGAAAAAAAGAAGCCGAAGCGGGCGGTGGTCGTGGGCGGCGGCTTTATCGGGCTGGAGACGGCGGAAAACCTGATGAAGGAGGGGATCGCGGTCACCCTTCTGCAGCGCGGAAACCAGGTCCTGCCGCCGCTGGATTATGACATGGCCTGTCAGGTGCACGCATATCTGCGGGGAAAAGGGCTTGATCTGCGTCTGAGCCGGAATGTGACGGGCTTTTTTCCGGATGGGGAGGCGCTTACGGTCCGGATGGAGACCATGGGGACGGACGCTGCAGCGGCCGGAGAAGCCCGAAAGGAAAGCATCCGCGCCGATTTCGTGCTGATGGCGGCGGGCGTCCTTCCGGAAACGACCCTGGCAAAGGAGGCCGGACTTACGCTTGGACAGAAGGGCGCGATCGTGGTCAACGAATACATGCAGACCTCGGATCCGGACATCTATGCGGTGGGAGACGCGGTGGAGATCCGTCATTTTATCACCGGAAAGAAGACGCTGGCAGCACTTGCGGGGCCTGCGAACCGGCAGGGAAGGATCGCGGCGGATCATATCTGCGGGCGAGACAGCGTCTATCACGGCGCGCAGGGCTCCTCCATCATCAGGCTGTTTGAGATGACCGCCGCGTCCACGGGAGTGAATGAAAAGCAGGCCAAAGCGCTCGGCCTGGATTATGACAGGGTGATCACCTTTTCCCCCAGCCATGCCGGCTATTATCCCGGAGCGCAGAATATGACCATCAAAACGCTGTTTGAACGTTCCACAGGAAGGCTCCTCGGCGCGCAGATCGTGGGCTTTGACGGCGCGGACAAGCGGATCGACGTGCTGGCCTGCGCCATGCGCGCCGGCCTGACGGGAGAAGAGCTGCAGGAGATGGATCTGGCCTATGCGCCGCCCTACTCTTCGGCGAAGGATCCGGTGAATATGGCCGGATATGTGATCGGGAACGTCCGCAGCGGCCTGGTGGAGCAGTATCACTGGGAGGAAGCGGAGGACCTTGCGAAAAGAGAGGATGTGATCCTTCTGGATGTGCGGACAGAGGCGGAATACCGGAACGGACATATCCCCGGCGCTGTCAACATTCCATTGGACAGTCTTCGGGAGCATATGGACGGGCTGGACCGGAAAAAGACGCTCTATGTGAACTGCCAGAGCGGGCTGAGAAGCTACCTTGCCTGCCGCATCCTGTCCCAGAACGGCTTTTCCTGCAGAAATCTGGCCGGAGGCTACCGCTTCTATGAATATGTGAAAAGGGACCGCGCATTCGACGCGGCTCCCGCCGGCCCCTGCGGCGTGCCGCTTCAGAAAGGCTGAAATCTGCCGGCCCCTGCGGCGTGCCGCTTCAGAAAGGCTGAAATCTGCCTGCTCCTGCTGCGGAGCTTCAGAAAACAGGAAGCTCCGCAGCGGTCTGGCGGACGGTATCCAGAAAAGCGTTTTCTGTCCGGGTCAGCCTGGCATCGTCCGGGAAGATGAGCGCGTCTGTCATTTTCTGCGCGGCGTATCTTTTCTGGACCAGGCGGTATTCCTTCAGAACGGGGGCCGGCATGGGGGAAGTAAAGGCAAAGGCACCCGGAATGCGGGAGAGCAGGGAGCACAGGCTGCCGCTTTCCCGCAGACGGATGGTGTTTGCGCACAGACCGGCCGGCAGCGGCTCGTTCAGATATACGGCAAGGGAATCCTCCTCACAGAGGATCTCCACAGACCGGCTCAGCATCTCAGCGGTAAGAACGGAGGTGGCGGCAAGGGCGTGACGCTCCGACATGACAACGGCCGGTTCAAAATGGAAGATGGTTTCGCAGGAAAGCTCCTTCCTTTTTAATAAAGAGAGGACTGCCCGCTCGCAGCGGTCCGGAAAGCGGATGAGGGCGAGAGGGACGCTGCGCTGACAGACCGCCTGGATGGCGTCCATGGTTCCGGTTTCCCGGTAATCAGCGGAAAGGGTCCTTCCTTTCGCCTGTCTGGAGAGAAAGGAGGAAAAGGCGGTGCGGATGTATTCCGCTCCGGGAACGCAGATCTGGAGCGTCAGGCTGGAATGCTCCTCTCTGGCGCAGAAATGCTCCAGGGCCTGATACTGCTGGACCGCTTTTTTCGCAAGACGCAGAAATTCCCTTCCCCTGTCCGTGGGCACCACGCCCCGGGAGCTTCTGGTGAAGATGGAGAAGCCCACCTCTTCTTCCAGCTCCCGGATGTCCCGGCTCAGATTCGGCTGGCTGATAAAAAGCTGTTTTGCCGCTCCCGTGATGGAGCGGCTTTTTTCCACTTCCAGGGCATAACGAAGGATGTTGAGATTCATGGGCGGAGGTTCCTTTCTGAAGACGAGAGGGATGTATTTCATTTTGTACATTGTATACAAAATGTATCCCGTTCTGAACAATTCGGCAAAACCCGCTTTTATATTAGCTTTTCCGGCGGCGGAATGCAAGGTTTTATATCAAAAAATATATGAAAGATATACTAAAAAGGTATGCCCATAATGACGAATCAGGATGTATAATATTGAGTATCAATAAGATAAATTTTTAACAGCCCTTAAGGGGAACCTGAAGGGCTGAAAAAAATGACTATCTATAAGGATAAGAAAGGAAGGTTTTTATGGCAAGGAAAATGAAAACCATGGATGGTAACCATGCAGCGGCGCATGCGTCATACGCATTTACCGATGTAGCGGCGATCTATCCCATCACCCCTTCATCCCCGATGGCGGAAGCCACCGATGAGTGGGCGACAGCAGACAGAAAGAACATGTTCGGACAGACCGTAAAGATTACGGAAATGCAGTCCGAAGCCGGTGCGGCGGGCGCCGTTCACGGTTCCCTGGCAGCAGGCGCTCTGACGACCACCTACACGGCGTCCCAGGGTCTGCTTCTGATGATCCCCAACCTCTACAAGATCGCGGGCGAACAGCTTCCCGGCGTGTTCAATGTTTCCGCAAGAGCGATCGCTTCCCATGCGCTGAGCATTTTCGGAGATCATTCCGACGTATATGCCTGCCGTCAGACCGGTGTTGCCATGCTCTGCGAAAGCAGCGTGCAGGAGGTTATGGACCTGACTCCCGTAGCGCATCTTGCTGCGATCAAGGGAAGCCTTCCGTTCATCAACTTCTTCGACGGATTCCGTACCTCCCATGAGATCCAGAAGATCGAGACCTGGGACTATGAGGATCTGAAGGATATGGCGGATCTGGACGCTATCGACGCGTTCCGTAAGCGTGCCCTGAATCCCAACCATCCCTGCCAGAGAGGCTCCGCTCAGAACCCGGATATCTTCTTCCAGGCAAGAGAGGCCAGCAACCCTTACTATGACGCTCTTCCCGGCATCGTTCAGATGTACATGGACAAGGTGAATGAGAAGATCGGCACGGACTACAAGCTGTTCAACTACTACGGAGCCGCTGACGCCGAGCATGTGATCGTTGCCATGGGTTCCGTAAACGATACCATCGAAGAGACCATCGACTATCTGGTTAAGACCGAGAACGCCAAGGTCGGCGTTGTGAAGGTTCGTCTGTACAGACCTTTCTGCGCACAGGCCCTGATCGACGCGATCCCTGAGACCGTGAAGAAGATCACCGTTCTGGACAGAACGAAGGAGCCCGGCGCACAGGGCGAGCCTCTGTACCTGGATGTGGTCGCAGCTCTGAAGGGCAGCAAGTTCGATGCGGTTCCGATCTTCACCGGACGTTACGGACTGGGTTCCAAGGACACCACTCCCGCGCAGATCGTTGCCGTTTACAACAACGATGAGAAGCAGAAGTTCACCATCGGTATCGAAGACGATGTGACCAACCTGTCCCTGAAGCTTGGACCGGAACTGGTTACCACTCCCGAAGGAACCACGAACTGCAAGTTCTGGGGCCTGGGCGCTGACGGTACGGTCGGAGCGAACAAGAACTCCATCAAGATCATCGGCGACAACACCGACATGTATGCACAGGCATACTTTGATTACGATTCCAAGAAGTCCGGCGGTGTGACCATGTCCCACCTGCGTTTCGGACATAAGAAGATCAAATCCACATACCTGATCCGTCAGGCCAACTTCGTTGCCTGCCACAATCCTGCCTATGTACGCAAGTACAACATGGTTCAGGAGCTGGTGGACGGAGGAACCTTCCTGCTCAACTGCGCATGGACGCATGAGGAGCTGGACAAGCACCTGCCGGGCCAGATGAAGAAGTACATCGCCGACCACAATATCAACTTCTACACCATCGACGGCGTGAAGATCGGTATTGAGACCGGTATGGGACCGACCCGTATCAACACCATCCTTCAGTCCGCATTCTTCACCCTGACGGGCATCATCCCCGCAGAGAAGGCCAACGAGCTGATGAAGGCTGCCGCTCAGGCGACCTACGGACGCAAGGGCCAGGATGTGGTTGAGAAGAACTGGGCAGCCATCGACGCGGGCGCGAAGGGAATCGTGAAGGTTGAGGTTCCCGAGAGCTGGAAGAACTGCGAAGACGAGGGCCTGGATTATGCGGTTGTTACCGAGGGAAGAAAGGACGTTGTGGACTTCGTCAACAACATCCAAACCAAGGTAAGCGCACAGGAAGGAAACACCCTGCCTGTATCCGCGTTCAAGGATTATGTGGACGGCTCCACTCCTTCCGGAAGCTCCGCTTACGAGAAGAGAGGCATCGCCGTAAACGTACCTTCCTGGGATTCCACGAAGTGTATCCAGTGTAACTTCTGCTCCTATGTATGTCCTCATGCGGTTATCCGCCCTGTGGTAATGACCGAGGAAGAGGCTGCAAAGGCTCCGGAAGGAACCGCTGCTCTGAATATGACCGGAATGCCCGGCATGAAGTTCGCGGTTTCCGTATCCGTTCTTGACTGTACCGGATGCGGCTCCTGCGCAAACGTATGTCCCGGCATGAAGGGCGAGAAGGCTCTTACCATGCAGCCTCTCGACACCCAGCTTGACAAGGAGGCGCTGTTCACCTACGGACGTTCCCTTCCTGAGAAGCCTGAAGTGCTTGAGAAGTTCAAGGAGACCACCGTTAAGGGATCTCAGTTCAAGCAGCCTCTGCTTGAGTTCTCCGGCGCATGCGCGGGCTGCGGCGAGACTCCTTACGCGAAGCTGATCACTCAGCTGTTCGGCGACAGGATGTACATTGCCAACGCGACCGGCTGCTCCTCCATCTGGGGCAACTCCTCACCGAGCACTCCTTATACTGTGAACAAGGCCGGCAGAGGTCCTGCATGGGATAACTCCCTGTTCGAGGACAACGCCGAGTTCGGTATGGGTATGCTGCTTGCTCAGAACGCTCTGAGAGGCGGACTGAAGGAGAAGGTGGAAAGCGTTCTTGCAAACACCACCGACGATGCGGTTAAGGCTGCCTGCCAGGAATACCTGGATACCTATAACAGCGGCGTGACCAACGGAGCAGCTACCGACAAGCTGGTTGCCGTTCTGGAAGGTCAGGACTGCGACGTATGCAGAGACATCGTGAAGAATAAGGATTTCCTGTCCAAGAAGTCTCAGTGGATCTTCGGCGGAGACGGATGGGCCTATGATATCGGCTTCGGCGGCGTGGACCATGTTCTTGCCAGCGGCCAGGATATCAACGTGATGGTATTCAATACCGAGGTTTACTCCAACACCGGCGGACAGGCTTCCAAGGCTACTCCTACCGGCGCGGTCGCTCAGTTCGCTGCCGGCGGAAAAGAGACCAAGCAGAAGGATCTGGCAAGCATCGCCATGAGCTATGGCTACGTATACGTGGCTCAGATCGCAATGGGCGCCGACTACAACCAGACCGTAAAGGCCATCGCGGAGGCTGAGGCTTATCCGGGACCTTCCCTGATCATCGCTTACGCTCCTTGTATCAACCATGGTATCAAGAAGGGCATGAGCAAGGCTCAGACCGAAGAGAAGCTGGCTGTGGAGTCCGGATACTGGCATATGTTCCGCTTCAATCCTGCTGCAGAGAAGAAGTTCGTTGTGGACAGCAAGGCTCCTACCAAGGACTTCAAGGAGTTCATCGGCGGCGAGGTAAGATATGCTTCCCTTGCTCTGAAGGATAAGGAGAAGGCTGCGAGACTGCAG
Organism: uncultured Lachnospiraceae bacterium; assembly: GCA_944380025.1. Taxonomy (GTDB): domain Bacteria; phylum Bacillota; class Clostridia; order Lachnospirales; family Lachnospiraceae; genus Eisenbergiella. The sequence goes on from CALWGL010000162.1 coordinate 6,673, forward strand.
GCTCAGGCGGAAGAGAACGCGAAGGAAAGATATGATTATCTGCAGAAGCTGCAGGTTCTGTACGGAGATAACTAATTAAACTACGCCGGGTAAAGCCGGAGACGCCCGAAGGGGCGTCCCGGTTTTGCGGCTGGCGCCGTAAATTGTGCGGAAAGCCTTTTTCGCACAGGACTGAAAGCCGGCCGCTGGGAACGTCTCAACGCCGGCTTTTTGTACGACAGGAAAGAGGATAAATACAGAATATGTCTAGAGTATCTGATGATGCCACCATTTTGAGAATCAAGCATGAGGTGCTTACGGAAGTGGCGAAGCTGGCTTTTGCCGGTGAGCTGGATGAGAAAAAAGAGAATATCCCCTTTGATATGATTCCGGGTCCCACTGCCCGTTTCCGCTGCTGTATTTACAAAGAGCGCGAGATTATCAGACAGAGAGTAAGGCTGGCGGAGGGAAAATGCCCGGGCAATAAGGAAAGTGAAAATGTGGTCCAGGTGATCAACTCGGCCTGTGAGGAATGTCCCATCTCCTCCGGCTATGTGGTAACCGACCTCTGCCAGGGATGTCTGGCAAAATCCTGTAAGCAGGCGTGCAA